>NZ_MCIC01000014.1:0-483809 GCF_002025745.1 Hydrogenophaga sp. H7 | reverse complement strand
GCAGCGAGGCCGTGTGACAACTCCCTGGCAGTTCGGGCGAGTCACGCTCAAACCGCAGATTTTTCGGCTTTAGCGAATTGACGTCGTCTGAGCGTCGGCAAGGCGACGCTGGAGCGTATTCGAGGCTTTACATCGGGCCTTCAGCGGCTGCAAAGGGCGCCTATCCGCCCAACAACCGCATCGCCTTCTTGGTCTCCTCAAAGCCCAAGATGGCAAGGACGCGTTTGAAGTTGTACGCCAACACGTTCAGGCTCATCTCGGTTGCGACGTTCTGCATGCCTCGGGTCAGGAAGTGCGTCCAGCCCATCCAGTGCTTGAGGGTTCCGAAGACGTGTTCAACGGTGCTCTTGCGCACGGTCATGGCGTTGGACATCTGGTCTAGCCGTTGCTGGGCCCTGTCCATGACTTCCTCATGCTCCCATCTCCTGATGCGTCGGTAATTGCTCGTTGTGCATTGCGCCTTCATTGCACAGCCAGGGCAAGCACTGGACCAATAGATGCTGATCTGCAGTCCAGCCTCTTCTCGGCTGAAGCGGTGGATGGCTCGTTCGCCTGCTGGGCACTGGTATTCGTCGGCATCAGCGATGTAGATGAAGTCTGTCTTGTCAAACCGGCCCTCTGCTCTCGCATTGGATGTCATGGGCTTGGGTACAAGCGCTGCAATCCCGGCGTCGTCACAAGTCTTGAGCTCCATACCGTTGTAGTAACCGCGGTCGGCAATGGCCTTCAATCGGCGCTTTCCCATCACATCACGCGCGGCCATTGCGATTGCACTGAGCTGTGACCGGTCGCTGCCATTGTTGGTGACCTCATGGGCGACGATCAGATGATTCTTCGTGTCGACCGCTGTCTGCACGTTGTAGCCCACCATGGCCGTCCCCTTGGCGCTGTGGGTGGTCATTGCACGTGCGTCAGGGTCCGTCTGGGAGAGCTGCCGATCAGGCAGCGTCTCCAGTTGCGCCTTGACGACTTGAAGGTCTTGCAAGCGCTGGCGCATCTTTTGGATCTTGCCTTGCAGACGCTCGGTCTTTGCCTGCATCTCAATGGGCTGGGTTCGATCCGCAGTCTCAAGGGCATCAAGGTAGCGCTGGATGCTCTCCTCCAGCTCCCGTTCACGTCGCTCGATCTTGCCTGGCGTGAAGTTGCGCTCGCGGTTGTTGACAGCCTTGAACTTGCTGCCGTCGATGGCCACAACGGCGTCGGTGAACAGCTTCAACTCGCGGCACAACATCACGAAGCGACGGCAGACGTTGCGAATGCCTTTGCCGTTGTCGCGGCGGAAGTCTGCAATGGTCTTGAAGTCAGGGGCGAGCCGGCCGGTCAGCCACATCAGTTCCACGTTGCGCTGGCATTCGCGCTCCAGTCTGCGGCTGGACTGGATGCGGTTGAGATAGCCGTAGAGGTACAGCTTCAGCAGCACTGAGGGGTGGTACGAAGGCCGCCCGGTTGACGCCGGCTGCAAGCCCTGGAACTCCAGAGACGCAAGGTCCAACTCGTTGATGAAGGCATCCACAATTCGAACCGTGTTGTCCTCTGCGATGAAGTCATCCAAGCATTCCGGCAGCAATGTGACTTGCTGCCTGTCCTGACCTTCGATGAATCTGGACATATTGACCTCGCTGTTCAATATGTCTGCGGACTCTACCGGCTGGATAACAAAGCTGCGAGAGGGTTTTCACACGGCCTCCAGCGGTTGCAGACATTGCTGCAGTGCCTTGATGTAACTCACACGCCGCTTTGCAGTCATTTGCTCGGCGCCGTTCGAACAAGGTCAAAAGCCCATCATGACTTGTTCAGTCGACGTCACAAGCGCCCGAGCCCGCGTAGGATGGCCGCGTGTCCGTTCGCTCCTTCGGCGACCAGACACCACCGACATTAAGGGAAAGATGGGGAGAAGCCTTCGATGGTGCAGCCGAGGCAATTCGTATTCGTCATACGACCTCAAACGAGCTTCGAAACAATGGGGTGGAACGTTCGCCCCAAAGACCGCGGCATATCTTGCGTGGCCTTTTTCTGGCTGGAGATGTAGGTAAGCACCCCGATGGTAGCAAGGTACGGAATAGCCGCCAGCAACTGTGACGGAAACTCTATTCCCAAGGTTTGCGCCTGGAACTGAACGGCTGTGATGGCTCCGAAGAAGACAGCGCCGAATACCAGCCGGATCGGTCGCCACCCTGCAAACAGGACCAAGGCGATGGCCATCCACCCTCGCCCTGCCACCATGTTCTCTTGCCAAAGCAGGACATATCCAGCGCAGTAGTACGCACCGGCCAACCCTGACATTGCTCCGCCAAAGAGCACTGCGGCATATCGCAGCCTCGTGACAGGAAATCCAATCTGGTGGGCCACGACGGGAGAGTCACCAACCGCTCTGAGACGCAAACCTGCCCGCGACCGGTACACGAACCACCACGCAGCTGCGCACAATGTCAATGCGAGATAGGCAAAGAGCGGCAGCCCAAACACCGCGGGCCCGACGATAGGGAGTTCGGACAGCAAAGGGATGTGGACGTTGGGCGTGGGCTGGATGGGTTGAGACGGCGTCAGTTTCCCAATGAAGGCCGACAGACCAGTGCCGAATGCCGTGATGGCCATACCCGTGGGTATCTGGCTTGTGTAAAGCGTCAGGGTACAGAACCCAAAAATGGCCCCCAAGAACAACCCCACCACCAAGCCCGCGAGCATCCCTGCCCACAGGTTGTTCGTCGCTGTCACCGCAACGAAACCTGTCGCGGCACCCGCCAGCATGGTGCCTTCCGCCCCCAGGTTGACCACACCAGCTCGCTCGCTGACGAGCTCGCCAAGTCCAGCCATCATCAGCGGCAGCGCAGCAATCACGGCACTTTGAAGCAGCGCCCCCACGACATCATGTCCTGCCATGTTCACACTCCTTGTGCCCCGATAGGGCGGTTGACTTGAGCCTTGCGCTGAAGCTCATAGCGCACGAGCAGGTCCATACCCAAGATGCTCAGCAGAAGTACCCCTTGAATCAAATAGCTCAGCGCACTGGGTAGCCCAAGCTCCATTTGCAGGTTAAGGCTGCCGATGTCAACCAGAGCAAGAAGCACTGCTGAGACGGCGATCGATGCCGGCTTCAATCGGCCCAGGTAGGCGGCCACGATCGCGGTGAACCCATAGCCGGGCACCCAACCTGCCTGCAACTGCCCAAGAGACCCCGACACCTCAACTGCGCCCGCAAGTCCCGCTGCACCACCACTGAACAGGAACGCCACCCAGATGGCCATAGGCTTTGAAATGCCTGCATAGGACGCAGCTCGCGCGGATTGGCCTGCAACGATGAGTTCATACCCGATTCGACTCTTGTCAATGAACAGGATCGTGGAGATGACGGCCACGACCGCGACGGCCAAGCCGAGGTTAAGCCGCGTCCCATCCCAAAGCGACCAACCCATGGCTGCCACGCCTGGCAGCGTCACATTGCTGTTAAAAAGCGCCGTCTCCGGAAAGTTGAGCCCTTGTGGGTCTCTCCAAGGTCCGCCCGTGAGCCAACTGAGCAGTTGCCCTGCGACGTACACCAGCAGCAGGCTCGATAGCGTTTCGTTCACAGAGAACCTGGTGCGCAGCATTGCTGGCAGCGCAGCCCAGGCGCCGCCGCCAAACGCCCCGCCAACCAGAACAGTGAAAGTGGCCAGCCATGTCGGCACATCAGGCGGCATGTGCAGTGCCACAGCGGTCGCGCCAATGCCCCCCAGGATGACCTGTCCTTCAGCGCCAATGTTGTTGACGCCGGTTCGAAAGGCCACAGCCAGTCCGAGGGCTGTGATGCTAAGAGGGCACGCTTTGAGCAGCACCTCCGCTAAGCCGCCCAGGGACGACACAGGCGTGACGACCAACGTCACGATGCCTTTGATCGGTGGCGCACCTTGCATCGAAAAGAGCAAGGCGGACAAGAGGACTGTCATCGCGAGCGCCGCGAACGGCGTCATGCGCAAGGCCCACACTGACGGGCGCAGCCTGGGCGCGAGTTTGAAAGCAAGTACGGATGTATTCATTGGTTGCCCATCAAGCTGCAGCTTCGCTTGTAGCCGGCTCATCGAAGAGGCCCGCCATCCACAAGCCGAGCCGCTCTGTGTTCATCTGGTGGCGCGAGACCGCGGGGGAGAGCTTGCCCTTGGCGATGACCATGATGCGGTCGCACATTTGCATGAGCTCATCAATGTCCTCGGAGCCCACCAGGATGGCGGAACCGGCCTGGGCCAACTCTGTGATCTGCTGGCGGATGAACAAGGACGAGGCGATGTCCACGCCCCATGTCGGCTGCGCGACCAGCAGGACCTTCGGGCGTTTGCCCAGCTCCCGGCCGACGATGAACTTCTGCAGGTTGCCCCCGGACAGCGTGGACGCGGCCGAGTCGGCCCCTGCGCACTTCACGCCAAACTTGGCAATGGTCGCCTGGGCCATCTCTGCCAGCCTGGCTGAACGCAGAAAGCCAAGATGAGAGAACTCATCCGTCGATGCGCCAGCTTGCGACAACAAGAAGTTCTGCGTCAAGGACAGATCAGGCAAGGCGCCCTGGCCTACACGCTCTTCCGGTATGTAGGCGATGCCAAGTGCCCGTCGCTTCTTCACGCCGACGGTGCCGGCCGACTTCCCCCCAACCTGGACCGCCCCTTCGGCCGACAACCGCTCGCCACAAAGGAACTCGAACAGCTCCCTCTGGCCGCTGCCTGAAACACCGGCGATGCCAAGAACCTCGCCACTTCTTACCTCGAAATTCAGGTCTACGAGCCTGACTTCGTCGGAGGTGCTTGGGGTAGATGAAAGGTGGACCACCTTGAGCACCACATCGCCAGGAGCCTTGCTTGGCCGCTCGTACACGGACAATTCACGGCCGGTCATGAGCACCGCCAGTTCGCCCTCCGGCGTGTCGGCCACCGTGACCTCTCCGACGAGCCTACCCCCGCGCAGAACCGAGGCGTGGTGGCACAGTGACTTGATTTCTGCCAGCTTGTGGCTGATGTACAGGATGGCGCAACCATCGTCTGCCAGCTTGCGGATGCTGTCGAAGAGCGACGCGATGGCTGGCGCGGGGAGGACCGCCGTGGGTTCGTCGAAGATCACCAACCGCGGCTGCGAGAGCAGGCAACGCACGATCTCCACCTGCTGGCGCTCACCTACAGACAGGGCCTCTACCTTGCTGTCCAAGGCGAGCTGGAGCCCGTACTTCTGGGCGACCGAGGTCGCGCGCAGCCGGGTCTCCTGTTCCGTGCGGCCTGGCGGCACGGAGAGCAGGATGTTCTCCAGCGTCGTCAGGGATTCGAACAAAGAGAAGTGCTGGAAGACCATGCCCACGCCCAGCTCGCGCATCTGCTGCGGGCCGAGAAAGTCGATCTCGCGGCCCGCCCAGATGATCTGCCCCTCGTCGGGCTGCACTGAGCCGTGGATGACCTTCATCAGCGTGCTCTTGCCGGCGCCGTTCTCGCCCACGATGGCGCGTATCTCACCCGGACGGACTTTGAGCGATACGCGTTCGTTTGCGATGACCCCGGGGTATCGCTTGCTGACCTCGATCAGCTCCAACAATGGCTTCACCACCGCGCCACCTTTCAGCCACCAGGCGTGCCGACGACGCCCTCGACTGTCCAGTCCATGCGGTCACGATCCTGAGAAGGCAGGGAAGCCCCCGCGGCGACGCGCTGTACCCCTTTGCCGTCCTTGAACGGGCCGGCAAAGGCGTCCAACTTGCCCTGAATCGTCAGCTCGCGGTCGGCCTGGAACCGGGCCAAGGCCGCTGCAGGAATGAGCTTCTCGTTCAAGCCTCGGATATCGACGAACTTCTCGCGGAGGGAGCCGGCCTCGGCCGAGCTCTTCCAGGTGCCACCAAGCACCTGTGCCGCCTGACGAAGGTAGTAATCGGACCAATCGGCAACCACCGACCCCAGGCAGGTCTTCGGTCCGAAGGCGGCCATGTCACTGGTCCACCCGAACGAGTAAACACCACGCTCTTGCGCGACGGCTACCGGCGCGGTCGAATTGGCGTCCTGAAGGATGACATCCGCTCCCCCGTTGATCAGCGTGAGGGCAGCCAAGCGCTCCTTGCCCGGGTCATGCCACGCATTGATCCACACCACCTTGACCTGGATGGCCGGGTCCACCTTGCGGGCACCCAGCGTGAAGGCATTGAGGTTGCGGAAGATCTCCGGCAGTGGGACCGGCGCAACAAAGCCCAGCACTTTGGACTTCGTCACCGAGGCCGCGATGCCACCGGCCAGGTAGGTGCCGTCGTACATGTTGGCCGTGTAGCAGCTCATGTTGGGTGCGGTCTTGTAGCCGGATGCGTTCAGGAAGGTCGCCTTGGGAAATTCCTTCGCGACCTTGAGCATCGAGTTCATGTACCCGAAGGTGGTGCCGATGACGAGCTGATGGCCCTGCATGGCCAACTGGCGGAACACACGCTCGGAGTCGGCCGTGTCCGGCACGTTCTCCACCCTGGTGACAACGACATCGGAGCCGTACTGCTTCTCCAGCGCGCGGATGGACAGGTTGTGCTGGTAGTTCCAGCCGGCATCGCCAATCGACGACTGGTAGACGATGCCGACCTTCAAAGGCTTGCCCGCCTGCGCGGCAAAGAGCGGCACCGTGCCTGAGAGCAGCGTCAGGCCGGACAGAAAATCGCGACGGTTCATGTGGGTGGCTCCTGTTCACAGCTTCCAGTGCAGGACCAGTTGGGGAACGCGTTCGGTGCTGCCCTTGGCACCGAACTTGTTTTTCCAGTACTGATACTCCACGCCCATGTAGACATTGCCGGGCTTACCCCAGAAATCACCCACATCTAGCTTGAGTTGAGGTGCCGTGAGAATTTGTTGCTTGCAGGTGCCGTGGCCGCCGATGATGTCCATGTACCCGTCGAAGACAAAATTCAGGTTGCCCACCTTGAATGGGGCGCTCCAGTACGGGGTCAGCTGGTAGGTCGTTGTGCGCCGGCCGCACAGGGTGCCGCCACCGAAGCCGCCGTAGGTGCCCAGGTCGCGGTAGGCCACCACGTCGAAGTTGAAGTACGTGAACTTCGGGACATCGAGTTCGAAGCCCATGCCATAGGTGATAGCGGACGCGTTGGGCCGGAAGGCGCTGTTCTTGGCGCCATAGTTGTAGCCCACCTGCACGTTGACATCCTTCACCGGACCGAAGGAGATGCTCTTGCCGGAGAGCTTCGACAGACTCAGATAGACATCCCCTTCGCTGTACATGCCGGCAGCGCGACCATCTTCTTCGGCCGTCTTCTCCAGCGTCAGGAAAAAGTAAGTCCGGCCCCAGCTTGACCCCGTCACGTTCTCGACCTCGAAGAGGTCCTTGGCGAACTTCGGCCCACCGGTCGAGCCGTTATCGTTGAAGGTATTGCCACGCCGGTACTCGAAACTCGTTGTGCTCCAGTCGGCAGCAGTTGCGGCGACGGTCGTGGCCGATGCGAGGGTCACGGCGGCCATCTTGCCCAGGAAACCAAGATTCATTGCAGAACTCCTATAAGTGGGGAAGTCGAAGGGGAGTGACATTTCTCAGGCCATGTCGTTGTTATTCGTGAAGCGGGTCTGCGACCTTGGGCAAGGGCACCTACATCGCCCACCGTCAGGGCGCACGAATCCGACCGCTGATGCATGAATCAATCAGCGCTGTGCGTCTGTCGGGTGGGTCTGCGAGCGGCCTGTTTGATATGGCTCAAGGCGCGACCTGGAGGCCACTGTATGGGGGCACCGTGACCTTGGATAGCAACAAAGCTGCAACGCTTGAGCCTCAAATATGGAACGCACCGAGCTGGCGCCCCAATAGGCAAGCGCCTGACGAGCAGATGGTGCTCGTCAGGCCCTGGGCTTTCTCAAGCGATCGCGAACTATCGCCTGGTGCTCGGAGTGAGCACGGACGCCACGTAGTTGTTAAGCTTGCCGATGTCTTCCATGCTCTGGGTGAGCATGTCGACAAACGAACGCAACTTCTTGGAGGCGTAGCGGCTTCGCTGATAGGCGCAGTAGATTCGCTTCTGTTCCGGCTTCCACGCAGGCAGCACGGGCAACAGACCACCGCTCTTCACTTCCGGTTGCGCGAAGAAGTCTGGCAGCAAGGCAAGCCCGAGACCGTCCACACAGAAGGTCTTCATCAGCCAGTAATCGTTGGTCCTTACTGCCACGCGTGACTGGTATTTGTGCGAGGTATCGCTGGAGTGCAGCATCACTCGTTCCGAGAATTCGGAGCGTTTCAAGACCACGGAGTTGTGTGCAGTCAACTCCTTTGGTTCCATCGGCATACCGTGACGCGCCACATATTGTGGGCTCGCGTAAAGACCAAACGAGAGCTTGCCAACTAGCTTGGCTACAACGTCAGGCACGTCAGGCGCGACCGCGCAGATGTAGCAGTCCACGTCATCAAGCCGGGGCGCATCTGACCGCTCGGCCGCATCCAGTTCGCAGAGCGTGTTCGGATGACTCTCCATGAACAACTTGATGACATGGCAGACGAACGTCGTGGTGAAGTGGTTGTCCGATAGAACCTTGAGCCGCCCTTTGCCACCCTGCGTCAGCTCTTGCACCTCGTGCTGGGCCGTCTCCCAACGGCCGCTCAGGTCGGCCAGCAGCGCCTCGCAGTGCGCGTACAGCATCTGTCCTGCCTCGGTGGGAGTGATTGTTCTGGCAGACCTAATGAGGAGTTGGACTCCAAGCTCTTCTTCCAATCGCTGCAGCGACCTGCTCAGCGTTGCTTTGGCGACACCTGTCTGCGCCTCCGCCTTTGTGAGACTCCCCGCCCTCATGATGGACGCGAATGCTTCGACAAGTTTCAGTTCCATGTTCAAAGTGTGACGCCTCTATCGTTCCAAAAATGGAACTGTTTGTCGATCAATTGTTCCCAGAACCCCGCTCCAGTGAAAGGGGGTCGGCATGTCGCCTTGGTTTAAAGTCTGCGTAGTGTTCCTAGTGCGCTGGTGCGCTGGTGCGCTGGTGCGCTGAAGCCGGACTGTTCCAAAAATGGAATGCATCGTCCCCGGGGCACTCTTTAAACGGACCGCGTAGCCCTATAAATTCTCAACCATTCCCGCAGCATTTAGCTGCTCCGTGTTGCAGTGTTTAAAGGAGCGATGATGAAACGGTCAATGTCTGTATGGCCAGCAAGCTTGGTGGTTGCACTAGCACCATCGCTTGCCCTGTCCCAGGAACCGACAAAAGTCGGATTTATCTACTTCGGACCTGTTAACGGCGCTGGCTGGACCTACCAGCATGACCTTGGCCGGCAGGAAATGCAGAAGGCCTTGGGCAATAGGGTGTCTGTCCAAACGGTGCCAAACACATCGGAAGGCCCCGATGGTGAACGCGTCGCGCGCGAGCTGTCGGCCGATGGTGCCAAGGTTATCTTCGCTGTCGGGTTCGGGTACATGCGAGAGGTTCTGCGCGTGGCGAGAGAGAACCCCGACAAGTGCTACGCCACAGCCAGTGCATACATGACCGGCCCAAACGCCAGTGGCTACAACGCCAAGTGGCAAGAGGGCGGTTACCTGGCAGGTCTGGTTGCCGGCAAGATGACCAAAGCTAACCTCATCGGATTCGTTGGCGCCAACCCGGTGCCGGACGTCATGTTGTACCTCAACGGCTTCGTACAGGGGGCTCGGTCGGTCAACCCCAAGGCTTCCGTGAAGGCGGTCTTTGTCGGCTCCTGGTCTGACCCGCCCAAGGAAGTAGATGCAGCCAACGCGCTGATGAACCAGGGCGTCGACGTGATGACCCACTACACGAACACACCGGCCGTGGTCAGCGCTGCCGATACGCGCAACGTCGCCTCCATCTCGTTTCACTCTGACATGCGCAAGTTCGCGCCCAAGCGTTACCTGACCGGGGTGACTCACGAGTGGGGCAGCTACTACACGAGGATGACCTCGGAGGCGCTCGCAGGGCACTGCAAGGGCGGCCTGTACTTTGGCGGCATCAAGGAAGGGAACATCAAGATGGCGCCCTTCAGCAGCTGGGTTCCCCAGGACGTGGTGGCGCTGGTCGCGGCCAAGAGCAAAGACATCGCCGAAGGCCGCCTGAAGGTGTTTTCTGGGCCCATGAAGGACAACCAAGGCAACCTGAAAGTGCCCGCTGGCGCCTCGTATCCAGATGCCGAACTGGGCAAGATGACCTGGTATGCCGAGGGCATCGTCGTTGGCAGGCTGTGAGAAGGACGCCGCAATGCGCAACATCACCTGGTACCCCGTCGTCCCGTCTCACCACTTAAGGCCCAGCGACAACATCGTCGCCGGGTTCACCAAAGGTCAGGAGCTCGCGCTCTGGCGCAGCAAGGACGGGCTTGTTCAAATCTGGGAAAACCGTTGTCCGCACCGCGGAACCCGGCTGACCCTCGGCCGCATCATCGATGACCGCCTCTCATGCGCCTATCACGGCTGGGAGTTCAATGCGAACGACGGCAAGTGCGCCAGCATCCCCGCACACCCGAACACCCCGGCGCCCAAGCAGTTGTGCATCAAGACCTATGCGGCGATGGAAGCCGAGGGCATGGTCTGGGTGAGCCACGGCCAACCGTCGAGTGAAGCAGACGATGTCTGCCCGGAATCGACGGCGACTAAACGGTCGTACATCCGCAGCGTCGGGCTTCGCACCGGGCTCGATGACGTGGTCAGCGGCTTGACCGTTCATGGCTTTACCCCTTCCGCACCGTTCAAGTGGCAAGGAGCGCTCGCCGGTCACCCGGCCACTGTGTTTGTGACCGATGCGGGTGATGGCCTGGCCTTCGTGCATGCCTGGCTGGACAAGGGCTCGGACGCTGCAGCCCTGGCGCAAGGCCTGGCGGCGGTGAGCCGCTTGCGCGACGACATCGAGTCTCGAGCATCGTCAAGGAGCTGAAAGATGACTTTCCAATGCAACGACCAGTCCATGCTGGACGATTGGCTGACCGTCGGCCCCGCCTCTCGCCTGGCGTCGGCCACCGAAGCGCGCCCCTTCCAGACCAGGCTTCTCGGCGCGGAGGTGAGCCTGTTGCGTAGCGGCGGGCGTCCGGTGGCGCGCGTCGATGGCCAGGACGTGATGGTGCTGGAGGCGTACAGCTACCTCTGGGTCTGCCCTTCGGGCAAGCCCCGGCGCACCCTGTTCGCCTTCCCGGAGTTCCACGAAGAGGGACGCCGCATCATCGACTGCGATGGCATCGGCGTGGCCACCTCCGGACTGCGCATGGTCGAGAACTTCCTCGACATGGGCCACTTTCCCTACGTGCATGCGAACTACCTGGGCCAGGTTCCCATGACCGAGGTGCCTGAGTACGACGTTGAGATCGACGAGGTGAACGACGAAATCTGGGCGAAGAATTGCAGGTTCTTTCAGCCCAGGACGTCCAAGTCGGCCACCACAGGCATCGAGGTGGGCTACCGCTACCGCGTCATGCAGCCCATGAGCGCGATGCTCTACAAGACGGCGTTCTCACGCCCGCAGGAGCAGGATGCCATCGGCCTGTTCGTCCAGCCCCATGACGAAGAACACATCACGGCGTTCTGCCTGCTGGCCTACTACGACGACGTGTCGACCGACACGGACCTCATCTCGTTCCAGCACACCATCTTCGGGCAGGACAAGCCCATCCTCGAGAACCAGGTGCCCGCTCGGATGCCGCTAGAGCGCGGTGTGGAGATCCCGACACGCTGCGATGCGATGTCGGTGGCCTACCGCCGCTGGCTGACCGAGCGTGGCACGAGCTATGGCGCCATCGCGGCGAATGCCCCATGAAGGACTCCCGCGCATTCTTCGTCGAGCGCAAGTGGATGACGGCGACCGATGTCGCCGGTCTGCTGCTCGTCCCGGAAGATGGCTGCCCGGTTCCCCGGGTGGAGCCAGGTTCGCACATCGAGGTCTTCATCGAGCGGCCAGGTCAACCCCTGCTCGTGCGCCAATACTCCCTGTGCAATGGTCCGAACGAAACGAACGGCTACGTCATAGCCGTGAAGCTGGAGGGGCAATCTCGGGGCGGTTCGAAATGGATCCATGAACTTGAGGTCGGCAGCCTCGTCAATCTCGGCGCGATCCGCAACCTGTTTCCGCTGGCGCCAGCGGCAACCAAACACCTGCTCCTTGGCGCAGGCATTGGCATCACGCCATTGCTCGCCATGGCTCAGTCCTTGCACGGCACAGAAGCTGAATTCGAACTGCACTACTTCGCCAGGGCGAACGAGCACATTGCATTACGCGACAGGCTTCGCTTGCTCGAAAGCACGGGGTGCGTCCATCTCCACATCGGACTGGATGCCTCCGCTGTGGGACAAGCCATTGCCACCCTGTTGACCCATCGAGATGCCGGCACCCACCTGTACCACTGTGGTCCCGGGCCCTTCATGGATGCGGTCGAGAAGGTGGCCGCCGGGGCATGGCCTGCAGAGCGGGTGCACGCCGAGCGCTTCCAGGCTTTGCCGCCACCGACTGCTGCAGGGCATGACACCTTCGTTGTCCGGCTCCACCGCACAGGCGCTTCGTGCACCGTCGAAGCGGGCCAATCCATCACGGAGGCCCTGGCCGCGGCCGGGCATGGCATCGATGTCTCTTGCGAGCAAGGCGTCTGCGGCACCTGCCTGACCAAGGTCATCGACGGAACCCCGGAGCACCGGGATGCCTATCTCAGCAAGACCGAGAAGGCGCGTGGAGACCAAATGCTTCCGTGCGTCTCCCGGTCCTGCTCCCCGTTGCTTGTACTCGACCTCTAAGAAACACGCCCCCATGAAGCTCTACGACTACGAGCTGTCTGGCAACTGCTACAAGGCCAGGCTGCTACTGAACTTCCTCAACATCCCTTGCGAGCGCGTCTCCGTGGATTTCTATCCCGGCAAGGAGCACAAGTCCACGCGCTTCCTTGAAGAGGTCAACCCGCTGGGCCAGATCCCCGTGCTTGAAGACAACGGGTTCCTGCTGCGGGATGCGCAGGCCATCCTCACCTACATCGCCTCGCGCTTCGACATCGAGCAGAAATGGTATCCCGATGACGCCAGGCTGCGCGGCGAGGTCCAGATCTGGCTGGGTGTGGCCGGGGACATCACGCGCACGGCCTCGGCGGCGCGCCTGCACGATGCCTTGGGCTACCCCTTCGATGTCGACGTGTGCCGCGCCGAAGCCCGTGGCGTGTTCCGCATGCTCGATGACCACCTCGCCTCCCGTCAGATGCTGGGTAGCCAGTGGCTGGTGGGCTCTCACGCCACCATCGCCGACATCGCTTGTTTCCCCTACGTGGCCCTGTCCACCGAGGGCGGCATCCCGCTGGACGAGTTCCCGGCCATCCGCCAGTGGCTTTGGGCCTTCCGCTCTCAGAAGGGCTTCATCGGCATGGCCGGAATCATGCCCATCGAGATCCCCTGCTGACGCCCACCCGCCTTTCCACTTTCCCGCCCCACTGGACGTAGACATGAAACCGTTGATTGAAGACCGGAGCTTTCTGAAGCACTTCTGGCACCCCGTCTGCACGCGCGCAGAACTTGAAGAGGCCCATCCATCCGGTCGAGGCCCTCATGCCGTGACCTTGCTTGGACGCAAGCTGGTGGTGGCGAACCTGGGTGGCCGCATCGTCGCGATGGACGACCGCTGTGCGCACCGTTTTGCCGCGCTGTCCAAAGGCACGGTGGTGGGCGACACCCTGCGCTGCAACTACCACGGCTGGAAGTACGACACCGAGGGCAAGGTGGTGAACATCCCCGCGTGCCCAGAGCAGCCCATCCCTAAGAAGGCCTGCGCGACATCGTACGACTGCGAGGTCAAGTACGACCTGGTCTGGGTGCGGCTGGACAGCTCATGGGACTGTACCGACATCCCCTATTTCAGCGAGTGGGATGCACCGGGCATGCGCAACCTCGTCGTGCCCTCGTACACCTGGAACACGGCCGCGGAGCGCCGCTGGGAGAATTTCACAGACCTGTCCCACTTTGCCTTCGTGCATCCTGGCACGCTGTACGACCCAGCCTATGACCGTCCGCCCATCCCTGCAGTCGACCGCGTGGAGGGCGAGATGCGGTTCGCCATCGAGCCCCCGCCCGAGATGCTGGAGAACCTGCCTGAGAACTGCCCGATGGGCTCCTTCACCTACCGGTGCTCGATGCCTTTCTCGATCAACCTGAAGATCCAGCTCTACCGCGACGCGACGGCGTTCACGCTGTGGACGACGAGCTGTCCCATTGACGACACGCACTGCCGCAACTTCCTCATCATCAGCCGGGCGCAGAAGGACGACGACCCCGACCACGCACACGCCGCGTTCCAGAAGCTGGTGCTGCAGGAAGACCAACCCATCATCGAATCGCAGTGGCCCGCCGAGATCTCGATGGACGAGGTGTCCATCGTGACCGACAAGGTCTCGAACCAGTACCGCAAATGGCTTCGCGAGCTCTCCATGGCCGCGCTCGAGGGTAAGGACGCCTTCGCGGCTGTCTTGCGCACCCAGGTCATTGACGAGCGTCGATGACGCCCGCATCCCATCATCCTTGCTTGAGGCCTCTTGTTCATGAAGTTCCCGTTCTCTCTCGGCTGCAACGGTCGGGGCGTGGTCCACATCGAAGGGACCCCTATCTCGGTGGACGAGCAGTTCCGGCTGCTCAAGTCCGCTGGCGTCTACGACCACTTCGACCGCATGCCGCAGCCTGGCGAAGAGCGTGAGTACCTGGATGCCGCCAACCGGCATGGCATCCCCATCCGCACCGGCCTGTGGTGGTACACGGCCGGCCAGGACGAAGCGCTGCTGGAGAAGAACCTGCGCATCAGCAAGGAAGGTGGCGCCGAGTTCCACGACATCATGCTGCACATCCGGCATGCGCGGGGCACCGTTCTCACCGACGATGACATCGTCGCCTTCTATGAACTGGCACACGAGCTTGGCGAGCGCATCGGCATCGAGGTGGGCCTGGAGAACCACATCTACATGTGGTCGGAAGACCCCCGGCGTATCACGCCGATCGCCCGCAAGGTCCAAGCGCGGGGCCTGCCGTTCAAGTACGTGCTCGACCACAGCCACGTGCTGATCAAGGTGGACAACGTGGAGGAACAGGACATCATCGGCATCCGCGCGGACGTCGAGAACGGCAGCCTGCTGATCGACCCCTATGAGTCCGGCAACGTGCTGGACGAATGGATCGGCATGAACATGGTGCACTGGCTCCAAGTGCGGCCAGTGTCGCCGAACGGCCCCAAGAACCGCTGGGCCATTAAGAACAACAACAGCTATGACGGTGGCGCGTACGGCCGCCCTTGCCAGTACCCCTTCGTCAAGCCCAAGGCGGGTGAGTGGCATTCGCAGTGGCATGCCTATCGGGTCGAGCCCTGCAAAGAGGTGGTCCGCAAGGCGTTTCGCCACCACATCACCACGCCCGACAGCCCCCTGCGCTACATCACCACCGACATGATCGACATGGCGGACTACGGCGAGAACGCCAGGTACTCGCTCTTCGAGCAGAACGTCGCCATCGCAAGCTGGCTGAGGTCGACGTGGGACGACATGGTGGCCGAAGCCACGTTGAAGACCGGGCCGTGACGCCTCTGATGTCCCTTTGACGCCCCTTTGAAATTCGAAAGAAGCTTGATATGAAAACAAAAGCCGCTGTGGCGTGGTCCGCCAATGCCCCCCTCACCATCGAGACGGTCGACCTGGACGGCCCCAGGTTCGGCGAGGTCCTGGTCGAGGTCAAGGCCACGGGCATCTGCCACACCGACTACTACACCCTGTCCGGCGCCGATCCCGAAGGCATCTTCCCGGCCATCCTCGGGCATGAAGGTGCCGGCATCGTGGTGGACGTGGGCCCGGGCGTGACCTCGCTGAAGAAGGGCGATCACGTCATCCCTCTTTACACGCCCGAATGCCGCCACTGCAAGTTCTGCCTGTCCCAGAAGACCAACCTCTGCCAGCAGATCCGCAGTACCCAGGGCAAGGGCCTGATGCCTGACGGCACCAGCCGCTTCAGCCTAGATGGCAAGCCCATCTTCCATTACATGGGCACGAGCACCTTCGCCAACCACATCGTCGCGCCCGAAATTTCGCTGGCCAAGATCCGGAAGGACGCACCGTTCGACAAGGTCTGCTACATCGGCTGCGGCGTCACCACGGGCATTGGCGCCGTGCTGTTCACGGCTAAGGTCGAGGCCGGTGCCAACGTCGTCGTGTTCGGCCTGGGCGGCATTGGCCTGAACGTGATCCAGGGCGCGAAGATGGTCGGGGCCGACAAGATCATCGGCGTCGACGTCAACCCTGCACGACAGGCCATGGCTCGCCAGTTCGGCATGACGCACTTCCTGAACCCGAACGACCACGAGAACATCGTGGACACCATCGTGCAACTGACGGACGGCGGCGCCGACTACAGCTTCGAGTGCATTGGCAACACCAAGGTGATGCGCCAGGCGCTGGAATGCACTCACAAGGGCTGGGGCCGCAGCATCATCATCGGCGTGGCAGAAGCCGGCGCCGAGATCAGCACCCGCCCCTTCCAGCTGGTCACGGGCCGCAAGTGGGAAGGGTCCGCCTTCGGCGGCGCGCGTGGTCGCACCGATGTGCCCAAGATTGTCGACTGGTACATGGACGGCAAGATCGACATCGACAGCCTCATCACCCACACCATGCCACTTGAGGACATCAACAAGGGCTTTGACCTGATGAAGCGCGGCGAGTCCATCCGCGGCGTTGTCGTCTACTAAGTGGCGGATGGATCGGATGACCCTGGCCACCCTTCACGTAACGGCAGAACACACCTGCTACGGTGGCGTTCAGCGCTTTTATCGTCACGACTCGGCAGAAATCGGTCTACCGATGAACTTCTCGGTGTTCCTGCCACCGAAGGCAGTGCTGGAGCCCGTTCCTGCCCTGTTCTATCTGGCCGGGCTCACCTGCACCGAAGAGACCTTCATGGTCAAGGCCGGCGCACAACGTCTTGCAGCCTCGCTGGGCCTTGCGCTCATCGCGCCGGACACCAGCCCGCGCGGCGCCAACTTGCCTAGCGAGCGCGAGGCCTGGGACTTCGGCGTCGGGGCCGGCTTCTATCTGGATGCCCCTGGTCGAGCCACTGGCGCATGGAGAGCTACCTGCTCAAGGAACTGCTTCCACTCGTGGAGGCAATGCTGCCGATAGACGGTCGCCGCATCGGCATCCTAGGCCACTCCATGGGCGGCCATGGGGCACTGACCCTGGCTCTGCGCCATCCTGGACGGTTTCGCTCCGTCTCGGCCTTCGCCCCGATCTGTGCGCCGAGCCGGTCCCCCTGGGGCGAGAAGGCCTTTGGCAAGTACTTGGGCCCCGACCGCGCGGAGTGGCTGCGCCATGACGCGACGGCGTTGATGGGCGAGCAAGTCAAGGCGCCTTACCCGAACGGTATCCTGCTCGACCAGGGTCTGGCAGACAAGTTTCTTGAAGAACAACTGAGGCTTGCCCTGTTCGAATCTGCATGCCACGCCGTCAACCAGCCTATCACCGTGCGCCGGCACCATGGCTACGACCACGGCTACTACTTCATCCAGTCGTTCATCGCCGACCATCTGGAGTTCCACGCCGACCGCTTGGGGAAAGGGCGAAGACACCCTCCCTTGAGCTTCTAGCGCGCCAAAGGCAGAAGGAGCGACGGCGAGGGGCCACACCCTCGCCGTTGGCCTTTCAGGCGCTCTCGATGCTCAATCGAAATTCACAACGGACGGCTGCACCCCTTCTGGCAATGTGGTTGACGTGACCCTGGCGATGTTGTTCTCGGGATCGCAGAAAACGAGCTGCCAATGGCCGTAGTAGGTCGCGAAAGGCCCCTTCACGATGCGCCCCCCTAGCTCCGGAACCAGGCGGAAGACGTCGTTGACGAACTCGGGGCGATTGACGACCAAGGTGAACA
Organism: Hydrogenophaga sp. H7; assembly: GCF_002025745.1. Lineage (NCBI taxonomy): Bacteria > Pseudomonadati > Pseudomonadota > Betaproteobacteria > Burkholderiales > Comamonadaceae > Hydrogenophaga > Hydrogenophaga sp. H7. The sequence continues at coordinate 465,991 of NZ_MCIC01000014.1, read as the reverse complement.
TCGTCGAGATGGGGAAGTCCGCCTGCTCGGACTGCTTGCGATCTGCCAGCGAGAGCAGGTCGTACGCCTTCCAGCCATTGAAGGCCAGCTGGATTCCCGCACCTGCCAGCACACGGTATATCGGGGAGGACGCTTCCTTGACCTCGTCCCAGCCCAGGATGGACTGATAGAAGCTGAACTGCCGGTCCACATCGCGGCAGAGAACATTGAACATGGGCTGAGCGGAATGCCGCAACATGGTGTATTTCCTTCTGCCTCAAACTGCAGCTTGGGTGGTCACGGTGCCGTAAGTCTTGGCATACATGTCAGCGATGTGCTCACCGACCGTGCGCTCACTGTGAGGAAGCGTGATATCGCCCTCGAAATGAGCCAAAGGCTTGATCTTGTAGTGGTAGCTCGGGTCAAAGAACGTGGCCACGGAGTACCGGTGCCGATTTGGTGCTGTGTTCAGCACACGATGCATGTTCGAGTTGTAGAGCCCTTTGGTCAGGACCGGCACCATATCGCCCAGGTTGATGACAAACGTCCCGGGAATATGCGGCGCGCGAACCCAATCACCGCTCGCGTTACGCACCTCCAGGCCGCCCACATCGTCCTGAAGCAGCATCGTCAACATGCCCCAGTCCGTGTGCGCACCGGCTCCAATCTGGTTGCCTTGACCGACACCATTTTGCGGCGGGTAATGCAGAAGACGGGTGGTGAGCATTGGGTGCTCCAGCCCCTCAGCGAAGTGGTCTTCTGGGAGCTCCAGCGACAGGGCCAGTACCCCCAGAAGATGCTTACCCAGCGCAGTCATCGCCTGAATGTAGTCCTCGGTTTGCGCGCGCATCTCACCGTACGAGGCTGGCCACTGATTGAGACTGTTGAACTCACCGTTCGTCGTGTACGCCTGCTTTCCGTCGACGCCGGCCATGAAGCCTTCTTTGAGATCGGGCTGAGAACCGTCGTCCAGTGTCTGACTCGACATCGGCTCATAACCACGCATCGAGGGCGAATGGGCAACGTCCAGCTTGAGTTTCTCGGCCTGGGGCAGGTCAAAGAACCTTCTGGCGCACTCCAACTGCTTGTCCAAAAGGTCCTGTGGCACCCCATGGTTGGAGACATAGAAAAAGCCGGTCTCTCGGCAGGCCTTGTGCACCTCCCACGCGACGACCTTCTTGGCATCGGTGTCGCGGGAAAAGCTGCCAGTCAGGTCAATGACCGGGATTGCCTTGGCAGCAGAGGCTGGGGTGTAAATAACCATTTTTCAAGCTCTGGAAGTTGATGAAGCCAAGCACTGTGCTGTTGAAAACAAATCTGGCTCGACACGTACATCAATCTATCCATCACCGATGGAAATGGAAGGTATCTGGCTGGAACAATCCGTTCGCGTTCTGAGACGAAGCCTCTTCGAGAGATCTGAATCCCACCAGCCTTCTCGGAGGTTGAAGCCAAAGAATTGGCTGTTAAGGGCAGGGGTCCCCGTCCGACGTGAACAACAACAATCCCTAGTTCCGCGCCCATCGCCTACAAGTTCTAGCACCTGCCCTCAATTGCGAATCACTCATTCGTGAAGTCACAGTGACTTGAACTGCTATCTGGCAGCTACTGGGTGCTCGTCGGTGCATCGACACATGGTAAGTCGTGGCTAGTTCGCTCAGTGGTACTCGGACAGCGCACCGGCACCCGTCACAAATGCTAATTTCAACCCCAGATCCCAGGCGGGGCAGGAAGAGGGCGAGTTGATTAGGCATCCATCGGTGTCTACAACAAGCCGTAAAGACGCGCAATGCGGACGGCAGTTCTTCGATCCGGTGCGCCGAGCTTGGCGTTGACCCGCTGAAACCGGCAGTCGATAGTTTTGGCTTCCAGACCCATGGCCGTGCCGATGAACTTGCTGCTGTGGCCAGCGGCCTCGTGGCGCAGAAGGTCCAGATCGGCGTCCGTCAGGCGCACGCCTTGAAGAAGTTCCTCTCGCATCGATTTGGCGATCCAGTGATGGAGTTCCATGGCGAGCGCCCGTGCCAGTACCCGTATCCTGGGATAGCGGGAACCATCAAATCTCCCAGGATCTGCTGACCCCAGGCACAGGACGCCGACCCGTGAAAGACCGACCGGGCTGGGTGCCGGCGCGATCAGGGCGGACGCGAAGCCATTCGCAGCCGCCGCTTGAACGAATGCTTCTTCTTCGTTGGAGGCGCAAACCAGCGCGCAGGATCGGGTGGGCTCTGCATCGGTCGATGCGTACCGCAACCAGGAATCGTGCTCGAACCAGCGGTGTGATGCGTAGTCCGCCGCCCACGACGGATCGCAGGACCACAGGGACCGAAGTGAGGATCGGGTCGCATCGTCCCGGAGGCAGCTGACGAAGTAGCCAGCATCTGCGCCAAGGCCTGCCACGGATTCTCTGAACAAAGACATCACCTCACCGGTGGAAGTCACCTCGGAGATCCGAGGAAGCAGCTCCAGGAGGCGCACGTCGGCCACGGCAGCGCTCAGTGGCCCGGCCAAAAAACCGGCGTCAGCGTTCGTCTGTGAATGCCGCATGACCAGAGCGCACCAGCTTGCCGAACAGCAGACCATCTTCAAACCGCATGGGCTCCACGTCGCACCAATGGTCGAAGCTCTTCTGGTCAAAGAACACCATGGTCTGCACAAGCCGTATACCCTTCATTTGCCCTTGTGTGCGCTCCATCAGCAGGCCATAGGTGGTGGCGCGAAGCAGGAAGGAGGCGGAGCCATCACAGCTGGAAAGCAGCGTATCCCCAGCCGCGACCGGTGCATGGGGACGATTGATCGCCCACGAGGCCACGTCCGCGCGTTTGGCGAACAGTGCCGAACGCTTGGCACCCAGGGGGCGGGCGGGCGCGTCAATCGGGTCGATGCGGCGTTTCACGGAGCGGCCGGTCAACCCCGAAGGTGCTGGCGGCGACATCACGGGAAGTGGACGGTTGTTCATCCTCACTCCTGCAGGTCTGGTTGACCAACAGGTCGCGCAGTGCTGATACCGGGCGACCCTCGCATCAAGCCTAAACGGACTGGATGGAGGGAAGGGTAGTCAAGCGCATTGCGCGGTGTCAAAGGAAATCGGGCCAGGGCGAGCATTTCTGCAGCCGGTTCAGCGCAGCTAAACGGCGAAAGCCCGGTGCGCGAGCCGTGTCAAGCTGTGGCCGCTGCGCGGTTTTTGCTCAGGGCCTCCAACAGGGCAAATGCATCGTCGGCCCGGTCAACCGGTATGAACAGATGGTCGTGGTGGAAGGCGGCGACCGCATTGCACGGGATGCCTGCCCTGGCCAGCGCTGTGGAGATCGTGGCCAGAAACCCGATGGCCTCCAGCGACGAATGCACTGTCAACGTGATGAGCTTGGCCTCGAAGATGAAGGGTACCTTGGCACGCACGGCTTGGGCGCGCTCCACGATGGCGGTCAGGCCTTCCGACTCACGGAAGGTGCAGATCGGAGAGAGGTCATCGGGAAGTCGATAGTCCTGAAAGGTGCAGTAGACGTAGGTCTCCGGCCGAAGGTCAGGTGCCATCATCTGCTGCAGCCGAACGTGGTCTGTTTCTCCACTCATCAGATCTTCTCCTGCATAGGGCAACGAGGTGGGTCTTTCGTCCTTGATTATGGGTGGCGGGCGCAGGTCCGGCGCGTGCAGAAGTGCGCATCCGAGCCCCTGGCAGGGCCGGTTTAGCTGAATTGACACGGAGCCAAAGTTCCTAAACCGCGGCGTTCCCGTGGGATGTCCTGCTACCGTCTGGCGCAGCCCGGAACAGACCCCGCCATCCACTGCTTTGCCGCCGGGCACCCACGGCAGAGCACAGTGAGAAGGAGTGTCCACATGGCACCGACTTCCGAAGTTCTCGCGGACATGGCCGATCTTCGCCAGCAACTGAGACAGCAGGGCAGCCCCTACAGCGAGTTGTTCAAGCTTCACCCGGCACGCGTGTTGATCGATATTGCGTTCGACTGGGCGCTCATCTTCGGCGCCGTTGCAGCCGTGGTGTGGCTGGATGCGTTTCTCGCACCTTTGGCAGTGCTGGTGTTGGCCAACCGGCAAAGGGCACTGGGGAACATCCTTCACGACGCAGGTCACCGGAACATCTGGCGGGAGAAAGCCAAGAACGATTTGATCGCAAGGGTGCTGGTGGCGCCACTGCTGTTCGCCAGCCTCTCCCGATACCGGGAGACGCACTTTCAACACCACCTGGAACTGGGCCGTGCACAAGGCGACCCTGACTTGATTCCGGGGCAGGACCATCTGCCCTCGTCCTGGATCTTCAGCTATTCGCGATGCCTGCTTTCCCGAGCAGTCTGGCTGGGCTCACTGGGAGGCCACCTGTTTGACCGAGAGGTCGGCGGGCGGAGCAAGGCCTTCATACTTGGCTGGTGGGTGTGCTTTTGCGGCTTGTTGATCTGGTTGATCGGCGGTGAATTCACATTGGCCTTTGTGTCCCTCTGGCTGATCGCGCGTGCGACGCTGTTTCATTGCATCACCACTTTCCGTGAGATGTGCGATCACTTCGGGCTTCTTCCTGGTGGGGTGTTTGGTTTCACCCGCGACATGGTCTGTCACGGACCTTGGCGTTGGATCATTCATCCCCGCAACAACGGCTACCACCTCACCCACCATCTGCTGCCAGCCGTGCCGTACTACCGGCTTCCCAAGGCTCATGCATTGCTTCGTCAACTCCCGATGTTTGAGGAGCGATCACATGTCTGCAGCGCCTATTTCCGTCGAGGAAATGCGGTGACTACCGAGTGGCAGAGCAGGGCGGTGGCATGATGGAACGCGTTTTGAGCAGTGTCCAGATCGCGGCCTTGTTGGTGTCGGCCAGCTACGGCATTGGATTTCTGTTCGGCTCTGGCGAACTGGCGCTGACACACGGAATGGCCGGCAGCATCTACGGTATGGCGACTGGCGTGGGCATGCTGGCGTTGGCGGTGGCCGCCAAACCGCTGTGGCAGTCCGGCTTGTCGGTATGGGACTTGTTCGGTCGCGCTTACGGATCGAGCCTGCGTGGCTTGGTGGCCGTGCTCTCGCTCGTGTGGATGGCGGGTGTGCTCGCGGCGCAAATTCATGGGGGCGTGGCCGTCGCTCGCTTGCTGGGCATCCCTGATCCGTATGGTCTGCTCATGGTGCTCGGGCTGGTCTACGCCGCAGCGCACATGAGCCTCCACATGGCCTCGCGCGTGTTTGCCGGATGTCTGCTGTTGAGCGCGGTGGTCTTGGTGTACACACTCGTCGCCGCTGACGGTGTGCCCCTTTATTGGCAGGCGGTGCCAAGATTTGTGGAGGACTTGGACACCTACACAGCCTCCCAGGTGAGCACCATGTCAGTTGCCGTCGGTCTCTTGGTGGTCACCGGGGCGGATTACCACCAGTTCGTGCTCTCAGGTCGAACCGCTCGAAGCGCGGTGATCGGATGTGTCTTGGCGGGATTGGCGCTCATCCTCATCGGCTTTTTGCCCGCAGCGGTTGTGGTGGCGATGCAGTCATCCGGAGCGCTGACGAACATGCCCGACGGAAAGCAAGTCATTCCTTGGGTGCTGTCCCGCAAAGCGGGCGACCTCATGGGCGTTTTGGGGCCGGGAATGTTGGTGGCGCTGTCCCTGGCCGCTCTGGGCTCGGGCGCCGCGATTTTGCGAGCGATGGCTTCTGCCATCCGCACGATTCTGCCCAGCACAAGGCGGCCAGGTTTCGCTTCGGCTGCAGGGCTGATGTTGGGGGCAATGCTTACCTCGCGAGATCAGGGCATCGTACAAACCATGGTGTCGGTCAACATCATCTATCTGGCCAGCATCGGTGTTTGCTTCGTCGCGCTGTTGGCGAACATCCGACTGCCCGCTCGACAGGCCAGAGCAACCTTGGTCGCTGGATTCGTCGTGTCAGGTGGTGTTTATGTCGCCGGTTGGTGGGGACTGGTGCCGCAGCAGGCCGATAGCACCTCTTTACTGGCGGGACTCGCTACGTCATTCGGTGTTGCAGTCGGCTTTCGCTGTGTTGCCAGCCATCGCGGTGCTGGTGTGACGAAGTCCTGCCATTGATTCGCTCGGTTCGGCAAGCACCAATACCGATTCGTCAGCCACTGGCGAGACCAACTCACGATGAGCCACCTTCACGATCAAGGCCGTCACGTCGTGGGCCAAGGGCGGTTCCAGTTCCCAGTGGTGCCAATAGAGATCCACCATGACCGTATGCTGGGGACACAGATCAACCAGTTGTCCGCTTTCCACCAGCGGCCTGGCCTGACTGCTCGGGACCAGGCCATAGCCAGCGCCCATGGCCACGCCTTCCAGCAAGGCGACCGGCGATGGCAAAAAGTGCTTGGTGTACCGGTCAATCGAAAACCCGAACCGGCTTTTCAGGAAATCGTCGTGCAGGGAGTCTTTGCGGTTGAAGAGAACGGCTGGTGCGGCCAGAACCGCTGGGACCGTCAAACCGTCCGGGAAAGCGCGAGAGGCAAATTCGGGCGTGGCATAACAGCGGTACTCCATAGCGCCCAAACGTTCGGCGATAAACCCATCGGCCGCTTTGGGAGCGGTTGAGATGCACCCGATGACTTCACCGCGACACAGCAACTGCGAGGTGTGGTCCTGATCGTCTGCAACCACCTCCAGCGCGACCAGGTGGCTCAGCAGGAGCTCCTTCAGCACAGCCGGGAACCAGGTGGCCAATGAGTCCGCATTCACCGCAATGGACAGCGGAATGGGGGCATGCAGCTTGGGTTGGGGCGTCAGCTCCTGCAAAGCCGATCCCTCCATGACCCTCAGTGCCTTCACGTACCGCAGCAGAACCTCTCCTGCTGACGTCGGTGAAATGGGGCGGTCCCGGAGCACCAGAACCGTGGACAACGATTCCTCCAGGGCCTTGATGCGCTGTGACACAGCGCCCCTGGTGATGCTCAAAGCAGTCGCCGCTTTTTCAAAGCTTTGCTGCTCGATCACCACCGCAAAAGTCTCCAACTGTTCACGATCCAGCATGGGTACCTCCCAATGTCTGTCTGTCGCTGTTGCCAACCTTCGCCATTTAGGGGGGCGGACGAAAAATGTGTCGATGGTTTTCAGGTGTCAATCGCTTCTGAGTGGTAACGAGTGGTGTTTTGTTTTGGCTTCTCCAAGGGGAAGACGGGTCGTGCGCGTCAACAAAAATTACATACGGTTGCCGTGCGGTATGAATCAACGGAGGGAAAGTGGCACCCTGCTAAGAGCTGAACAAGGAGACCCACAATGTGGCTGTTGGTCGCTCGGGAACCAGGGCGGGATGCCCCCCAATGGGTCGGAAGGAAGAGTCTTGCCATGTTGGACGCGGTCGCTTGGCCGTTGCTTGCCGTTCTGATGGTTTTCCAGTCGCGCGTGCCGCTTGGTGTTGTCGGCCCGTTGTTGGCGGTAGCTGCTTTAGCCCTGTCAGTTGCCCGGCTTCGCCGAGCCATCTGTCTGAACCACCGCTACCGCTTCACCACATGGCGATGGGGCGGGATGGTTCTCGGTCTGATGCTGCTTGGGGCTACTCTCAAGATCTTTACTTGAGGGGTTCGACAGTCGCGGCACTGTGATCCCGAAACGAGCAGGGTCGTGAAGCCACTCGACCGTGTTGCGCCATATCTTGCGGCGCCACGGTCTGGGCTGGGCCCAGGGAAACGCGTAGCGGGTTCGAAATACTCCTGCGGCATCTTGCCCCAGCACAATCATGAGCATGTCCGTGCGTTTGGCGTCCGAGTCGTGGATGACCAGGTCGCCAGGCTGCCACTGTGTGGTGTTCGGATCGTGAATCAGGCCCATGGCACACCCCACTAAGCGCTGTACTCAGTGAGTCACAATGGGCCGAGTCTTGCTCCAAGACTCAATGTCAGCGCTCCGCCATGCCACGGCGCGCGGAGCGAGCCGCACTGGGTTCGGGAACTCATGGCTCGCCATCAAGCGATAGATCGTTGATCGACCAAGGCCGGTTATCTTCATAACAGTGCGCATGCGTAGGAGGGCGTCCGCTGGTCGGACACTATTGTCTTGGGGGGGATTGATGCGGGGGTGCTGCACGACGCGTCTCTCGTTAATAGCAACACCCTCACTGTGAGACCAAAGAGCATCAGTCACACTGCTGGATTCACGTTCAAATCGTGCATCGGGCCCACGATCAGCGGTAATCGTGGCCTCAAGGCCCTTGTTGCGAGGGTGGCAGGGGCACGTCAGCATGCGTCCATATGCAAGACAGTGGACATACCCCTGAGTGGTGCGGCCCGAAGGTTGAGCGCACCCTTCGCAACGGCAAGCACATCTATTTCTCAACCTTCAAGGCTTGGCTGGTCGAACAGGCCAGCAGACCGGGCGCATCGGTCGCGGGTCTGGCGCTGCGCAACGGCGTCAATGCCAATCTGCTGCGTCACTGGATGAAGCTGGGTCATTGGCAATCGGGCACCCCGACGCTGTTACCCGTGACTGTTCTCGCACAGCAGCCCTGTGCCGATGTGGTGGCGACCACCCTTGCCCAACCGTCCACGGGGACGGTGGAGATCGAACTGTGTGGCGCCGTCATCCGCCTGAGTGGTCAGGTCGATGCCGCGCAACTGACGACGGTACTGGCCGCGCTGCGCGCATGATCGGCCTGCCAGCGAACACGAGGGTGTGGATCGTGGCCGGACACACCGACATGCGCAAGGGCTTCGACGGCCTGGCCGCGATGGTGCAGACCGCGCTGAGCGAGAACCCGTTCAGTGGCCACGTCTTCGTCTTCCGCGGCCGGCGCGGCGACATCCTCAAGGTGCTGTGGTTCGATGGTCAGGGCTTGCTGTTGCTCAGCAAGCGACTCGAACGCGGGCACTTCGTCTGGCCCCAAGCCTCGGGCGCTGGCGTATCGCTGACACCGGCACAGCTGTCGATGCTGCTTGAAGGCATCGATTGGCGCATGCCAGCGCGCACGCATCGTCCGGAGCTGGCCGCGTAAAGCTGGCGTTGCGGGTCATTCCCGATGGAGCCGGGCTGGGGGTGAGGCACACTCCAGGCCGTGTCGACGCCCACCCCATCACCTGCGAGCTACGAAGAATTGCTGCGCATCATCAAGGCGCGCGATAGCGAGGTGGCACTGCTCAAGCTGATGGTCGACAAGCTCAAGTTGCAACTGCTGCGTCGCGTGCGCGCCGAGTTCGGCACCTGCAGTGAACAGTGGGCGGCACAGATACCTTTGATCGATGGCGACCAAGCCGCATTGAGCATGCGTGCCAAGGGTGTCCCGGTGCCGGCCCCCGCCAATGACGCGCAGATCGACCGCCGTCTGCCGGCACATCTGCCGCGCGACGTCCAGGAACACCTGCCCCAGGCCAGCCACAACCACCACGACAGTGCTGGCCAGCCCTGCGGCTGCACGGCCTGCGGAGCCCGGCTGCGCAGAATCGGGCAAGACGTCTCCGAGCAGTTGGAGTACGTGCCGGCGCACTTCAAGGTGATCCGGCATGTACGGCCCAAGCTGGTCTGTGTGGCTTGCCAGACGATCTTCCAGGCCAGCGCACCGGGCCGTCCGATTGCGCGTGGTGTGGCCGGCGCCGGCCTGCTGGCCCATGTGCTGGTCTCCAAGTACTGCGACCACTTGCCCTTGTACCGCCAAAGCGGCATCTACGCTCGCAGCGGCGTTGAGCTGGACCGCTCCACGCTGGCCGGCTGGGTCGATCAGGCCGATCAGTTGCTGGACCCGCTGGTGGCGGCGCTGGGGCGCTACACGTTGGATGCCGCCAAGATCCACGCCGACGACACGCCGGTACCGGTGCTGCAGCCCGGACGGGGCAAGACCAAGACCGGACGCTTGTGGGTATACGTCAGAGACGACCGCCCGATCGGCTCCAGCGAGCCGCCTGCGGCCTGGTACCAGTACACACCGGATCGCAAGGGCGAACACCCACAGCGGCACCTGCGGCAATACAAGGGCATCCTGCAGGCAGACGCCTATGGCGGTTGGGGCAAGCTCTACGGCTCAGGCCAGATCACCGAGGCCGCTTGCTGGGCACATGCGCGCCGGCCGTGGTGGGATCTGTACCTCAGCAGCGGTCGTGACGGCGCGTCCATTGCAGCGCAAGCGCTCGGACGCATCGCAGAGTTGTATGCCATCGAGCGCGACATTCGGGGACAACCTCCCGATGTTCGGCGGGCCCAACGCCAGGCGCGGGCTGGCCCGCTGCTGCAGGAGATGCACGCCTGGCTGAGCCAACTGCTGGGGCGGGTGTCGGCCAAATCGGAATTGGCACAGGCCATCGGCTACAGCCTTGCGCGCTGGCAGGCCCTGACGCGTTATTGCGATGACGGCCGCATCGAGATGGACAACAACGCCGCCGAACGTGCTCTGCGTGGGGTGGCCTTGGGACGGGGCAACTACCTGTTCATGGGCTCGGACGCTGGCGGCGAGCGCGCTGCTGCAATCTACAGCCTGGTGCAGACCGCCAAGCTCAATGTGCTGGACCCCGAGGCCTACCTGCGTGAGGTGCTCAGCCGTATTGCCGATCACCCCATCAACCGCATCGAGGAGCTGCTGCCCTGGAACCTGACGCAGTCAGAGGCCAACCCGGCACAACAGCGCCGGGCAGCATGAGTGCACCTGGTCTCGACCCGCGGGTGCTGGATGCCCTGCAGAACGCCAGCAGCCTGGAGCTGTTCCAGCTGAGCACGCTGATCGATCGACTGCTGGCCGATCCGCGGCGCATCATTGCCGTGCGCAAGGACATGCACCTGGGCCAGACAGTGCGCTTTGTGGACTGGCGCGATGGCAGCCTGCGCGAGGGCAAGGTCGTGGCCATGCGCGAGGCACAGGTGACGTTGCAGGACGTGCGAGAGCGCAAGGAGTGGAAGCTGCCCTACGCCGCGATCGAACCGCCGCAGCCCGACCCTGCGGCACATGTTCAAGCGGTGGCGCCTGAACCGCCAGCTGCGCAGCGACCGACGCGCAACGACTTCCGATGTGGCGAGAAGGTGGCCTTCGAGGACAAGTACCTGCAGACCGTGGTGGGCACCATCGTGCGCATCAACAGCCGCACCGCCACCATCGACCCTGGCGACGGCACCCATTGGCGCGTCGGCTTCGCCCTGCTGCGCCACGTCCTGGACGTTTGAATGCCTCCCTCCTCGTCAAGAGGGTGTTGAGGCGACGCTTACGATCAGCGTGAGCCGACCGGGTTAGTACCAAGGAAGCTTGTGATACCGTCAAGCCACCCTTGAATACCGTCTTCGCCCCCTGGAGCGAGCACCCGATACCGTCATTACGTTACAGAACATGACACTTTCGCTTTCCAAACGCTGTCACGAACCATCAATGAGTGAGATCGGGAGCAAGGCCCCCTGTGAAGGGCTCTCGAACGCGACGGTAGATCTGTCGGTATCGAGGCCGTTCTCGCCCTGCAAACAGCGCGATTTTCCTCTGAGCCGCGACCGACTATTGACAATAGAGTGGGAGTGATGTCGATACAACTACTGTACAAATGAACAGTAGTTGTGCAGAATGGTACCCCCGCAATCGCAGCCCAAGGAGGTGTTGCATGGGTATCCGCCATGATATTTACTACATGCTGCACCTGCCTTGGGCCGTCGCACAGGACATTGACCGGTTGTACCAGTTGTTGAACCGCTCGTACCACGGACCTTCCAAGCCCATGGCCGCTGAGCGGCTGCACACCACACTGGTGCCTCTGGGGTCGTACGAAGACCGCATTCCTCCCGAAATCCTGGCGCTTGTCTTGCGTGTGGGCCCGCAGCTGGACGCGGCGCCATTCCGCGTCTGTTTTGACACCGTGCAGTCGCGCGGCCCTCAGCGTGAGGTCGGCACTGTCGAGCTGGCAGGTCACGGTGTCGGCGTTCGGCCCTTGTTCCTTCTGCGACGGCAACTGGTCACGGCCTTGCGCTCGCTCGGATGGCCCGAGGCTTGGATACGGCCCAGCTTTTATCCACACATCACGCTGGACTACGGGCGGGCGCCGGTCGGTTCCCGGCGAATCACCCCTCTGGCCTGGGACGTGACCGAAGTGCGGCTTGTCGACAGTCTCTATGGGCAGGGGCTCCATGAGGTGCTGGCAAGCTGGCCCCTGCAGGACCGGCAGCAGTCGCTGTTCGATTGACGATGGCACCCAAAGGGTGCGGGACAATGACGGCATGAACGACGCCGAGTACATGGGCCTGGCCCTGAAAGAAGCCCAGGCCGCTCGCGCCGCGGGCGAGGTGCCGGTCGGTGCGGTGATCGTGCACCAGGGCAGGGTGGTGGGCGTCGGGCGCAACGCGCCCATCGCTGCGCACGACCCGACAGCCCATGCAGAAATCGTCGCCCTTCGCGCGGCAGCGCAGACCCTGGGCAACTACCGGCTCGACGACTGCGAGTTGTTCGTGACGCTGGAGCCATGCGCCATGTGCAGCGGCGCGCTGCTGCATTCGCGCCTGCGGCGGGTGGTCTTCGGTGCACATGATCCGAAGACCGGTGCAGCCGGCTCGGTGGTGGACCTGTTCGGTCAGGCTCAGCTGAACCACCACACCCAGGTCTTGGGCGGTGTGCGGGCCGACGAGTGCGGCAGCATGCTCAGCGATTTCTTCAGGTCCCGCCGTGACCAGCAGCGTCGCGAGGGCCAGCCTCTGCGAGACGACGCGCTGCGCACGCCCGAACGCCGTTTCGACGGTTTGCCGGGATACCCCTGGTCGCCGCACTACCTGAGCGATCTCCCGTCGCTGGGCGGCCTTCGCCTGCACTACCTGGACGAAGGGCCGTCGGACGCGCCGCGCACCTGGCTGTGCCTGCACGGCAACCCGGCGTGGAGCTATCTCTATCGCAAAATGATTCCCGTCTTCACCGAGGCGGGAGATCGTGTGGTGGCGCCCGACCTGATCGGCTTTGGCAAGAGCGATAAACCCAAGAAGGACGCGTTCCACCGTTTCAACTGGCACCGCAACGTGCTGCTCGAGTTCGTTGATCGGCTGGACCTGGGCAACGTGGTGCTGGTGGTGCAGGACTGGGGTGGGCTGCTCGGGTTGACCTTGCCGATGGCCTCACCGGGGCGCTACGCCGGCCTGCTCGTCATGAACACCCTGCTGGCCACTGGCGGCGAGACACTGTCTCCGGGGTTCTTGGCGTGGCGCAAGATGTGCGCAGAGAAGCCGCTGTACGACGTCGGTCGCCTGCTCGCGCGGGGCAACCCGCACCTGGATGCCGCCGAATGCGAGGCGTACAACGCGCCGTTTCCCGACGCGGGCCATCGCGCCGCACTGCGCGCCTTTCCGAATCTGGTGCCGGAGCACGCCGAAGACGAAGGCGCAGCCACATCCCGCGAGGCCCTGCTGTTCTGGCGCGAGCGCTGGCAGGGCCGGACGCTGATGGTGGTCGGAGCACGCGACCCGGTGCTGGGAGAACCTGTCATGCAAGCCCTGGCACGTAACATCCGGGGCTGCCCGCCACCTTGGCTGATTTCCGACGCTGGGCACTTCGTTCCCGAGCAGGGCGAGCAGATTGCACGCGCGGCCTGTCAACACTTTTCCACCGATCCCGTTTTTTTCAACGAGCCATGAGCCACATCTACATCTACTCCCCTTCCAGCGCCGTGCGCGACAAGGCCGCCTTCCGGCGCGGGGTGAAACGGCTGCAGCAACTAGGCCACGAGGTCGAGATCGACGAGGCTGCGCTCAGCAGTCACATGCGGTTTGCGGGCGACGACGCCACCCGCATCGCGGCCATCGGCCGTGCAGCGGCCAGCGGCGCCGACGTGGCGCTGATTTCACGTGGTGGGTATGGCCTCACGCGCCTTCTGCCCGAACTGCCCTACAAACAGCTTGCGAAGGCCATCGGCAAGGGCACGCAGTTCGTGGGCCTGAGCGACTTCACCGCCTTGCAATGCGCGCTGCTGGCCAAGACGGGCGCCATGACCTGGGCGGGCCCGGCACTGGGGGAGGACTTTGGCGCCGAAGAGCCTGACGACATCATGGAAGCCTGCTTTGACGACCTGCTCGACGGGCACGGCGAGGGCGCGGGCTGGGTGCTGCCCAAAAAGGACCTGCCTTGTCTGCCCACGACCGCCAGGCAAGAAGCCCCGTCGTTGCATCTGCACAAGGCCCAGCTGTGGGGCGGCAACCTGTCGGTGCTGTGTTCATTGGTCGGCACGCCCTGGTTGCCCGATGTGAAGGGCGGCGTGCTGTTTCTGGAGGATGTCAACGAGCACCCCTACCGCATCGAACGACAGCTGACGCAACTGTTGCATGCGGGCATCCTGGGACGTCAGAAGCTGATCGTGCTGGGCAGTTTCAACCGCTTCAAGACGGTTCCACACGACCGCGGGTTCAAGCTGCAGACGGTGGTCGACTGGCTTCGGAGTCAGACCCGGACGCCTGTGCTGACGGGCCTGCCGTTCGGGCACCTTCCCACCAAGGTGTTGTTGCCGGTGGGCCGGGACGTGGAGGTGATGGTGCAGGGGCGTGAGGCCTTGATGTTCTGGGGATGAGCTTGGTGCTCGCAAACGTCTCAGCGTGCCGAGCGGGTTGATTCCAGGAGGCCTTTGGGCAGGAGGCCATTGAACACCGGGGTCACGCTGCGGACCAGATCGACAGCCCGCGCCTCTCCATGAAGACGGCTGAGTACGGCCACCATCTCGGCCCGGGCATACCAGAGCGCTTGTACATCGTGCACATACATGAGGCGATGTTTGAGCCTGGGATTGGCCTGAGCACCTTCCTCTCCCAGAACGGACAGCATGGCCTGACGGACCGGCTCCAGCGACTCCGGTGCATGCTTGCGCACCTCGGTGCCCAGCAAAGCGGAGATGCTGTGGCGAATGGTGGGTTTGATCCAGCGCATTTGCGATCCCAACGATATGAAGTTATGGGGGCAGGATACGTCCGGGGAGCCCCTCGGGCAAGGCCTTGAGCTTGAGGAAAGTCAAGAAAACAACAGCCAAATCAAGCGGTTAGAAAGACTGTTTAAGATATTGCGTGTACAGGTCTGGTGACGATGCCAGTAATTGCCCCGGAAAGTGTTCAATGACGGCCGGTTCGTTTAGGTCCTTTGGGCTCAGCCATGTGGAAACGTCCAACAGCGGTCCTGGGTCACGTCATTTCTGGTGCTCAAATGACTAGATGTGTGATAAACCACACACCTTGTTACCATCCACCAGCTTGTCATTGCTTCGGTTGACACCACCAGCACCCGGCCTCGCCCAGGCCGATTTCTACTATTTTTCATGGCCGAACTGACGATTGCCTTCGTGGACCTGACCGGCAGCGTCTCCGTGTTTGAAACACTGGGCAACGACCGCGCCGCCAAGGCGGTGACCAAGCTGACCCAGTGGATCGGGGCCATGGGTCTGGAACACAACGGCAAGGTCGTCAAGATGCTGGGCGACGGCGTTCTGCTCTCGTTCACCAACAACCGGCTTGCTGTCGAGTGCATGAGCACCATTCAGCAGGAGCACTCTCAACGGGTGGCCCAGTGGCCCAACCGGCTCAAGCTGATGATGCAGATCGGCATGGCGCGCGGGCAGGTGGTGCAGGTCGACGGCGATTGCTTCGGCGATGCGGTCAACGTGGCGTCGCGTCTGAGCGATCTGGCAGGGCCGGAGCAGATCCTGGTCAACGACCTGGTGATTCGCAAGCTGGGCAAGGGGCATAACGTGCGCAGCCGCAGCCTCGGGCCAATCCGGATCAAGGGGCGCGTGGAGCCAACAGAGGTCTTCCGCATCGAGTGGCAGACCGAGATGCTGTCGGAGTTCCTGACGCTTCCGGCCGACCTGCACGCCCTGAGAAAAAGCACCGAATCGGTGTTCGGGGGCATCGAGCTGGGCTGGCTGGACACCAGCCAGTCTTTCAATCTCACGGACTTACCGTTGAAGATCGGCCGGGTGCCCGAGGCCGATTTTGTGGTGAACGATCCGCGGGTCTCCCGGATGCATGCTTCCATCGACATCCGCTCGGGCAACTACCTTCTTGAAGACACCAGCAGCTACGGCACCTGGGTTCGTTTTGCCGGCACGGACAATGCCATTGCATTGAGGCGGCAGGAGTGCCTGCTGCACAGCGATGGCGAGTTCTCGATGGGTGCACCCTTCACGGACATCAGTGCACCCACGGTGAGTTTCCGCCTGGTGGATGGCCAGATGGTGCTCGGGCACGGTCGCACGCGCGTCTGAGCCAGTCGCACGTCCGATGCACGAGCGGCACGACGCCGCTACCATCGCTCCAGCCTTGGAGGTGCTGATGCGCTGGTTGACCCGTTTTTTCTTTCTGTTGCTGCTGCTGATCCTGCTCGGAGCAGTGGCGTTGTCGATCTATGCCTGGCGCAGCCAGCCCCAGACGGATGGGGATCTGAGCCTGCCTGGGTTGCGCGGTGCCGTGCAGGTGCAACGCGACGGCAGCGATGTGGCGCACATTCTGGCCACCGACCCGCGGGACGCCTGGATGGCGATGGGTTTTGTGCACGCGCAGGAACGCGGATGGCAGCTGGAGTTCAACCGCCGCCTGATGCGAGGACAGCTGTCCGAGGTGTTTGGCCGCTCCACGCTGGAGACCGACCTGCTCATGCGCACGCTGGGCATCCGGCAGGCGGCCCAGGCGCAACTTGCCGGCATGAGCGAAGAGGGGCGTGCAGCGCTGAAGGCCTACAGCGACGGCGTGAACGCATTCTTTGCTGGCCGCCAGCAAGCGCTGTCGCCCGAGTTCCAGATCCTGCGCATCGACCCACGGGACGAAGCGGCCGCCGGCCGCTACTGGGAGCCCGAGGACAGCGCTGGCTGGGCCCTGATGATGGCGCTGGACCTGGGCGGCAACTGGGGCAACGAGCTGGCCCGGCTGTCCGCGCTGCAGGTGCTGGACACCCCGTCCCTGTGGCAGCTGTTTCCGCCGTATCCGGGCGAGGCGCCCGCGGCCTCGGCCGATCTGGCAGAGCTGTACCGTGCCATGCGCGTGTTTCCGTCTGCTGAAGGCAGACAGTCGCGCGCCACCGAGAGCAGTCCTGGTGTGGATGCCCTGGCACAGGGGGTGATCGAGTGGACCCGCTCCCTTGGAGAAGTGGAGGGCAAGGGCTCGAACAACTGGGTGGTGTCGGGCGCGCGCAGCGCCAGCGGCAAGCCGCTGCTGGCCAACGACCCGCACCTGGGCCTGAGCGCGCCGGCAATCTGGTACTTCGCCCGCCTGCAGTCGCCCGACGTGCCCGGACTCAAGGGCATGGATGTGATCGGGGCGACCCTGCCGGGCACACCGTTCGTGGTGCTCGGGCGCACACCCGACGTGGCCTGGGGCTTCACCAACACCGGCCCCGATGTGCAAGACCTGTACCTGGAGCAGCTGGACCCCAGCGACCCGACCCGCTATCGCCTCCCGGCACCCGCGGGGCAGGAAGCCTGGGCGCGCTTTGACGAGCGCGTCGAAACCATCCGCGTCAAGGGCGAGCCCGACGTGGTGCACACGGTGCGCAGCAGCCGACACGGCCCCGTGCTCAGCGATGCACCGGGTCGTGCGCGTGACCTCATCGACACCGGGCGCTTCGCGCTGTCGCTGCGCTGGACCGCGCTGGAGGCGGACAACCGCAATGTGGAGGCCACCCTGGCCTCCAACCGCGCGCGCTCGGTTGACGATTTGCTGGAGGCGTACCGCCACTTTCACGCACCGATGCAGAACGCGGTGATGGCCGACCGCAGTGGCCGCATCCTGTTCAAGGCGGTGGGCAAGGTGCCCCTGCGGTCGCCGGACAACCGCATCCGCGGTGTGGCTCCCTCGCCGGGCTGGGACGCCCGCTACGACTGGACGGGCTACCTGCCTTACGAAGACACCCCGCAGGACGACGGCGCCAAGGGCTGGATTGCCACCGCCAATCAGCGCATCCATGCGGCCGACTACCCGCATTTCCTGACCCAGGACTGGGCGGCGCCGTACCGCCAGGAACGCATCGAGGTCCTGCTGGCTCAGACGGAGAAGCACGACGCGGCCAGCTTCCGCGCCATGCACGGCGATCTGCATTCGGAGGCGACGCTGCGCCTGCTGCCCCACCTGAGCAAGACCGCGTCCAGCCACCCGCTCGCCGCTGCGGCACTGGCTTCGCTCAAGGACTTCACCGGCGGCATGTCTGCCGATGCGGCTGCGCCGCTGGTCTACAGCGTCTGGATCGACGAGTTCACGCGCGGTGTGGTGGGCCAGCGCCTGGGCGTGGAGCGGTTCGAAAAGCTCTATGGCAAGCGCCTGTTCCGCAACGCGGTCGAGGGGATTCTGGAGCGCGACGACCACGACTGGTGCGGCCCGCAGGGCTGCGCTGCGGCCAGCACGGCGGCGCTGGACCGGGCACTGGACCGCATCAGTGCGCAGCAGGGAAGGGATGTGTCGCGCTGGCGCTGGGGCACGGCCCACCCGGCGATTTCCGTGCACCGTCCGTTCAGCAACGTCGGTGCGCTGGCACCCATGTTCGAGGTGCGAAAGGAAACGGGCGGTGACCCATTCACCGTGAACGTCGGCCAGTACCACCTGGACAAGGCCGATGCGCCGTTTGCCAACCGGCATGCCGCCAGCCTGCGCGCCATCTACGACCTGGCGGAGCCGGAGAACTCGCTGTTCATCTACCAGACGGGGCAGAGCGGCAACGCGCTTTCCAGCCGTTACCGCGACATGAGCGACGCCTGGGCTGCCGTGGAATACCGGCCGCTGCAAATGGCGCCCACGCAGTGGCGCAGCCGCCTGGAGCTCAAGCCCTGATCGCCGCCAGGCGTCAGGCGGATTCGTGGAGGCTGCCGCCGCTCAGCGAGGCGAGGGTGGTGTCGTTGTAGCGCTTGCTGGCGGCTTCGGCCTGGGCGCTCAGCTTGGCCACGTAGGCATTCAGCTCGGCGCCCGAAATGTCGCCGCTGCCATCGGTGTCGACGGTCTGCATGAGGGCCTGCAAGGAAGCGTCCTCGGTCTCGGCAGTCGCCTCTTCGGTTTTGGCGAACTCCGGGCCTTCTTCCGGCGTGGTGACCGCATGCACGGGAGCCTTGGTCGCCGGTGCCGTGGGGTTGGTGGCGCCAACGAGCGAGCCGGCCCCCCCGGACATCACTTCCTGTGTGGTCGTGATCACGGTCGTGGTCTGCACCACCGTGGTTTCGATGGCGGGTGTGATGCCGAACTCGGCCATCGAGATCTGGCCATCGTTGTCGGCATCGAGCTCGGCGAACCGGGCCTCATCGCCGCGCTGCTGGACAAACGCCTGGGTGTTTGAGGCGGACGAAAACAGGTTCTGCAGCAGGGTGCCCACCTCGGCGCCATTCAGCGCGCCATCCTTGTTGGCATCGAGCGAGGCATACAGCTCCGAGGCGCCCTGGCCGACTTCGACGCCCAGCTTGCCAGCGACCTTTTCAAGCGCCGCCTGGAACTCGCTCTGGCTGACGCCACCATCGCCGTCGGCGTCCATCTTCTTGTGCATCTTGTCCTGCAGGTAGCTGGACATGGCGCCACTCAGGGACGACAGGGTCTGGGACCAGGCGCTGGAGTTGCTGGTGTCGACGGTGCTCATGGAGAGGTTCCTTTCTGGCGGGTGGTTCCGGGATGGAGCAATGCTCTCCCATCCGGACCCCACAGAAACCCGCCAACAGCGGGACGGAAACCCCGCTGTTCGGCCGATTGGCGAACCTCGCCGCCGACTTACTTGAGCTTGCCCGAGAGGAACTGGGACAGCCGCTCGGACTTGGGGTTGACCAGCACTTCGCGCGGATTGCCCTGTTCCTCGATGCGGCCCTGGTGCAGGAACAGCACATGGTTGCTGACCTCGCGCGCAAAACCCATCTCGTGGGTCACCACCACCATGGTGCGGCCTTCTTCGGCCAAGGTGCGCATCACGCGCAGCACCTCGGTGACGAGTTCGGGGTCGAGCGCGCTGGTCGGCTCGTCGAACAGCATCACCTCGGGCTCCATCGCCAGCGCACGGGCGATCGCCACGCGCTGCTGCTGACCGCCCGACATGTGGGCCGGGTATTTGCCCTCGACGTCGCGCAGGCCGACCTTCTCAAGGTACTTGCGGGCGGTGGCAATGGCTTCGTCCTTGCCCTTGCCGAGCACGTGCATGGGCGCCTCGATCACGTTTTCCAGCACCGTCAGGTGCGACCAGAGATTGAAGTGCTGGAACACCATGGCCAGCTTGGCACGCAGGCGCTGCAGCTGTTTTTCGTCGGCCGCCTTGAGCATGCCGTCCTTGGCGGTGACCAGCTTGAGCTCTTCGCCGGCCACGACGATGCGGCCCTGCTGCGGCCGTTCCAGCAGGTTCATGCAGCGCAGGAAGGTGGATTTGCCGGAACCGGACGAGCCGATGATGCTGATCACGTCGCCGGCCTTGGCCGTCAGGGAAATGCCCTTGAGCACCTCGTGCGAGCCGTAGCTCTTACGGATGTCGATCGCTTCGAGTTTGGTGGTCATGGTGCGTGGGTCTGTCAGGGGCTCAGCAGGTTGCCGGAGCGGATCGGTGTTCGGCCGGCGACACGGCAAAGCTCCATGCCCGCCGTGGCCCAGCGCAGGCTGTGGCGGGCGTAGACGATGCCATCGATGCTGCTGCGGATGTCGGTTTCGCGCGGTGTCAGCGGATCGATCACCCGCGCGAGCAACTGCCCGGCGGCCACACGCTCACCCACCTGGGCCACGAAGTCGATCACGCCCGGATGCGGCGCGTGGGAGGCTTCCGTGCCGGCCAGCGGTGTCGGCTCGCACTGCGGATCGGGCAGGGCAGGGGTGGGGCCAGCCATCACGCCGACATGGCGCAGGTAACCGACGATGGCCTGGGCATCCTGGCTGGCCAGGGCGTCCGACACATCCGTCTGGCTGCGCAGCTCGACGGTGGTGCTGGCGCAGCCCAGGGGGATCGGCGCCTGGTCGGCGAAGTGATCGCGCAAACGCCACCATGGGCCGGACAGCGCCTCGTCGAACGAGATCGAAGGACCCGAGCCCCGCGCCCACAGCAGCGCCTTGGCGCCAAGCAGTCGCGCCAGCGGCGCCATCTGGTCGAGCATGGGCTGCTCGACGTACATATGAAGAATGGCCTCGAAGTCGCAGTGCAGGTCCAGCACCACGTCGGCGTCGCAGGCAAGGCCCATCAGCACCCGGCGAAGGCTCTCCAGCTCGGTGGTCACCGGCTGTTCCTGCAGCACCTCGTGCATGGCGGCCCGCACGATGCCTTTGTTTGTCTCCGCATCCTGCGTGAGCTTCGGCGCGATCCGGTCTTTCACCAGGTTGAAGAAGTCCGGGTAGTTCCGGTTGAAGTTCTCCATGGTCAGCAGCTCGAAGCGGCCGACCTGGTGGTGCATCAGGCTCTGGTCCAGCCCGATCGGGTTGCACACCGGCACCAGCACGACCTCGCCGGGGATCTCGCCGGCCGCCTCGGCCGCGGCCAGAAGGCCCCGCAGCTTGTGCGCGGTGAGCATGCCGGGCAGCTCGTCGGCGTGCAGGCTGGACTGGATGTAGGCCTTACGGCCATTGGTGGCCTGACCAAAGTGCAGGCTGGTGACCTGGCGTTGGGTGCCAAGCGACGGAGAGAGCAGGGGGTGTTGGAGCTGTCGCATCCGGAGGAAGAGAAAACGGGATCAGTGAGTGCGTGGGCGCAGATAGGCCAGGAAGCGCTTTTCCAGCAGCCGGAACACGTAGACCAGGGCGAAGGTCAGTATGAAATACAGCACCGCGACCACGATGAACGGCTGGAAGGCCAAGTAGTAGGTCTTGTAGATCGCGTAGGCGGCGTTGGTCAGGTCGTACAGCGCCGGTACCACGCTGGCCAGCGAGGTGGCGTGCAGCATCATCACGACTTCGTTCGAGTAGCCGGGAAGGGTGCGGCGCAGCGCACTGGGCAGCACCAGACGGAACATCATGTTCCATTTGCTGTAGCCGGCGGCCTGTGCGGCCTCGATTTCACCAGCGGGCGTTTCCTTGATGGCGCCCGCCAGCATCTCGACCGTGTAGGCGCAGGTGTTGAGCGAAAACGCCGCCACAGCGCAGAAAAACGGGTCCTTGAACATCGTCCAGGGCCAGACCGTGTCCCACATCGCCTGCACCCACTCCAGCTGGGCGATGCCGTAATAGATGAAATAGACCTGGATCAGCAGCGGTGTGCCGCGCACCACATAGGTGAACAGCCAGACCGGCGTGGAGACCCAGCGGTTGCGCGAGACCCGCATCAGCGTCAGTGGCAACGTCAGCAGCCCACCGGCCAGCAGACTGATGGCCAGCAACTCCATGGTCGCCAGGAACCCCGTCCAGTAGAGGGCCAGGTTCTGCGGCTGGAAGATGATCGCAAACTTGTCCATCAGAACTCACCCCGCTTCACGCCCACGGAGTAGCGGGCCTCGGCCTTGCGCAGCAGGATCAGGCTGATGGTGGAGATCAGGAGGTAGAGAAAACCGGCGAAGGCCATGAAGATGATGGCGGCACCGGGGATGTCGCCGCGAGCGGCCGCGCCGGCCTGCTTGGCGAGGTTGGTGATGTCGGCCAGTCCGATCACCGAGACGAGGGCGGTGGCCTTGAGCAGCACCAGCCAGTTGTTCGTGAAACTGGGCAGTGCGAACCGCACCATCTGCGGCAGCACCATGCGGCGGAAGGTGTAGAACCGGCTCATGCCGTAGGCCCAGCCTGCCTCCGACTGTCCCTTGGGCACGCTCATGATGGCGCCCCGGAAGGTTTCCGTCATGTAGGCGCCGTAGACGAAACCGATGGTCAGCACCCCTGCCACAAAGGGGTTGATCTGCGGGCCACTGCGGTAGCCCATGGCTTCAAATATGTCGTTGATCAGGATCTGCCCGCCGAAGTACAGCAGCAGCATCCACACCAGATCCGGGACACCCCGGATCACGGTGGAATAGATGTCGCCGACCCAGTTGAGCCAGCGGTAAGGCGAGAGTTTGGCCGCCGCGCCGGCCAGGCCGAGCACGGCGGCGACAACCAGCGCGCCCAGCGAGACGCCGAGTGTGACCAGCAGGCCCTGGAGGATCTGGATGAAATAGGTCGTCATCGGCGCTCGCGGTTCAGCTCAGTGGATCAGGAACCCCAGATGTCCACGCCAGGGACGTGCTTCTCGGACAGTTCCTTCCACTTGCCGTTGTCGCGAATGGCCTTGATGCCCGCGTCCAGCGCGTCGCGCAGGGCGGTGTCTTCCTTGCGGATGGCCACGCCCGCGCCAGCGCCGAAGTACTTGGCGTCGAACTCGACCGGAATGCGGCCACCGGCGCAGCTGTAGTCCTTGCCGTCCGGTGTGGACAGGAAGCCACCCTGGACTTCGACCACGTCGGCCACGGTACCGTCCAGACGGCCGGACTTGATGTCCAGATAGACCTGATCCTGGGCGTCGTAAGGCACGACGGTCGCCCCTGCGGGCTTGAGCTCACCCATGGCGTACTTTTCCTGGGTGGAAGCCTTCAGCACGCCCAGCTTCTTGCCCTTGAAACCCGCGGCTTCGGCGCCCAGGTTCAGTGCGGTCTTGACGACCACGCAGGACGGCGTGTTGTAGTACTTGCCCGTGAAATCAACCGACTGCTTGCGCTCTTCGGTGATCGACATCGAGGAAATGATGGCGTCGTACTTCTTGGCCAGCAGACCGGGAATCATGCCGTCCCAGGCCTGCTCGACGAACACGCACTTGCTCTTGAGTTCGTCGCAAAGGGCCTTGGCCACGTCCACGTCGAAACCAGCGGGCTCGCCCGCGTCGGTCTTGTAGGTGAAGGGCTTGTAGGTGGGGTCGATGGCCACGCGCAGTTCTGGCCACTGGCTGGCGGGAGCGGGTGCCGGTGCTTCGGCGGTGGGCGCTGGCGCCGGAGCGGCCGGCGCGGGGGCTTCGGTCTTGCCACAGCCCACCAGGGTGGCGGCGCCGATCATGCTGAGGGTCAGAAACAGATGCTTCATGAACGTCCTTGAGAGGGTTGAATGGAACTGGCCGGATTGGACTCCTGCCGGTGGGCGACATTGTAGGTGTGGGCAGTCCAATTAGCCGGCGCACCAAGCTGGTGTTTCCCCGGATGCATGGGGCTGCTCACGAGGGCAGGAGCAACATTTGGGCCGAACCTTGAATCAGGGATTTGATGGTTCAATAACTTAACATAATATACATCGTAGAACACTGGAAGATCATTGCATCTAGAAACACTTGTTACGTTGCGCCACGCGAACGGCCTCAAGTCTGCCGTTGGGCAACCGCACTGGAGTCATCAGCAGATTTGTGACGGATCTCACATCTCGGCAGGAACCCTGGTCCACCTGAATTCAACGCCCGCAAGGAAACATCATGCTGTCCACGTTTGAGCACTACGTTGCCATGGCCCTCGAGTTCCTGGTGTTCTGGGCCTGCGTCCTTTCGCCGGTCGTGGCGTTCTGGCAGGTGCTGGCCTGGGCTGGGCGCCAGCTACCAGGCTGATCCGGTCCCAAGAAAAAAACCCCGGCCAGGCTTCTGACCGGGGTTCCTGCTCCAACGAGTGGAGCTGTATCAGTCTTCAACAAACGCTTCTTCGCGCTTCTTCTTCACCGACGGCATCAGCACCACGATCAGCAGGATGGCCGCCACCACCAGCAGGCTGGCCGACAGCGGGCGGGTCACGAACACCGACCAGTCGCCGCGCGAGATCAGCAGCGCGCGCCGCAGGTATTCCTCCATCATCGGGCCCAGGATCAGACCCAGCAGCAGCGGCGCCGGCTCGCAGCCGAGCTTGATGAAGCCGTAGCCGATCAGACCGAACAGCGCCACCATCCAGATGTCGAAGCTGTTGTTGTTGGTCGAGTACACACCGATCGCGCAGAACAGCACGATGGCGGGAAACAGCCACTTGTAAGGCACGGTCAGCAGCTTGATCCAGATACCGATCAGCGGGAGGTTCAGGATCACCAGCATGGCGTTGCCGATCCACATCGAGGCGATCAGGCCCCAGAACAGCTCGGGGTTGCTGGTCATCACCTGCGGGCCGGGCTGGATGTTGTGGATGGTCATGGCGCCCACCATCAGCGCCATCACGGCGTTGGGGGGGATGCCCAGCGTCAGCAGCGGAATGAAGGAGGTCTGCGAACCGGCGTTGTTGGCCGACTCCGGCGCGGCCACGCCGCGGATGTTGCCCTGGCCGAACGGCACTTCTCCGGGCTTGAGCTTGGTCTTCTTTTCGATGGTATAGGCGGTGAAGGCCGAGAGCAGCGCACCACCGCCGGGCAGGATGCCCAGGGCCGACCCGAGCGCGGTTCCGCGCAGCACGGCGGGGAACATGTTCTTGAAGTCTTCGGCCGTGGGCATGATGCCCTGCACCTTGCCGGTGAACACCTCGCGCTTTTCGTCCGGGTGCGACAGGTTCTGGATGATTTCGCCGTAGCCGAACACGCCCATGGCGATCGCCAGGAAGCTGATGCCGTCGGTCAGCTCCGGAATGTCGAAGCTGTAACGGGCCACGCCAGAGTTCACGTCGGTGCCGACCAGGCCGAGCAGCAGCCCCAGCACGATCATCGCCAGAGCCTTGACCAGAGAGCCCGACGCCAGCACGACCGCGCCGATCAGGCCCACGATCATGAGCGCGAAGTACTCGGCAGGACCAAACTCCAGAGCGAGCTCGGTCAGCGGCGCAGCAAAACCCGCCAGGATCAGCGTGCCCACGCAGCCGGCAAAGAAGGAACCCAGACCGGCCGCGGCCAGTGCAGGGCCTGCCCTGCCCTTGCGGGCCATCTGGTAGCCGTCGATCACAGTCACCACGGACGACGACTCACCTGGCAGGTTCACCAGGATGGCCGTGGTCGAGCCACCGTACTGCGCACCGTAGTAGATGCCGGCCAGCATGATGAGTGCGGCCACCGGCGGCAGACCATAGGTGGCCGGCAGCAGCATGGCGATGGTGGCCAACGGGCCGATGCCGGGCAGCACGCCGATCAGCGTGCCCAGCAGGCAGCCGATGAAAGCGTAGATCAGGTTCTGGAAGGTGAAGGCAACGCCAAAGCCCAGAGCGAGGTTGTTGATCAGATCCATGTTGTTGTTCTCCTCGGGTTCAGTTGGCCAGGAACCAGGGCAGCACGGGGAACTGCAGGTTCAGCATCTTCACGAAGGCCAGGTAGCTACCGATGGCGAGGATGGTGGCGAGAATCACCGACTCCTTGAGCTTGGCGCCTTCGCGGGCATAGCCGGCCATGATGACCAGACCATAGATGGCCACGATCAGGCCGAATGCCGGAATGCCGAGCGAGGGCAGCCCCACCAGCAAAGCGCCGAACAGCAGGTTGGCACCCAGAATGAAGGCCAGAGGTCTCCAGGCGATGGCGCCGATCTTGTCGCCTCCCGGAGGGCCGGACTTGAACGAGTTGAAGGTGACCAGTGCACCCAGCAACACCAGGAGGAGGCCGAGCATGAAGGGGAAGTACCCCGGTCCCATGCGTGCGGCTTCTCCGATTTCGTAGTCCACCGCACCCCAGGCGAATGAACCGCCCACGGTCATGAACATGAGTCCCGAAACAAAGTCTTTTTGACTGGCTATCGCCACGGCTGTCTCCTCGGAATAAGAACATGGCGATTCTGGGGGGCATTCGTCCCGATCCCCATGTGGGTTACACCTACGGATGAGGCGGCAGTCGCTGATGCGACTGGCGGTATTTCACCGGCCCGGAGCGCGGCGCTGCCGCAGTCTCTGGGCGATCAGCTCGGCCAGGTCATCGCGCTCGGCGCGGCGGGCGAAGTCGACGGCGGTGAGTCCCTGGTCGTTGCGCAACGACGGGTCGGCCCCCTCCTCCAGCAGCAAGGGCACCAGATCGCGGTTGCCGTACATCGCAGCCAGCATGAGCGGAGTGGAACGGTTGGGCGACTCCGCGTCGATGTAGGCGTGGTGTTCCAGCAGTAACCGAACCATGTCGGCGCTGTCGGGCTCGGCCCGCGACGCCGCGTAGTGCAGCGGCGTCCATCCGGGCTTGTTGACTTCGGCACCGCGCCGGATCAGCTGGCGGGCGATGTCCAGATGCCCCTTGATGGCGGCAATCATCAGGGGGCTTTCTCCCTGGCGGTTGTGCAGCTCCACACGGACAGCACGCTGGGTCAGCAGGAAGCTCACCACCTTCAGCGAGCCTTCGCGCGCTCCGACATGAAGGCCTGAATCGCCTTTTTCGTTCTGGCTGTTGAGATCGAAGCCGCGCAACGCCAGCGCCACCACCGCCGACTCGTTGTCCAGCTCGGCTGCTTTGAAGAAGTCTTCGAATGAGCCTGCAAATCCTAAACTGAAAAACATGAAAAATACATTGAAAACAATGTACTTTTTAAATTTCCTCATGTTCAGCATCAGCATTCAGACCGCCCGGTCAAACAACTGCTCGAAGTTCCGGCTCGTCGTTTCGGCCACAGCCTCGACCTCCAGCCCCTTGATCTCGGCGATCTGGCGGGCCACATGCGGCACATACGACGGGTTGTTGGTCTTGCCGCGGTGCGGCACCGGTGCCAGGTAGGGGCTGTCGGTCTCGATGAGAATACGGTCGATCGGGACAAAGCGCGCGACCTCCCGCAGGTCGGCCGCGTTGCGGAAGGTCAGGATGCCGGAGAAGGAAATGTAGAAACCCAGATCCAGGGCGGCCCGCGCCACTTCCGCCGTCTCGGTGAAGCAGTGGAACACTCCCCGCGACACCGGACTGGATGCGCTGCCTGCGAAGCCGCCCTCCTCGCGCAGGATGGCCAGGGTGTCGTCCGACGCGCTGCGGGTGTGGATCACCAGCGGCAACCCGGTCTGCCGCGCGGCGCGGATGTGGACCCGGAACCGCTCGCGCTGCCATTCCATTTCGGCCACGCTGCGGCCGTTGAGCCGGTAGTAGTCCAGCCCCGTCTCGCCAATGCCCACCACCTTCTTGCGTGCCGCGCCCGCCAGCAGGTCGTCCAGTGTGGGCTCCTGCACGCCCTCGTTGTCGGGATGCACGCCGACCGTGGCCCACAGCTGGTGGTGGTCGCGGGCCAGGGCATGCACCGAGTCGAATTCTTCCAGCGTGGTGCAGATGCACAGCGCACGGTCCACCTGTGCCTCCTGCATCGCCTGCAGGATGGCTGGCAGTTGCTCGGTCAGTTCGGGAAAGCTGAGGTGGCAGTGGGAGTCGGTGAACATGGCGGTGGCCGCAGGCGGTGCCCGGGACAAGGCGGAAAACAGAAGGGGGGACCGGCGCCTGCGACGGTCACATCGTCTGTGTCGGCTTCTCGGAGGCCAGCGCCGAACCGAGGATTTCCTCGATCTTGATCTTCAGGTGACGGGATTTTTCGTCCGCCGGAAAACGGATGCCCACGCCCTGGGTGCGGCCACCTTGCGCCTTGGCCGGCGTTACCCAGGCCACCTTGCCGGCGACGGGGTAACGCTGCGGATCGTCGGGCAGGCTCAGGAGCACGTAGACGTCGTCACCGATCCGGTAGTCACGGGACGAGGGAATGAAAATGCCCCCGTCGGTGAACAGCGGGATGTACGCTGCGTAGAGAGCCGCTTTCTCCTTGATGGAGAGCTGGATCACGCTGGGGCGTGAAGAGGCAGGCTGGCTCGGGCTGGTGCTCATGGCGGACAAGTTTAGCGGCAAATGGCGTGGGTCAATCGGCTCGTCAGGCGCGCGCAGCGCGGGGCGTGAGCACCTGTCGCGTGGCCGCCACCCAGGCTTCCTGCATCAGGCCTGCGTTGTAGGGGTGTTCGACCGTGCGTGCAGCTTCGGTCAGCGCTTTGGACCAGCGTGCCAGCACAGCCCACCGAGGCGCCGGCGGCAGGCAGTCGGCGGGAAAGAAGCGCGGCGCCGCACCGGCCGCCACCGACATCAGGTCGTGGCAGAGCTTCTGCAGCATGGCCAGCTGCTGCGGGGCGGACCAGTCCGACACCAGCGCCCAGTCGCCTCGCGCCAGCGCCTGGGGCAACTGCGACCAGCGGGCGGCGGTCAGTCCGGACTGCGCCCAGGCCAGGGCATCTTCCGGCCGCCCTCCGGCGGCCTGCAGCCAGGCCCGGGCCTCGGCCTCACCGACCTCTTTCAACCCAGCCTTTTGGGCCCCCGCCTGGAG
This sequence comes from Hydrogenophaga sp. H7, assembly GCF_002025745.1. Lineage (NCBI taxonomy): Bacteria > Pseudomonadati > Pseudomonadota > Betaproteobacteria > Burkholderiales > Comamonadaceae > Hydrogenophaga > Hydrogenophaga sp. H7. The sequence goes on along the minus strand of NZ_MCIC01000014.1, from coordinate 437,077 downwards.
CCAGGCGATGGCCTCGCCGTCCGAGGGCCAGACCAAGGCGTGGGCCTGGCAGCGGCTGCGGATGGTAGGCAGCAGCTGATGGGCCGACTCGCTGGCCAGCACGAACCGGGTGTCGCCGGCCGGCTCTTCCAGGGTCTTGAGCAAGGCGTTGGCTGTGACCGTGTTCATGCGCTCGGCCGGGTACACCAGCACCGCCGTGCCGCGGCCGCGCGCGCTGGTGCGCTGCGCGAAGGCCACCATGTCGCGCATGGCCTCGACGCGGATTTCCTTGCTGGGCTTGCGCTTCTTGTCGTCGACTTCTTTCTGTGCCGATTCGGACAGCGGCCAGCCCCGCGCCAGCATCTCGGTCTCGGGCATCAGCACCACCAAGTCGGGATGCGAGCGGCTGCCGACCAGGTGGCAGCTCTCGCAGATCCCACAAGCGCCGTGGGCGGTGGGTTGTTCACACAGCCAGGCCTGGGCCAGCGACAGGCCAAGCGCGTACTGGCCCAGACCGCTGGGGCCCTGCAGCAGCCAGGCGTGGCCGCGCTGCGCCAGCAGGCGTTCGCGCTGTTTCAGCAGCCAGGGGGCGTCCAAGGCGTTGGTCATGCCGGTCCGCTGTTGGTGGCCACCATGATGGACAGCCAGCCGCGGCGCACGAAGGTCGCGGTCAGTTGCTGCCAGACCTGGTGGCGGGTCTGGTCGGCCTGGATGCGGGCGAAACGCGCCGGCTCTGCCTCGGCGCGGGCGGCGTATCCGGCCGCCACGCGCCGGAAGAACTCGAGCGGCTGGGCTTCGAAGCGGTCGGGCATGCGGGCGTCGGCCAGGCGGGCGGCGGCGATTTCGGGTGGCAGGTCGAACCAGACCGTCAGGTCGGGCTGGCGCAGACCGCTCACTGAGGCGGATGTGGTCTGCACCCAGCGCTCCAGAGTGCCCAACACCTCCAGGTCAAAGCCCCGTCCGCCGCCCTGGTAGGCGAAGGTGGCGTCGGTGAAGCGGTCGCACAACACCACCTCGCCGCGCGCCAGGGCCGGTTCGATCACCGTGACCAGGTGGTCGCGCCGCGCCGCGAACACCAGCAGCGATTCGGTCAGCGGGTCCATCGGATCGCCCAGCACCATGGCCCGCAGCTTTTCGGCCAGCGGCGTGCCGCCCGGCTCGCGCGTGAGCGTGACGGTGCGGCCCTGGTCCCGGAAGGCCTTGGCCAGCCCTTCGATGTGGGTCGACTTGCCGGCACCGTCGATGCCTTCGAAGCTGATGAACAGGCCGCGCGAGACGGTTGCTTCAGGACTCATGGTGGTTCACTTCTGCAGCTGGAACTTGCGCACGGCCGCGTTGTGTTCGTCAAGGTTGGTGCTGAACTGGCTGCTGCCGTCGCCACGTGCCACGAAATACAGGGCCCGGGTGTCGGCCGGTTTGACCGCCGCCAGCAGCGAGGCCCAGCCGGGCATGGAGATCGGCGTCGGCGGCAGGCCGGCACGGGTGTAGCTGTTGTAGGGGGTGTCGGTCTGCAGGTCGATCTTGCGCAGGTTGCCGTCGAAGCGTTCGCCCAGGCCATAGATCACGGTCGGGTCGGTCTGCAGGCGCATGCCGATGCGCAAGCGGTTGTTGAACACGCCACCGACCATGGCGCGGTCGGCTTCGGCACCGGTCTCTTTCTCGATGATGCTGGCCAGGATCAGCGCCTCGTCGGGCGAATGCAGCAGGGTCGCCGGGTCGCGCTGCTCCCAGGCTTGGGCCAGCCGCTGCTCCATGGCCTGGGCCGCCTGTTTCAGCACGCTGGACGCAGGGGCCTGGCGGACCATGCGGTAGGTATCCGGAAAGAAGCGGCCTTCGGGGTGGCGCCCCGGATAGCCGATCTTGGCCATGATGCCCGCGCCATCCAGCCCTTCCAGGTCCTGGGTCAGGTCGGGTGAAGCGCGCACTGCGGCCATCAGTTCGCGGAAGTTCCAGCCTTCGAGCAGCGTCAGGCTGCGCAGCGCCTGCTCACCCCGCACCAGTTGCCTCAGCAGGCTGCGCGGCGTGGCGCCGGGCTGGATTTCATAGATGCCGGCCTTGATGGCGCGCGACTGGCCCGACAGGCGGAACCAGGCTTGCAGCAGCAGCGGTGGTGCCTGAACGCCCGCGCCGGTCAGCGCGCTGGCCACGCCCCGTGCCGAGGCGCCGGGCGGGATCTCCACGGCCAGCGGTTGTTCGGCGGTGGTGGTGGCGGGCAGCACCAGCGGCTGACCGAGCCACCACCAGGCAGCGCCCGCGAGCAGCCCGGCCAGCAGAAGTGTCAACAGCAGGAGCCGGGAGAGCAGTCGTATCACAGCAGGAAATGGGGGCTTGGCGGACGCCGGGGCGGGTCGCAGGACGGCGCATGATAATCGACCGATCATGTCCCAAGCCCCCGAATCCCCCCCCGCCAACGCCCTGCGCGGCGTGGCCTTGCTGCCCCGGCTCGGCGTCATCCGCGCCCAGGGCGAAGAGGCCGCCAAGTTCCTGCACGGCCAACTGACCAACGACTTCTCCCTGCTGGGGTTGTCCGAAGCCCGGCTGGCCGGGTTCTGCACCGCCAAAGGCCGTCTGCTGGCCAGCTTCATCGGCTTCAAGCGCACGCACGACGAGATCCTGCTCGTGTGTCATGCCGACCTGCTCCCGGCGACGCTCAAGCGCCTGTCCATGTTTGTGCTGCGCGCCAAGGTCAAGCTCACCGACGCAAGTGCCGAGTTCCAGTTGCGCGGTCTGGTCGGTGACGCGGTGCCCGCCGCCCTGCCCGCAGCGCCCTGGAGCAAGCTGGACGCCGACGGTGCGCAGCTGGTGCGCCTGTATCCCGCCGACAGCATCGCCCGTGCCCTCTGGGTTGCGCCGGCCGGGGTGGAACCGCCCGCCGGCCCGGCGCTCGACGGCGCTGCCTGGGACTGGCTGGACGTGGTGGCCGGTGTGCCGCTGCTGAGCCAGCCGGTGGTCGAGGCCTTCGTGCCGCAGATGGTGAACATGGAATCGGTCGGCGGCGTGAACTTCAAGAAGGGTTGCTACCCCGGCCAGGAGGTGGTGGCGCGCAGCCAGTTCCGTGGCACGCTCAAGCGCCGGGCCTACCCGGTGTTCGGGGATGCGCCCATGGCAGCTGGCCAGGAGGTGTTCCACGACAGCGACCCGTCCCAGCCCTGTGGCACCGTGGTCGCTGCGGCGGCCTCGCCCGCGGGCGGCTGGAGCGCCATGGTGTCGATGCAGACCAGTGCGGCTGAAGGCGGCGCGCTGCACCTGGGCGCCGCCGATGGTCCGTTGCTCACGCTGCAGCCCCTGCCCTACCCGCTGCTGGCAGATGTTTGAAGGAACATGGGCCCCCACGCTCCACCGCTGCGCGGGTCGCTGCCCCCCGAGGGGGTGCGAATCCGGCTTGGGGCGGCCCGGCGCCGGATTCCCCTCCCCCACGCTCCGCCGCTGTGCGGGACGCCATGTGCCTGATCGCCTTCGCCATCGGCACTGACCCGGCCCGGCCCTTGCTGCTGGCGGCCAACCGCGACGAGTTCTTTGAGCGGCCCACTGAGCCGCTGCACCGCTGGACCCTGCCCGACGGCACCGGCGTGGTCGCGGGTCGCGACCTGCGGGACGGCGGCACCTGGCTGGGCATGAGCGAGGTCGGCCGCGTCGCCATGCTGACCAATGTGCGCAGTGCGAACCCCGGCCCGGGCCGCCGCAGCCGAGGCGAGCTGACCACGCGCTGGCTGCAGTCCGGCAGCTCCTGGGACACACTGCTGTCCGATGTGTCCGCAGTCGACTACGGCGGCTTCAACCTGGTGGTGGGTGATCTGACCTGCGGTTTCTGGGCCTGGGTGAGCAACCGCGACCCGGCTCAACCCCATGAAGAACACACCGACCGCCTGCACCACCGGCGGCTGGCGCCGGGCGTCTACGGCCTGTCCAACGCGGCGCTCGACACACCCTGGCCCAAGACGCTGCGGCTGAAACAGGCGCTGGCCGAAGCCCTCACGACCGGACCGGACGCAACGTCACCGCTGGTGGCCGCGCTGGCCGACCGCGACATCCGTCCTATGTCCGAACTGCCGGCCACCGGTGTTCCCGCCGAGCTGGAGCGCGCGCTGTCCAGCCCTTTCGTCGACATGGCCGACCGTGGCTATGGCACCCGCAGCAGCCTGCTGCTGAACGTGGCGCGCCATGGCCAGGGTTTCAGCGCCGACTTCACCGAGTGGACCCACACGCCGCCGCCGGCCGGCCCGCACCGCTGGACCGACGCCCAGCCGCGTCGGCTGCGCCTGGCCTGAGCGGCCGCGCCGCTCACAGCGGCAGGAACATCTCCTGGTGCGGGATGCCCGCTTCCTCGAACGCCGGCCCGCGCCGCTGCCAGCCCAGCCGGTCGTAGAAGCCGATGGCGCTGCTTTGCGCATGCAGCAGCACCTCGCGGTCGCCGCGCGCACGGGCCGCCTCGGTCAGCGCCTGCAGCACCTGCCGGCCCAGCGAGCCCCCGCGCAACACGCGCTTGACCGCCAGCCGCCCCACCTGCGAGACGCCCGGCGTGCCGGTGGGAATCAGGCGCCCGGTGGCGACCGCCTGGCCCAGGCGGTTGTGGACCACGGCGTGCACCGCGGTCGCGTCGGCGGCGTCCTGCTCCAGGTCCTTGGGGATCTGCTGTTCGTCGACGAACACCTCGGTGCGGACCGCCCGTGCGTCGGCACCCAGCGTGGCCCAGTCGCCCACGCGGACCGCCGCCACCGCCTCGCCGGCCTCGTAGCCCATCAGAGTGTCGCGCAGCGCCTGCGGCACCGGGCGTGATGTCTGGGTGGCAGGGTCTGCGAACACATAGACCAGTTCGCCCGAGATCAGGTGCTGGTCGCCGCGGAAGATCGCGCCGGTGAAGGTGAGCGACGAGGTGCCGATGCGGCTGCATTTCATGGCCACATCGATCTGGTCGTCCATGCGCGCCGAGGCGTGGAACTCCACCGTGGCCTTGACGACGTACAGGTCACCGCCGAGCCGGTGCATGGCCTCTTCGTAGGGCAGCGCCACCGCCCGCCAGTAGTCGGTGATGGCGGTGTCGAAGTACATCAGGTAGTGGGCGTTGAAGACGATCTTCTGCATGTCCACCTCGGCCCAGCGCACGCGCAGGCGGTGGAAGAAGCGGAAGTCGGCACGGGTCAGCTGTGGCATCTCAGTGGTCTCCGAAAGCGTGGCGCAGCGCTCGGGCGGCGTCGTTGTGGGCGGTCAGGGCCGTGGGAATCGCGCGGCCGAACTGGATGAAGCCGTGCACCACGCCGGCGTAGATCTCCAGGTCCACCGGCACACCCGCCATGCGCAGCCGGTCGGCGTACAACACGCCCTCGTCGGTCAGGCTGTCGCATTCGGCCAGGCCGATCCAGGCGGGCGCCAAGTCGTCGAGATCGCGCACCTGGCCGGTCTCGTCGACCCCGTCCAGCGGTGCGAAACGCCAGTCGTCGCGGTCCTGCGGATCGCGCAGGTAGTGGCCGAAGAAATAGCTGATGTGCGGCTCTTCGAGGATGAAGCCGTGGGCGAAGGTCTTGTGGCTGGGCGTGTTCTGGTGGCCGGCGGTGCCGGGGTAAAACAGCAGCTGCAGCGCCAGCGGCCAGCCGGCATCGCGCGCGGCGATGGCGGTGACCGCGGCCAGGGTGCCGCCTGCGCTGTCCCCGCCGACGGCGATGCGCGTGCCGTCCAGCCCAAGGGACGCAGCCCTTTCGCGCAGCCAGGCCAGCGCGTCCCAGGCGTCGTGCACCGCGGTGGGGAACTTCCATTCGGGCGCCAGCCGGTAGTCCAGCGACACCACGGCGCAGTGCGCCAGATGCGCGAGGTGGCGGCACAGTGGCTCGTGGGTGGCGATGCTGCCGACGGTGAAACCGCCACCGTGCAGGTACAGCAGCACCGGCAGGGGCTGTTCGCTGGCGGGCGCGTACAGGCGCGCCGGCAGCTCAAAGTCATCGCGCGCAGGGATCACGAGGTCCTCGACCCGCGCCAGCTTGTGCGGCGGGATGTCCACCACGCCGGCACCGGCGGCGTAGGCGGCCTTGGCCTGGTCCGGGGTCAGGGCATGCAGCGGCGGGTGCCCGGCGCGGGCGATGCGGTCGATCAGCCCGCGCATGGCGGGGGTCAGCAGCGACCGGGGATTCGGATGGTGGTGCGACATGGGCCGGCATTGTGGCTGTCTTTTGCGTGACCCGCTGCCCACTGCGCGACCTTGGTTGGACTGTCCTGCACCCGTATAGTTTTCGCCATTCCACACAACGAGCGAGACAGGCCATGGCGCAAATTCTGTATGTGACGAACATCCTGATCGAAGACGGTGCGCTGGCGCAGCTGGCCGCCGAATGCACCCGGGCGGGCATCACCCGGCCGCTGATCGTGACGGACGCGGGCGTCAAGGCCGCAGGCCTGCTGGACCGGGCGCTGGCCGCCCTGCCCGGCTGGCCGGTGGCGGTGTTCGACCAGACGCCGGGCAATCCCAACGAGGCGGCGGTGCGCGCCGCCGTCGAAGCCTGCAAGGCCGGCGGCTGCGACGGCCTGATCGCCCTGGGCGGTGGCAGCTCGATCGACTGCGCCAAGGGCGTGGCCATCGCCGCCACCCACGAAGGCCCGCTCAAGACCTACGCCACCATCGAAGGTGGCTCACCCAAGATCACCCCGGCCGTGCTGCCGCTGATCGCGGTGCCGACCACGGCCGGCACCGGCAGCGAGGTGGCGCGCGGCGCCATTGTCATCGTCGACGATGGCCGCAAGCTGGGTTTTCACAGCTGGCACCTGGTGCCCAAGACCGCCATTCTCGACCCGTCGCTCACGCTCGGCCTGCCGCCCCTGCTGACCGCCGCCACCGGCATGGACGCGATCGCACACTGCATGGAAACCTTCATGGCGCCGGCCTTCAACCCGCCGGCCGACGGCATTGCGCTCGATGGCCTGCAGCGTGGCTGGTCACACATCGAACGCGCGACCAACGATGGGCAAGACCGGGAGGCGCGGCTGAACATGATGAGCGCGTCCATGCAGGGCGCGATGGCTTTCCAGAAAGGGCTGGGCTGCGTGCACAGCCTGAGCCACAGCCTGGGTGGCGTGAACCCGCGGCTGCACCACGGCACCCTGAACGCCCTCTTCCTGCCCGCCGTGATCGCCTTCAACGCTGGCGCCGAGAGTGTGCAGAAGGAGCGGCGCCTGCAGCGCATGGCCCACGCCATGGGCCTGCCGGACGACGGCGATGCAGCGGCGTCGGCGCAGCGGCTGGGCGAGGCGATCCGGTCGATGAATGCCCGGCTGAGGTTGCCCGCGGGGCTGGCGGCGCTGGGCTTGACCGAGGACCTGTTCGACCGGGTGATCCAGGGTGCGCTGGCGGACCACTGCCACAAGACCAATCCGCGGCTGGCCAGCGCGGAAGACTACCGGGACATGCTGCGGGCCTCGATGTGAGGCCCGCCCGCCGCGTCAGTTGCGGCGCTTGAGGGTGTAGCGGCTTTCGTAGAAGCTGTTGGGGTAGCCCTCGGCGTCCTTGTTGGCGTCCACGTCGCCCAACTGGAGCGTGCTGCCGTCGGTGTACATGACCAGCTTGCCGTTGCCCTGGTCGGCGGCGCCATTGAACTTGTCGGCGGTCACACCGGAGATGGCCTTGGTGCCGGCGTGGTTCATCGACAGGTTGGTCAGCACCTTCTCGTCCTTGACGCTGGGACCGGAGCAAGAGCTGCCGATGTAGCCGTAGGCGACCACATTGCCGGTGAAGCTGGTGGCCGAGGCCTTGGTGAAGTCGGCGCGGACCTTGGCGGACGCGCCGCTGTCGGCGTAGCAGTCCGACTCCCAGGTGCCGATGTACTTGGCCACCACGTCGCCGGAGCTGTCTCCCTCCACCGATGGATCGTCGTCACCACCGCCACAGGCGGCAAGCAGTGCGGAGGTGGCCAGGGTCGCAGCGATCAGCGGGAAACGCAGGGGCTTGGTCATCGGAGGAATCCTTCTCTTGGGTGATGGGGCGCCAGAAGCATCTTCGGGCGACGAGATTCTGCCCGATCAAGCGGCGTGGAACATCAGCGCCAGCGCCAGAGCCCCCACAAACCCGCGGCGGCCAGCAGCCCACCCAGCAGAAGGCCCACCGAGTCCTCGGCCCAGGCGCTCACCCATTCCCAGCGATCGGCGAACACGTAACCAAGTCCTCCGAACAGCGCCACCCAGATGACCTCCCCCACCATCACCGGCAGCAAGAACCTGTGCCAGGGAAAACGGGTGCTGCCGGCCAGCAGGTTGACCGGCAGCGCCAGCGGGGTCAGCAGGAAGCGGGTCAGCAGCACCGCCCAGGCGCCCTGGCGGGTAAACGTGTCGGCCGCCCGCAGCCAGACCGGACCGGTGCGCCACGACAGCGGCAGGCGCTGGCCCATCAGCCGGCCTGCGAGATAGCAGCCCATGTCCCCCGCCACCGCGGCGGCCACACCGGTCGCGGCCGACGTCACGGGTTCGAGCACACCCTGACGGGCAAAGGCGCCGGCGGCCAGCAGCAGCATAGTGGCCGGCAGCGGCACGCCCAACGCGGCCAGGAACAGCACGGCCGCCAGCAGCCACTGGCCCTGGTTGATCAAGGCCGTCAGCAGCGCACCGCTGAGGTCGCTCACCGATCAGGCTCCTGCAGCGCCGACCGGCGCGCCAGAATCAGCGCCTCGACCTTCTTGCGCCCCTCCAACGGGTCGATGCCTTGCGCGCCGAACCAGTCGTGCAGGCTGAGGTCGTCGCCGCCCGAAGCCGGCAGGCCCAGCGCCTCGCGCACCTGCGCCTCGGGCACGCCGTGCACGCGCTCTATATAAGAAAGGGTCATCCAGCCGCGCAGAGTCTCGACCTGGATCTCGCCTGCGGCCAGGCGGGTCTGGTAGTCGTGTTGGCGCCAGGCGCGCCAGGCAAACACGCTCATCAGCAGCACGCCCACCACCAGCGCCGCCACGGCGAGCCGGCGCGGCCAGCGCACCAGGCGTGGTGAGCCGTCAGGCTTGGCCACGCACCATCCCCAGCACCTTGCCCATGTCCAGCGTGCGCGAAAGGTCCTTCATCTGGGGCAGGTACTGGGTCTGCATCTGCTGGGCCGGGGTCAGCAGCTGCTGGAAGGTCTGCTGCAGCAGGGCGGTGCTCATGACGCGACCGCCGGCGTAATAACGCCGGGCCACCTGGCCGAGCGCATAGGTGGTGGCAAACGACATCGCCATGCCGGTGGCCACGCCGCCGATCCCGCCGATGGTGCGACCGGCCACCTTGCCCAGCAAGCCGCCCAGGAGCTTGCGGCCGAACTGCTCCACGTACTGGGAGGTCAGGCCCACGCCGACAGTGGTGATGAACTCCTTGATGTGGCCTTGGTCGAGTTCGATGCCGTGGGCGCGGCCGATGTTGTAGACCATGCGCACCTGCAGCGGGATGATGGCCATCGAGGCCCAGGACTGCGGCAGCAGTTCCAGCGCGCCGTTGAGCAGGGCCGCGTTCAGGATGGTCTTCTCCAGGGCCGCTTCACGGGCGGGGTCGCTGGCGGGTGCGCCCTGCAGCGCCTGGGTGGGCACCGGAACCGGCGCGCTCACCGGCGCCGCGGCGGCCGCGGCCGTGAGCACCGCATCAGCCTCCTGCTCGAAGGCCTGGGCGCGGCCTGGGTCCAGGGCCAGGCGCGACTTCAGGTCCGAGAGGAAGGCCGTTTCGGCTTCGTTCCGCCGCCCGTCGGCATCGCAGACGCAGACCGCCATTTCGTAGGCCAGCTGGCGATGGGCCGGGTCGCCCAGGGCCGCGATGGCGTCGGCCAGCGTCACCCGCTTGAGCAGAACATCCTGATACAAACCGGCCAGCGCCGCGCCCCCGGCCTCGCGGCCCAGCGACTCCGCCAGGCGCCGCACGGCCTCGCGCTCGCTGTCGGCCTTGTCGCCGTCGGCAAAGGCGGCGAGCAGGGCGATGGTGAGGATGGCTTGCTGTTCTTTCAGATCCATGGAACGTATTCCTTTGTAGATGACTCGGAGCACTGTAGAGCAACCCCTGCCGCCCGGGTTCCCGGTGCCAGCCCCGATAATCCCCGCATGCGTTTCCTGATCGACTTTTTCCCCATCGCACTGTTTGTGGCCGCGTACAAGTTCGGCGACATCTACACCGCCACTGGCGTGCTCATGGCCGCCACCGTGGTGCAGACCGGCATCATCTACGCCGTCGACAAGCGGCTGCAGACGCTGCAGAAAGTGACGCTGCTGCTGGTGCTGGTGTTCGGCGCCCTCACCCTGCTGCTGCACGACGAGCGCTTCATCAAGTGGAAGCCCACTGTCCTCTACGCGAGCATGGCCATTGTGCTGGCCGCGGCGCTGTGGGTCTGGAAGAAGAACTTCCTGCAGATCCTCCTGGGCAGCCAGCTCAGCCTGCCGGCGCCGGTGTGGTCGCGCCTGACCGTGATCTGGATCGGCTATTTCCTGTTCATGGCCGCCATCAACGCCTACGTCGCGGCCTACTACTCCACCGAGGACTGGGTGAACTTCAAGCTCTGGGGCTACGTGTTCCCGGTGGTGTTCATCGTCGGCCAGGGTCTGTACATCGCCCGCTACCTCAAGAGCGACACCGAAGCGGGGACCGGCTCATGATCCCGGACCAGCTGTTCGTGCCCACCGCGGCCGCGCTGCAGGCCGCCCTGGACGCTGCCCTCAGCCCGACCCGGCTGGAAGTCATCGACGAAAGCGCGGCCCACGCCGGGCACGCCGGCGCCAACGGCCTGGGCTATGGCACCCATTTCCGGGTGCGCATCGCCGCCCCCGCCTTCACCGGCAAGAGCCGCGTGGCGCAACACCGCCTTGTGTATGATGCGCTGCGCAATTTCACCGACGCCGGCCTGCATGCGCTGGCCATCGAAATCCTCACCTGATCCACACCATGAAATTCTCCCTGTCGGCCCTGACCGCCGCGGCCCTGATCGTTGCCGCTCCCCTGGCCATGGCCCAGAACGTCGCCATCGTCAACGGCAAGGCCGTGCCCAGCAGCCGCGTCACCGCGCTGGAGCAGCAGATTGCAGCCTCAGGTCGTCCGATCGACGAGGCCACCCGCGCCCAGATCAAGGAAGAAGTCATCCTGCGCGAAGTCTTCATGCAGGAAGCCCAGAAGCGCGGTATTGCCGCCACGCCGGAATACAAGGAGCAGATGGAACTGGCCCGCCAGACCATCATGATCCGCGCCCTGTTCGCCGACTACCAGAAGAAGAACCCGGTGTCCGACGCCGACCTGCAGGCCGAGTACGACAAGTTCGCCGCGGCCAACGGCGGCAAGGAATACCGCGCGCGCCACATCCTCGTCGAGAAGGAAGACGAGGCCAAGGCCATCATCGCGGCCATCAAGGGTGGCGCCAAGTTCGAAGACCAGGCCAAGGCCAAGTCCAAGGACCCGGGCTCCGGTGCCAACGGTGGTGACCTGGACTGGGCCAATGCCGCCAGCTACGTGACCGAGTTCTCCGAGGCCATGATCAAGCTCGAAAAGGGTCAGATGACCCAGGAGCCGGTCAAGAGCCAGTTCGGTTACCACATCATCCGTGTCGACGACGTGCGCCAGGCCAAGCTGCCGACCTTTGAAGAACTCAAGCCGCAGATCGCGCAGCAGATGCAGCAGCAGAAGCTGGGCGACTTCCAGCGCTCGCTGCGCGAGAAGGCCAAGATCCAGTAAGGATCGGCGTTCTCCTAAAAAAGCGCGGCGTGGTCCGCGCTTTTTTTGTGGCCACGAGGAAGTGGATCTGGCCACGCCGATCGGATTGGATTTGATCAAATATTTGAACCAGGTGGTTTGGATGCCACAATTCGGCATCCATTTGATCAAATCCAACCATGAACGCGCCTCCCACCGACATCCACAGCTTCCTGAGCGAGCACCGCATCCACGAGGTCGAGTGCGTGATTCCCGACATGACCGGGATCGCCCGCGGCAAGATCCTCCCCAAGGATCTGTTCCTCAGCTCCGGGCACATGCGCCTGCCCAAGAGCGTGCTGCTCAATACCGTCAACGGCCAGCAGCCCGACAACGCCGAGTTCGTCGGCGACACCGACCCCGACATGGTCTGCGTGCCCGATCTGTCGACCGCGCGCATGGTGCCCTGGGCAGCCGAACAGGTCGCGGTCATCATCCACGACTGTGAGGAGTTCGACGGCTCGCCGGTAGCCCTCTCGCCCCGCAGCGTGCTGCGCCGCGTGCTGGCGCTGTACGACGCACAGGGCTGGCAGCCGGTGGTGGCGCCCGAGATGGAGTTCTACCTGGTGGCCCGCCAGCAGAATCCGCACGAACCGCTGCAGCCGCCGCTGGGCCGCACCGGCAAGCCCGAGGCCGGCCGGCAGTCGTATTCCATCGACGCGGTCAACGACTTCGACCCCTTCTTCCTGGAGCTCTCGCGCTTCTGCGAGGTGCACCGCCTGGGCGTCGAGACCCTGATCCACGAGGCCGGCGCCGGCCAGATGGAGATCAACTTCACCCACGGCGACGCCATGGACCTGGCCGACCGGGTGTTCCTGTTCAAGCGCACCGTGCGGGAAACGGCGCTGCGCCACGGCATCTTCGCCACCTTCATGGCCAAGCCGATGGAGGCCGAGCCGGGCAGCGCGATGCACATCCACCAGAGCATCCTGGACCGCGCCACCGGCCGCAACATCTTCAGCGAAGAGGACGGCGCGGTGACGCCGCATTTCCGCCACTTCATCGCCGGCCTGCAGCGCTACGTGCCGCAGGTGATGCCGATGCTGGCGCCCTACGTCAACTCCTACCGGCGCCTCTCGCGCTACATGTCGGCGCCGATCAATGTGCAGTGGGGCTACGACAACCGCACCTGCGGCATCCGCGTGCCGGAGTCCGACGCCGCCAACCGCCGGGTGGAGAACCGCGTGCCGGGCGTGGACGTGAACCCGTACCTGGCCATGGCTGCGACGCTGGGTGCCGGTTACCTGGGGCTGATGGAGAAGCGCCAGCCCAGCGAGCCGATGAAAACCAGTGCCTGGGACAGCGACCAGGACCTGCCCAGCCACATGGAGGACTCGATCCGCCGCATGCGCGAGTGCGAAGCGCTGCGCGATGTCTTCGGCGGGGCCTTCATCGACGCCTTCCTCGCGGTCAAGGAACTGGAGTACGCCACCTACAACCGCGTGATCAGCTCCTGGGAGCGCGAGCACCTGCTGCTGCTGGTCTGAGGAGACACACCACATGACGCAAGAACAACGACCCACCCGCGCCGGCCTGGACTGGCCGCGCGCGCAGGCCTTCCTCGCACAGGAGCGCGCCCGGTTCACCGAAGCCCACCCGCGCTCGGCCGCGCTGGCCGAGCGCGCCCGCGAACACCTGCTGTTCGGCGTGCCGCTGCACTGGATGAACGACTGGGGCACGCCGTTCGCGCTGCACGTCGACCACGCCAGCGGCGCCCAGGTCACCGATGTGGACGGCCACACCCTGGTCGACTTCTGCCTGGGCGACACGGGCGCCATGTTCGGCCATTCGCCCGCCCCGGTGGCGGCCGCCGTCGCCCGCCAGGCCACCCGCGGCTTCACCACCATGCTGGCCACCGAGGACGCTGCCGTGGTCGGCGAGCAGCTGGCACAGCGCTTCGGCCTGCCGGTCTGGCAGTTCGCGATGAGCGCCACCGACGCCAACCGCTACATCGTGCGCTGGCTCCGCGCCGCCACGGGGCGCCAGAAGATCCTGGTCTTCAACGGCTGCTACCACGGCACCATCGAGGACGTGTTCGTCGACCTGGTGGATGGTCGGCCGGTGCAGCGCGACAGCCTGCTGGGCCAGGTGCACAACCTGCTGGACACCACGGTGGTGGTCGAGTTCAACGACCTGGCCGCGCTCGACGCCGCACTGGCCGCGGGCGACGTGGCCTGCGTGCTGGCCGAGCCGGTGATGACCAACATCGGTATGGTGCTGCCCGAGCCCGGCTTCTGGGCCGAAGCCCAGAAGATCATCCGCCGCCACGGCACGCTGCTGGTGATGGACGAGACCCACACCATCAGCACCGGCCCTGGCGGCTACGCCCACGCCCACGGCATCGCAGCCGATGCCCTGGTGCTGGGCAAACCGGTGGGCGGCGGCGTACCCTGCGCGGTCTACGGCATGAGCGCCGAACTGGCGGCCCGCGCCGAACGGGCCAAGCGCGAGGCCCCACCGGGCCACAGCGGCATCGGCACCACGCTGACCGGCAACATGCTGGCCATGGCCGCGATGCGCGCGGCTCTCACCGAGGTCATGACCCCGGCCGCCTACGGGCACATGCTGGCACTGGCGCAGCGGCTGGCTGCCGGGCTGCGGGAGGTGATCGCGCGGCATGGCCTGCCCTGGTGCGTGACCCAGGTCGGCGCGCGCACCGAGTTCCAGTTCTGCCCGACCCCGCCCAGGAACGGCAGCGAGGCCGACCGCATCCTCGACGGCGAGCTGGAGCACCTGATCCACCTTGGCCTGCTCAACCGCGGCGTCATGATCACGCCCTTCCACAACATGATGCTGGTCTGCCCGCAGACCACCGACGAGCACGTCGCGCAGCTGATCGGCGCGCTCGACGAGGCGCTGACCCACATCACGCAGAAGGCATGAAGACCCCCGCCCCGACCCAGCAGGACGAGACCTATGCGCGGTTGCGCCAGTGGGTCACCGTGGGCCAGTTCCTGCCGGGGGAGCGGCTGAAAATCCACGCCATCGCCGAGAAGCTGGGCGTGGGCGTGATGCCGGTGCGCGCCGCGCTGCAGCGGCTGGCGGCCGAGGGTGCGCTGGTCAACGTGCCCCACGCCGGCATGCAGGTGCCCAAACTCTCGCTGGCCGAGTTCGACGATGTGCTGCAGACCCGGCTGCTGCTGGAAGGCGAAGCGGCCGAGCGTGGTGCCCACCGGCTCGACGCCGCCGGTGTGGCCGAGCTGCTGGCGCTGGAGCAGCGCATGCGCGAGGCACTCAAGGCCGGTGATGCCAAGGGCTATCTCGACGCCAACGAGCTGTTCCACCTGCGCCTGTACCAGGCCGCCGCCTCCCCCACCCTGCTCTCGCTGATCGAGACCGTCTGGCTCAAGGTCGGGCCGCTGTCGAACAGGCTGTTCGAGGTGGAGGCCTCGCAGCGCGTGATCAACGACGCCCACGGCGACGCGGTGATGGCGCTGCGCCTGCGCGACAGCGCCGGCGTGCGGCGCGCGATCGAGAAGGATCTGTTCGTGGCCGCGCAGTTTCTGCGGCCGTTCTGCGCCTGAACCGGCTCAGCCGCGCCACCAGACGAAGGCGGCCAGCAGGCCGATCATCACCGGCTGGTGCAGCAGGTAATACGACAGGCTCCAACGACCCAGCATCACCAGAGAGCGGCGCAGCCCGGTGGCCGCCGCGTCGCCCGCGCCCAGCCATTGCGGCCGGTGTGCCAGCGTCCAGCGCCCGGCCGCGACGCCCCACCACATCACGCCCAGCCAGGGCAGCACCGGAGCGTAGTCCTCGGTCACCGGCAGCTCGCTGATGAAGCCCAGCGCGTTCCAGCCCGGCTGGTTCAGGAACGCCAGCGACGGCAGCGCACCGATCACCAGCGGCGCTATCCATTTCATTGAGATCGCCAGCGCGCCCAGCGGCCAGAGCCAGGTGCCCCAGCCCGCTGTCAGTCGCACCAGGACCAGCATGGCCGCAATGCCGTGCAGGATGCCAAAGTAGATGAAGGTGTCCGGGAACATCAGCCAGGAGCCAATGCTCACCAGCAACGCCCCACCCGCCACCTGCGCCCAGCGCTTCCAGAACCGCGGCCAGCCCTGCCCCTGCTGCAGCGCCACCGCCTGCGACAGCCCGGCGGTGAACAGGAACAGGCTCACGATGAACGTGCGCTGCCAGGTCCAGAACGGGTCGTCGTAGAAGTCCTGCTGAATGAAGCCGAAGTGGTTGAGGTCGAAGCAGAAATGGAAGGCCGTCATCCAGAGCATCGCCGCGGCGCGCAGGATGTCGATGCGATCCAGGCGGGTGGTGGCTTTCACCGGCAACTCGAATGCACCTTCAGCAGCAGCTGCGCCAGCTCGCGCGGTGCGCTGACCATCGGGTCGTGGCCGGTCGCCAGTTCGTACACCGTCCAGCCCGGTTCGCTGCGCACCCGCTTGCGGGCGGCGTCGATGGTGGCCAGCGGCGGGTTCGTGCAGTCGATGAAGCTGTGCGGTATGGACCAGACCAGGGCCGGGTCGAACAGCAGGGTCTCGTGGTAGAGGCGGTAGGGCTGCGGCGTCTGGCGGCGGTTGACCCAGTCGCGGTCGGCGCCATCCAGCCCGAACACACTGGCGTCCGGCGGCGGAAAGCTCAGCCCGCCGCTGCTGCGCTGCGCCTCGGCGGCCCGCTTGGCCACGGTCTCCGCCGAGTGGGGCGTGCTCCAGCTGTTGCCGGGGTCTGGAACGCCCGCATCCAGATAGACCAGGTGCTGCAGCAGGCCGGGGTGCGCGCGCTGCAGGCGGTCGGCCACGCAGGTGATCAGGTTGCCCGCGTAGCTGTGGCCGACCAGCACCACGCGCTCCAGTTCCTCGGCTTCGATCAGCCCGATCACGTCCTGGATGTGGGTGTTGATGCCGACCGTCGGGCTCAGCAGGTGGGCCCGTTCGCCCACGCCGGTGAGGGTGACGGCATGGGTGTCCACACCGGCGCCGCGCAGCAGCGGCAGCACCCGCTTCCAGCACCAGGCGCCGTGCCAGGAGCCGTGGACGAGGACGATGGCAGTGCCGGAAGGGTCGTGGGATGCAGGCATGGGCGATCTCCGGGACAATATCGGGTTGATTTGCGGGGCCGTCAGTGGCCCCGATTCTGCCTGCACTGCCCACTTTTTTCGCGTCACCATGTTGCCCCACCAGCTCGAACTGCTTGCCCCCGCCCGCGACGCCGACATCGGCATCGAGGCCGTGAACCACGGGGCCGACGCGGTCTACATCGGCGGTCCCGGTTTTGGCGCCCGCACCAGCGCAGACAACAGCGTGCAGGACATCGCCCGCCTCGCGCGGCACGCGCACCGCTACAACAGCCGCATCTTCGTGACGATGAACACCATCCTGCGCGACGACGAGCTGGAGCCGGCGCGCAAACTGGCCTGGCAGCTCTACGACGCCGGGGTGGACGCGCTGATCATCCAGGACATGGGCCTGCTGGAGATCGACCTGCCGCCGATCCAGCTGCACGCCAGCACCCAGACCGACATCCGCACGCCAGAAAAAGCCCGCTTCCTGCAGGACGCCGGCCTGTCCCAGATCGTGCTGGCGCGCGAACTCACGCTGCAGCAGATCGCCGCCATCGACGCCGCGCTCGGCCCGAAAGACGCGCCCGGCCGCGCCATCCTAGAGTTCTTCGTGCACGGCGCACTCTGTGTGGCCTACAGCGGCCAGTGCTACATCAGCCACGCCCACACCGGCCGCAGCGCCAACCGCGGCGACTGCTCGCAGGCCTGCCGCCTGCCCTATGAGGTGAAAGACAGCCAGGGCCGCATCGTGGCGCACGACAAGCACGTGCTCTCGATGAAGGACAACAACCAGAGCGACAACCTGCGCGAGATCATCGACGCGGGCGTGCGCAGCTTCAAGATCGAAGGCCGCTACAAGGACATGGCCTACGTCAAGAACATCACCGCGCACTACCGGGTGCTGCTGGACGAGATCCTTGAAGAACGCCCCGAGCTGGCCCGCGCCAGCAGCGGGGAATGCACTTTCCACTTCCAGCCCGATCCGAACCAGAACTTCAACCGCGAGTTCACCGACTACTTCGTGCAGGGCCGCAAGGAAGACATCGGCGCCTTCGACACGCCCAAGAACCCGGGCCGCCCGATCGGTTTCGTCACTGCCACCGGCCCCAACTTCGTCGAGCTGCAGACCGACGAACAGGACACGGTCATCCACAACGGCGACGGCCTGTGTTACCTAGACCTGCAGAAGGAACTGGTGGGCCTGCAGATCAACCGGGCCGAAGCGGTCAACAAGAAGGGCCTGTGGCGGGTGTTCCCCAAAGACCCGATGGAGGGTTTCAAGGACCTGCGCAAGGGCGTGCAGATCAACCGCAACCGGGACATGGACTGGGTGCGCGGGCTGGAGAAGAAGTCGGCCGAACGCCGCATCGGTGCCTGGCTGGCCCTGGACGAAACCGCCGACGGCCTGACGCTGACCATCACCGACGAAGACGGCCACAGCGGCACCGCCACCCTGCCCGGCCCGCTGCAGGACGCCAAGGACCCCAGCCAGGCCGAAGACAAGCTGCGCGAGAACCTCTCACGCCTGGGCGACACCCTGTTCCAGCCGCTGGACGTGGCGCTGAACCTGAACGGTCCGCGCTTCGTGCCCGCCTCACAGCTCAACGCCCTGCGCCGGGATGCGGTGGAACAGCTGGAAGCCGGCCGTGCCGCGGCCTGGCACCGCCTGCCGCGCGCCAAGCCGGTCGAGCCGCCCGTCAACTACCCGGAAGACACACTCACGTACCTGGCCAACGTGTTCAACCACAAGGCGCGCGATTTCTACGCGAAGCACGGTGTGAAGGTGATCGCCGCTGCCTACGAGAGCCACGAGGAAGAAGGCGAAGTCAGCCTGATGATCACCAAGCACTGCGTGCGCTTCTCGCTCAGCCTCTGCCCCAAGCAGGCCAAGGGCGTGACCGGCGTGCAGGGCACGGTGCGCGCCGAGCCGATGCAGCTGATCAACGGCAAGGAGAAGCTGACCCTGCGCTTCGACTGCAAGCCCTGCGAGATGCACGTGGTCGGCAAGATCAAGCGCAGCGTGATGAACGCCGCGCCGGCAAGCCCGGTGACGTTCTACCGAACGCGACCGGCGACCCCGGCCTGAGTCATCAGGCGTCCTCGCGCGCCTCGATCACCAGCTCCCGCACCCGCACGCCCTTGACGGCGGCGATGGCCCGGATGCGCAGGCCCTGCTCGGCCTCGAGCCGCGTCCGCTGGTGGTAGTCCAGGCTGTCGGTCTGGCCGGGGTTGTGGGCGGGAATGCGGCGCGACCACTGGCGCCGGCCATCGAACTCCACCGTCAGCTCCAGCCAGGCGCCGCCGGTGTCGGCAGGCACATCGACCAGCAGAGCGGCGTCCACGTCGAACACCCGGGCCCGGCCGTTGAGGCCAGGGATGTTGAGCACCGCAACCCCGTCTGCGCTCTGGACGCGCCAGTGTTCGGGGCGGGAATCATGAGGGTTGCGAGGGCGATTTTTCATGTCGCCCGAACTGTAGAGCATGCCCGCTCAGACCGCGGCCATGGCGCGCTGCAGGTGGATCAGATGTAGGCCGCCACCGGCTTGACGTGGCGCATGTGCAGGCTCAGACCCAGCGCAGCCATGTGGTTGCTGTTGCGGCCCAGGATCACCTCCGACAGCGGCAGGAACTCGGCCTCTTCGTAGGCGGCATGGGCGGTGTACTCGGTGACCAGGCGCTGCACCTCGCCGATGTCCAGATCGGTGCTCTGGCCTTTGGCGACCTGCTTGAGGCCCTTTTCCAGCCGCTTCCACAGCGCCTCGACCATGCGGTGCTCCTCGGTCAGGCGCTTGGTCATGGCTTTCACGCGCTCCAGTTCCTCGCCGGGCTTCGCGCTGGCAATCACTGCTGGGAACAGCTCGCGCTCTTCTTCCAGATGGTGTTCGAAGATGGCTTCCCGGAAGAACTCCAGCGACTGCTCGGCGATCTGACGGGCGCGGGCAGCGGGTTCCAGCAGCGCGGGCAGCTCGTCCAGCGCATTCAGGCGCTTGAGGATGCCGCTGTGGCAGTTGGAGAAGTTGTTCAGCGGGGCGTCGGTGTCAACGGCGGTGTTCATGGCGGCTCCTCTCGGGTTGGTGTGCACCGAAGCTGGTCTTCAGCACACTTACGATCTGGATGCCAGTCTGGGCCCGCCGTGTTGTTGAGGCCTTGACGCAAGTCAAGGCCCGCCCTTGTTCATTCAGTGTGCGGACTGGCCGCGCAGCTTGTTGAAGGCGTTGAACAGCAGCACGCAGACGATGCCGGCAATGAGGCCGGAAACCCCGCCCGCCAGGCTGTTGACCACGCCACCGATGGCGCCCAGGCCCCCGGCCCAGTGCTCGACCGCATGGCCCAGCGCCGGTACACCGTGCAGCAGGATGCCGCCGCCCACCAGGAACATCGCCGCCGTACCCAGCACCGACAGGGCCTTCATCAGCCAGGGCGCAAAGGCCAGCAGACCTCGGCCGAAGGCTTGCGTGGCGGATGAGCCGCTGCGGCTCAGGTGCAGGCCCGCGTCGTCGAGCTTGACGATGCCGCCGACCAGGCCGTACACGCCCAGGGTCATGATCAGCGAGATGCCGACCAGCACCGCGACCTGCTGGGCAAAGGGTGCCGTGGCGACCGCGCCCAGGGTGATGACGATGATCTCGGCCGAGAGAATGAAGTCGGTGCGCACGGCGCCCTTGATCTTCTCCTTCTCGAACGCGACCAGGTCCACTTTCTCGTCGCTCACGGCCTTCACGAGCTCGGCGTGGTGGGCGTCGTCCTCGTCTTTGGCGTGGAAGAACTTGTGCATCAGCTTCTCGGCACCTTCGAAGCACAGGAACAGGCCGCCCAGCATCAGCAGCGGCGTGATCGCCCAGGGCGCCACCGCGCTGATGGCCAGGGCTGCCGGCACCAGGATGGCCTTGTTCAGCAGCGAGCCCTTGGCCACCGCCCAGACCACCGGCAGTTCGCGGTCGGCGTTCACGCCCGTCACCTGCTGCGCGTTGAGCGCAAGGTCGTCGCCCAGCACGCCAGCCGTTTTTTTCGCGGCCATCTGCGTCATGGCCGCCACGTCATCAGCCGCCGACACGCTCTGGCGCGCCGCGACCTTGGTCATGGTGGCCACGTCGTCGAGCAGGGTGGCGATGTCGTCAAGCAGTGCGAGGAGGCTGGAGGCCATGGCGGTGGTTCAACTTTCAGGACCAGACAAGGGGAAACAGCGGGTCGTCCATCGGTGCGCCGTCGGGCAGGCGCTGGTCGAGGTCAGGGAATGGCGGGGAGGTGCGCCAGCGGCGAGGCGCGTGGACCGCATCATCGCCCAGGTAGCGGGCCGAAAAAACGCGCCGCCGCGCGCCCGGACCGGTGCCGCTGCTGGCGTGCAGGCTGAGCATGTGGAAGGCCACGCAGTCGCCCGGCTCCAGCGCCCAGCCCAGTTGCCGGTAGGTGCCGGGCTCGGCGTCGATGGGCGGCAGCTCGGCCAGCGTGCCCTCCGGGAACCACTTGGCCTGCTGGTCGCGGAAGGTGCGCGGCATGTACCAGGTGCCGTCGTGCGAGCCGGCGACGAAGCGCAGCGTGCTGGCCAGCGGCACCGGGTCGACCGGTATCCAGAAGCTGACGTTCTGCCTGCCGCCGACGTTGTAGTACGGCTGGTCCTGGTGCCACGGTGTCGGCTGGCGGGTACCGGCTTCCTTGACCAGCAGGTGGTCGTGGTACAGGCGCGCCGTGCGGCTCTGCATCAGCTGGGCGGCCAGATGCGGCAGGGCCGACTCCTTGAGGATGCGCTGGTAGTCCGGGTTGGTCTGCCAGGTGCAGAAGTCCTCGACGAAGCGGCCGGGGTCGTCGGGCTCGCTCGCCACCAGCGCCAGCGGGCTCAGGTGCGTCAGGTTGTGCTCGATGCCAGCCTCCAGCGTGCGCAGATCGTCGGCGTTGAGCACGCCCCGCAGCACCACCGCCCCGTCGCGGGCGTAGGCCTGGATGGTGTCGTCGGGCAGGGGGCGCGAGCGGCTCATCGTGCGATCAGCCCACCCACCTGCGCGCGTTGCGCCAGATGCGCATCCACGGGCTCAGGTCGCTGGCGCTGCCGCTGGTCCAGCTCATCTGGATGTTGCGGAACACGCGCTCGGGGTGCGGCATCATGGCCGTGAAGCGGCCGTCGGCCGTGGTGACCGCCGTCAGGCCGCCCGGGCTGCCGTTCGGGTTGAACGGGTACTGCTCGGTGGCGGCGCCGCTGTTGTCGACGAAACGCATGGCGGCGATGGCCTGCGCCGGGTTGCCGCGGTGCTTGAAGTTGGCAAAGCCTTCGCCGTGCGCCACCGCGATCGGCAGGCGGCTGCCGGCCATGCCCTGCAGGAACAGGCTGGGCGATGCCAGCACCTCGACCATCGACAGACGCGCCTCGAAACGCTCGCTCTGGTTGGTGGTGAAGCGCGGCCAGGCCTCGGCACCGGGGATGATGTCGGCCAGCTCGGCGAACATCTGGCAGCCGTTGCACACGCCCAAGCCGAAGGTGTCGGCGCGGCCGAAGAAGCCCCGGAACTGTTCGGACAGCACCGGGTTGAAGGTGATGCTGCGCGCCCAGCCGATGCCGGCGCCCAGGGTGTCGCCGTAGCTGAAACCACCGCAGGCGACCACGCCCTTGAAGTCGGCCAACTTGGCGCGGCCCGACTGCAGGTCGGTCATGTGCACGTCGTAGGCTTCGAAGCCCGCCTGCGTGAAGGCATACGCCATTTCCACGTGCGAGTTCACGCCCTGCTCGCGCAGGATCGCGACCTTGGGGCGGCTCAGGTTCAGGAACGGCGCGGCCACGTTGTCCAGCGGGTCGAACGTCAGGGCCACGTGCATGCCCGGGTCTTCCGGAAGACCGGCGGCGGCGTGTTCGCTGTCGGCGCAGGCCGGGTTGTCGCGCTGCTGGTTGATCTTCCAGCTGACGCTGTCCCAGACCTGCTGCAGGTCGTACAGACTGGCGCTGAACACGGCCTTGGTGTCGCGCCAGACCTGCAGCTGGCCCTTGCCCACGTCGATGGACGAGGACGCCGGGCGGGTCTTGCCGACGAAGTGGCTGTGCTTGGACAGGCCGTGCTCGCGCAGGGTCTGCATCACGGCGTTGCGGTCTTCGGTCTTCACCTGCAGCACGACGCCCAGCTCTTCGCTGAACAGGGCCTTGAGCGTGAGTTCCTCGCGGCGGACGCTGACCTGCTGCGCCCAGTTCTTGGCATCGCCAGTGTCCATGCGGCTGTCGGAAATGCCGTCGCCCTCGGTGACCAGCATGTCCACGTTCAGCGACACGCCCACATGGCCGGCGAAGGCCATCTCGGCCGCCGCGGCCAGCAGGCCGCCGTCTGAACGGTCGTGGTAGGCCAGGATCTGGCCCTTGGCGCGCAGCGCGTTGACGGCGTTGACCAGATTGATCAGGTCCTGCGGGCTGTCCAGGTCGGGCACCTCGTCACCAGGCTGACCCAGCGTCAGGCCCAGCACGCTGCCGCCGAGGCGGTTGCGGCCTTTGCCCAGGTCGACCAGTACCAGGGTGGTGTCGTCGATATCGCGGTTGAGCTGCGGCGTGAGCGTGCCGCGCACGTCGGCCAGCGTCGCGAAGGCGCTGACGATCAGGCTCACCGGCGAGGTGACCTTCTTCTTTTCGCCATCGGCCGTCCACTGCGTGCGCATGGACAGGCTGTCCTTGCCCACCGGCACCGACACGTCCAGCGCCGGGCACAGCTCCATGCCGATGGCCTTGACGGTGGCGTACAGGTCGGCGTCTTCACCGGGTTCGCCGCAGGCGGCCATCCAGTTGGCCGACAGCTTGACTCGGGGCAGCTCAATCGGCGCGGCCAGCAGGTTGGTGATGGCTTCGGCCACCGCCATGCGGCCGGACGCGGCGGCGTTGATGGACGCCAGCGGCGTGCGCTCGCCCATGCTCATGGCTTCGCCCGCGAACCCGGCGTAGTCGGCCAGGGTCACGGCGCAGTCGGCCACCGGCACCTGCCAGGGGCCGACCATCTGGTCGCGGTGCGACAGGCCGCCCACGGTGCGGTCGCCGATGGTGACCAGGAAGCGCTTGGACGCCACGGTCGGGTGGCTCAGCACGTCGATCACGGCCTTTTCCAGCGACACGCCGGTGAGGTCCATCGGCTGGAAGCTGCGTTGCACCGTTCTCACGTCGCGGTGCATCTTGGGCGGCTTGCCCAGCAGCACGTCCATGGGCATGTCGACCGGGCTTTCCTTGCCCTCGTCCAGCAGCGACAGGTGGCGCTCTTCGGTGGCCACGCCGACGACCGAGAACGGGCAGCGCTCGCGCTCGCAGAAAGCCTTGAACTGTTCCAGCGACTCGGGCGCGATGGCCAGCACGTAGCGCTCCTGGCTCTCGTTGCACCAGATTTCCTTGGGCGCCAGACCGCTCTCTTCCAGCGGCACGGCGCGCAGATCAAAGCGCGCGCCGCGGCCGGCGTCGTTCACCAGCTCGGGGAAGGCGTTGGACAGGCCACCCGCGCCCACGTCGTGGATGAACAGCACCGGGTTCTTGTCACCCTGCGCCCAGCAGTGGTTGATGACCTCCTGCGCCCGGCGCTCGATCTCGGGGTTGCCACGCTGCACGCTGTCAAAGTCCAGCGAGGCGGCATTGGTGCCGGTGGCCATGGAGCTGGCGGCACCGCCGCCCATGCCGATCTTCATGCCCGGGCCGCCGAGCTGGATCAGCAGCGTACCGGCCGGGAAATCGATCTTCTTCGTCTGGCCGGCGTCGATCTGGCCCAGGCCGCCCGCGATCATGATGGGCTTGTGGTAACCGCGGGTCACGCCGCCCACGTCCTGCTCGTACTCGCGGAAGTAGCCCAGCAGGTTCGGACGGCCGAACTCGTTGTTGAAGGCTGCGCCGCCGAGCGGGCCCTCGGTCATGATCTGCAGCGGGCTGGCGATGTGCTCGGGCTTGCCACCCGGCTGGTCGCTCAGGCCGCCCCAGAGCTTGGACACGGTGAAGCCGGTCAGGCCGGCCTTGGGCTTGGAGCCGCGGCCGGTCGCGCCCTCGTCGCGGATCTCGCCGCCCGCGCCGGTGGAGGCGCCGGGGAAGGGGGAAATCGCGGTCGGGTGGTTGTGCGTTTCCACCTTCATCAGGATGTGGTGGGTGGCGGCTTCCGCCTGGTAGGCGGGCGAGGCGTGGCCGCCGGCCTTGGCGACGAAGCGCTCCAGCTGGTGGCCCTCCATGATGGAGGCGTTGTCCGAGTACGCGACGATGGTGTGCTGCGGGCTGGTCCGGTGCGTGTGGCGGATCATGCCGAACAGGCTCTTGTCCTGCGCCACGCCGTCGATGGTGAACTGCGCGTTGAAGATCTTGTGGCGGCAGTGTTCGCTGTTGGCCTGCGCGAACATCATCAGCTCGACGTCGGTCGGGTTGCGTTTCAGACCGTTAAAGGCGTTGACCAGATAGTCGATCTCGTCGTCGGCCAGGGCCAGGCCCCAGTCGGTGTTGGCCTTTTCCAGCGCGGCGCGCCCGCCACCCAGCACATCCACGTGCTCCATGGGCGCCGGGTGCAGTTCGGTGAACAGCGCCTCGGCCTGGCTGCGTTCGGTGGTCACGGCCTCGGTCATGCGGTCGTGCAGCGCATCGGCCACGGCGCGCAGCTGCTCGTCGCTCAGGCTGGCCTTGCCCAGCAGGCCGCTCTTGAGGCCGATGCGGAACTCGACCAGGCGCTCGACGCGGTGCAGCGCCAGGTCGCAGTTGTGCGCGATGTCGGTGGCCTTGGAGGCCCAGGGCGAGACAGTGCCCAGGCGGGGCAGTACGTACAACGCCGGGGCGCCGGCCCTCTCGGCGGCCACAAAAGCCTCGGTGGCCGGCTCGCCGTAGGTCATCAGCTGGCCCAGGCGCTCCACCGTGGCGGCGTCGGGCTCGGCGTCGAAGGACGCCAGGTGCACGAAGCGGGCCGAGAGGCCGGTGATCTTGTCGGAAATGCCCTGCAGACGGGGCAGGAGTTGCTGGACTTTGAAGTCGCTGATGGCGTTGCCGCCGTCAAAAAAGCGCAGGTGCAGGGTCACGGTGGGTGGCCTTGGGGCTGGATGACCGCAGGGGTCGGTGAAAACCCGAGATTTTACCTTTGCCCCTCAACCCGAATCACCCCGCAGGCGGCATCCAGGCCAGCGGGGAACCGGCTCCGCCGGGGCGCAGCTGGCGCCACCTGGGGGGACGCGAAGCGGCGCGGGGGGGCTAAAACTGGTAGCCGACGCTCACCTTGACAACCGGCAGCACCTTGGCGCTGTTCAGGTCGTCCTGCACCTTGCGTTCTTCCGCGGCGATGGCCGCCTGCGCGCCCGGCTGGGCCAGCAGACCGCCCGAACCGGTCAGCCGGACCTTGGGCTTGCCGATGGACACGCCCAGGTCCAGACCGAAGGTCCAGCCCGGCTCGTTGTGGCGGCCGTGGCCCCAGCCCACGCCGATGTAGGGCATGGTGCTCGGGTACTTGATGTCGGCGCGCAGCGAGTTGCCGGTGGCGTCGAAGCGCTGGCCGTCGATGGTGACCGAGCCGTTCGTGGCCTGCGCGTTCAGCGCGGCCGAGGTGCCGCCGAAGGTGGCGCCGCCCACCAGGCGGAACGTGCCCAGGAAGGGGCGGAAGTCGACGAACACGCCGTTGCCCTTGAGCTTGAGGTCGCCCTTGTAGGTGATCTGGTCTTCGGTGTAGGTGTCCGATTCGGTGAGGCTGGCCAGCTCGCCGCGAATGCCCAGCGCAGGGCCGACTGGCAGGTTCAGCCCCACCCCTGCACCACCTGTACCGACAACGCCGTATACGCCCACGCCCTGCGCCAGCGCAGAGCCCGTCAGGGCCATCAGGGACAAACCGGTGATCAATAGCTTCTTCATTCGAGCGCCTCTCTGTGGGGGTGTTGGGGAGCGGGCGAGTATAGGAGTGGCGACAGCGCCCGGGTGGCTATTTCACCCTTCGTTTCAAACCGTTGCCCGCCACGGGATAATTGCGTCCCATGAGCATCACCTACAAAGACGAGGCTGGCATCGCCGGCATGCGCACAGCCTGTCGGCTGGCGTCCGAAGTGCTGGACTTCCTGACCCCGCACATCCAGCCTGGCGTGACCACCCTGGAGATCGACCGCCTCTCGGCCGAGTACATGAAGCAGCAGGGCACGCGCTCGGCCACCGTGGGCTACCAGCCCCCGGGCTACCCGCCCTACCCGGGCCACCTCTGCACCTCGATCAACCACGTCGTCTGCCACGGGATTCCCAACGACAAGCCGCTGAAGAAGGGTGACATCCTCAATGTCGACGTCACCGTGATCACGCCGGAGGGCTGGTACGGTGACAACAGCCGCATGTTCCTCATCGGTGGCGAGGCCGCCTGCAGCGTGCAGGCCCGGCGGCTGACCCAGGTCACCTTCGAGGCCATGTGGAAGGGCATCGTGATGGTCAAGCCCGGCGTGCGCCTGGGTGACATCGGCCATGCGATCCAGACCTACGCCGAAGGCAACGGCTACTCCGTGGTGCGCGAGTTCTGCGGCCACGGCATCGGTCAGCGTTTCCACGAAGAGCCGCAGGTGCTGCACTACGGCCGCCCCGGCACGCTCGAAGAGCTCAAGCCTGGCATGACCTTCACCATTGAGCCCATGATCAACGCCGGCAAGCGCGACATCAAGGAAATGGGCGACGGCTGGACCATCGTCACGCGCGACCGCTCGCTGTCCGCGCAGTGGGAACACACCGTGCTGGTCACGCCCACGGGCTACGAGGTGCTCACGCTCTCGGCCGGCAGCCCGCCCCTGCCCTCGTTCGTGACCACCACCGCCTGCTGATTCCGGAGCGTTCCCATGGTTGAAGCCGCAGGCGACCTCGGCGCGCTGCGCCAGCGCTACCGCCAGGACAAGACCACCCTGTTCACCCAGCTGGGCGAACAGGGCTCATCGACCCGCGGCGTGCGCCGCACCCTGCAGCAACTGGCGCGTCTGACCGACGACACCCTGCGGCAGCTCTGGACCAACGCGGGGTTTGGTGCCGGGTTCTCGCTCCTCGCCGTCGGCGGCTATGGCCGGGGCGAGCTGTTCCCGAACTCGGACGTCGATGTGCTCGTGTTGTTGCCCGATGGCGCGACGCCCGACGGCGACGAGGCGCTGAAGGCGCGTCTGGAGTCCTTCATCGGCGCCTGCTGGGACGTGGGGCTGGAAATCGGCTCCAGCGTGCGCACCGCCGCCGAATGCGTCGAAGAGGCCGTGCGCGACGTGACGGTGCAGACCTCGCTGCTCGAATGCCGCCTGATTGTGGGCTCGCGGGCGCAGTTCACAGGCCTGGTGCGGCGCCTGGGCGAGGTCATGGACCCCAAGGCCTTCTTTGTGGCCAAGACGCTGGAAATGCGCCAGCGCCACACCAAGTACGAGAACACGCCCTACTCGCTCGAACCCAACTGCAAGGAGTCGCCGGGCGGCCTGCGCGACCTGCAGGTCATCCTCTGGGTGGCCAAGGCCGCCGGCCTGGGGCGCAGCTGGGACGAGCTGGCACGCCGGGGCCTGGCCACGCCGCTGGAGGTGCGCCAGATCAAGGCCAACGAGGCCCTGCTGAGCCTGATCCGCGCGCGGCTGCACCTGCTGGCCCACCGGCGCGAAGACCGGCTGGTGTTCGACCTGCAGACCGCAGTGGCCGAGTCCTTCGGCTACAAGGCGCAGGCACCGGCCTCCGCCGGCCCGCACGAGCAGCCACCGGCGCCCACCGCCCGCCTGGCCCGCCGCGCCAGCGAGGAGCTGATGCGGCGCTACTACTGGGCCGCCAAGGCCGTGACCCAGCTCAACCAGATCCTGCTGCTCAACATCGAGGAGCGGCTGAACAGCGACGAGAGCGGCGCCGACCAGATGCGCCCGATCAACGAGCGCTTCTACGACAAGGCCGGCATGCTGGAAGTGGCCAGCGACCACCTCTACCTCCGGCAGCCGCACGCCATTCTCGAAACCTTCCTGCTCTACCAGACCACGGTGGGCATCAAGGGCCTGTCGGCGCGCACGCTGCGCGCGCTGTACAACGCGCGCCCGATCATGAACGGCGCCTTCCGCGCCGACCCGGTCAACCACGCCACCTTCCTGCAGATCCTGCAGCAGCCCGAGGGCATCACGCACGCCATGCGGCTGATGAACCAGACCTCGGTGCTGGGCCGCTACCTCTGGGTGTTTCGCCACATCGTCGGCCAGATGCAGCACGACCTGTTCCACGTCTACACCGTGGACCAGCACATCCTGATGGTCCTGCGCAACGTGCGCCGCTTCTTCATCGCCGAGCACTCGCACGAATACCCGTTCTGTTCGCAGCTGGCCGCGGGCTGGGACAAGCCCTGGATCTTCTACGTGGCGGCGCTGTTCCACGACATCGCCAAGGGCCGCGGCGGCGACCACTCCGAGCTGGGTGCGCGCGACGTGCGCAGCTTCTGCCGCCAGCACGGCATCGCGCGCGAAGACGCCAAGCTGATCGAGTTCCTGGTGTCCGAACACCTGACCATGAGCCGCATCGCGCAAAAGGAAGACCTGAGCGACCCGGACGTGATCACCGCCTTCGCCCAGCGCGTGGGCAACGAGCGCTACCTCACGGCGCTCTACCTGCTCACGGTGGCCGACATCCGCGGCACCAGCCCCAAGGTGTGGAACGCCTGGAAGGGCAAGCTGCTGGAAGACCTGTACCGCTACACCCTGCGCGCCCTGGGCGGCCGCGCTCCCGACCCGGACGCCGTGGTCGAGGCGCGCAAGCGCGAGGCCCTGTCCATGCTGGCGCTGCACGCCCTGCCCCACCAGGCGCACAAGGCCCTGTGGGACACGCTGGACGTGGGCTATTTCATGCGCCACCAGGCCGACGAGATCGCCTGGCACACACGGGTGCTCACGCGCCAGCTGGCCATCAACGCACGCAGCAGCACCGGGGTGCCCCCCGACGCCGCCATCGTGCGCGCCCGCCTCTCGCCCGAGGGCGAGGGCCTGCAGGTGCTGGTCTACTCGCCGGACCAGAACGACCTCTTCGCCCGCATCTGCGGCTACTTCGACAACGCCGGGTTCTCGATCCTCGACGCCCGCATCCACACCACCATGACCGGACACGCGCTGGACACCTTCCAGGTGGTGGCGCCCACGCTGTCGGAGCACTACCGCGAGCTGATCGCGATGGTCGAAAACAAGCTCGCCAGCACCATCGACGAGCGCGGCCCGCTGCCGCCGCCCAGCAAGGGGCGGCTCTCGCGCCGGGTCAAGAGCTTCCCGATCACGCCACGGGTGGACCTGCGGCCGGACGAAAAAGCCCAGCGCTGGCTGCTGAGCATCTCCGCCAGCGACCGCGCCGGCCTGCTCTACTGCATCTCGCGCGTGCTGGCCCAGCACCACATCAGCGTGCAGCTGGCCAAGGTCAGCACCCTGGGCGAGCGGGTCGAGGACACGTTCCTGATCAGCGGACCCGAGCTGCAGGTCAACAAGCGCCAGATCGAAATCGAGACCGAGTTGCTGGAAACGCTGGAGGGCTGAGCGCCCTCCAGCTGTCCGCTCAGGCGGGGTGGCTCAGTGCGTTCGGGTCCCGCTCGTGGGCGCGCTCATCGCGCACCTGGCGGCCGAACAGGCGGGCGAAGAAGATGCTCAGGTCGTCGACGATGGTGAACACCGCCGGCACCACCAGCAGGCTCAGCAGGGTCGAGGTCACCAGACCGCCGATCACCGCCACCGCCATCGGCGAGCGGAAGCTGCTGTCCGCTGCCCCCGAACCCACCGCCACCGGCAGCATGCCGGCCACCATGGCAATGGTGGTCATGACAATCGGCCGCGCCCGCTTGTGGCAGGCATCCAGGATGGCTTCCAGCCTCGGCAGGCCGCGCTGGCGACGCGCCTCGATGGCGTACTCCACCAGCAGGATGGAGTTCTTCGACGCCACCCCCATCAGCATCACCAGA
The DNA here is from genome assembly GCF_002025745.1 of Hydrogenophaga sp. H7. Classification (NCBI taxonomy): domain Bacteria; kingdom Pseudomonadati; phylum Pseudomonadota; class Betaproteobacteria; order Burkholderiales; family Comamonadaceae; genus Hydrogenophaga; species Hydrogenophaga sp. H7. The sequence continues at coordinate 406,567 of NZ_MCIC01000014.1, read as the reverse complement.
CCGATCAGCGAGGGCATGGAGAAGCTCTTGTTGGTCAGCAGCAGGGCCACGAAGGCGCCCCCGAAGGACATCAGCAGCGCGGGCAGGATGGTCAGCGGCATCAGGAAGGCCTTGAACAGCAGCACCAGCACGATGTAGATGCACAGCACGCCGGTCAGCATGGCCAGGCCGAAGCTGGCGAACAGTTCGCCCTGCACCTCGGCGTCGCCGATCTCCAGCACCTGCACGCCCGGCGGCAGGTTCTGGATGCTGGGCAGCGCGTCCACCGCGGTCTTCATGTCGCCCAGCGGGATGCCAGCGAGCTCGACCTCGAAGTTGATGTTGCGCGAGCGGTCGTAGCGGTCGATCACGGCCGGGCCGCCGCCGAAAGTCAGCGTGGCGACCTGGCTGAGCATGACCGGGCCCTTGGCGCCGGGCACGGACAGGCGGCCCAGCACCTCCAGGTTCTCGCGCGCGGCGCTGTCGAGCTTGACCACGATCGGCACCTGGCGCTGCGGCAGGTTCAGCTTGGGCAGCGCACTGTCGTAGTCGCCCACGGTGGCGATGCGCAGCGTCTCGGCGATGGCCGAGCTGGTCACGCCCAGATCGGCGGCGCGCTGCAGGTCGGGCGTGACGATGATCTCGGTGCGCACCAGCGCGGCCGACGACTGGATGCTGCCCACGCCGTTGATGGTGCGCAGGTCGCGCTCGATGGCGCGGGCCGCGGTCGACAGCGCGCTGGCGTCGTTGCCGGTGAGCGTCAGGATGTATTTCTCGCCCGAGCCGCCCAGGCCCACCTTGTAGCGCACGCCCGGCAGACCGGACATCACTTCGCGGACCTGGTTCTCGATCACCTGCTTGCGCGGGCGCTGGCCGCGCGGGTCGAGCTGGATGGTCAGCGCCGCCTTGCGCGACTCCTGCGCGCCCTGCGGCGCGAAGGGGTCGGTGCCGGCCGAGCCGGAGCCGATGGTGGTGTACACCGACTTGACGTGCTGCACCCCGTTCACGAGCACCCGCGCCCGTTCGGCGGTGGCCACGGTCTGCGCCAGCGTGGCACCCGGCGGCAGCTCCAGGTAGACCTGGGTCTGCGAGTTGTCGTCCGGCGGGATGAAGCCCTGGGGTAGCAGCGGGATCAGCGCCAGCGAGCCGAAGAAGAAGAGGATGGAGCCGACCAGCGTCAGCCAGCGGTGGCGGATGCAGGCCGCGGCCCAGCGCTGGTAGGTGTCGAGCCAGCCGGGTTCGTTCTGGTTGGTCATCCAGGCCCAGAGGCCGCCGAGGAAGCGGTTGCTGCGCGCCCAGGCCGGCTGTTCCTTGGCGGTCACCACCGGCTTGAGGATGTAGGCCGCCATCATGGGCGTGAGCGCACGCGCCACCACCAGCGAGGCGAACACCGCCAGCGCGGCCGTCCAGCCGAACTGCTTGAAGAACTTGCCCGGGATGCCGGCCATGAAGGCTGTGGGCAGGAACACCGCGATCAGGGTGAAGGTGGTGGCGATCACGGCCATGCCGATCTCGTCCGCCGCTTCCATGGCCGCCTGGTACGGCGTCTTGCCCATGCGCATGTGGCGCACGATGTTCTCCACCTCCACGATGGCGTCGTCCACCAGGATGCCGATGACCAGCGACATGGCCAGCAGCGTGACCACGTTGATGGTGAAGCCCATGTAGTGCATGCCGATGAAGGCCGGGATGGCCGACAGCGGCAGGGCCACGGCCGAGACCACGGTGGCGCGGAAGTCGCGCAGGAACAGCCAGACCACCAGCACCGCGAGGATGGCGCCCTCGTACAACAGGGTCATGGAGGCGTTGAACTCCTCCTCCACCGGCGTCACGAAGTCGAACGACTCGGTGATCTGCAGGTCCGGACGTGCGGCCTGCAACTCCTTGAGCCTGGCGCGCACGCCCTGCCCGACCTCCACCTCGCTGGCACCCTTGCTGCGCGCCACCTCGAAGCCGACCACCGGCTTGCCGTCCAGGAAGGCCGCCGCGGTCGGCTCGGCGATGGTGTCCTTCACGGTCGCGATCTGGTCCAGCCGGATGCGGCGGCCATCGGACAGCGAGAGCTCCAGGGCGGCCAGTTCCTCGGCCGACTTCATGGCCGAGAGCGTGCGCAGCGGTTGCTGGCTGCCGCCGATGTCGGCGCGGCCGCCCGCGCTCTCGATCTGCACCCGGGCCAGCTGGCGCGAGATGTCGGCCGCCGTGGCACCCAGCGACTGCAGCTTCAGCGGGTCCAGCAGGATCTGCACCTCGCGGTTGACGCCGCCCACGCGGTTGATCGCACCCACGCCACGCACCGACAGCAGCAGCTTGGCCACGTCGTTGTCGACGAACCAGGAAATGGCCTCGTCGTCCATCTTGTCCGAGCGCACCGTGTAAGCCAGCACGGCACCACCGGCCAGCTCCAGCTTGTTGACGATGGGCTCGCGCAGATCGGTCGGCAGATCGCCGCGCACCTTGGCCACGGCCGAGCGCACGTCGTCCAGCGCTTCCTGGGTGGGTTTCTCGATCCGGAACTCGGCCGTGATCGAGACCGTGCCGTCCTGCACCTTGGTGTAGATGTGCTTGAGGCCCTGCAGCGACGCCAGGCTGTTCTCGATCTTGCGGGCGACGTCGTTTTCCAGCTGGTTGGGCGCGGCGCCCGGCAGGCTGGCGACGATGGTGATGTTGGGCACGTCCAGGTCGGGGAAGTTCTGCACCTTCATCGCCTGGAACGAGAACAGACCGGCGAGCGTGAGCATGACGAACAGCATCGCCGCCGGAATCGGGTTGCGGATGGACCACGCGGAAACGTTCATGGCCGGTCCTTCACTGCGCGATCTTCACGAGGTCGCCCTCGTTGAGGAAGCCGGCACCCTGCACCGCCACCGTCTCGTCGGCCTTCAGGCCTTGCAGCACCTCCACGCGGTCACCCGCGCGGCGCCCGGTGTCCACCTTGCGCTGCCCGGCCTTGCTGTCGGCACCGATCACGAACACGTAGTTGTGGCCGTCGCGCACCACGATGGCCTGCGCCGGCACGGTCAGCGCCTGGCTGCTGCCGATCTGGAACTGGCCGCGCGCGAAGGTGCCAGCCTTGAGCTCGGCGTGTTTGGGCAGATCGGCGAACACCAGCACGTTGCGGGTCTGCGGATCGGCCGTGGGCGCGATAGCGCGCACCGTGCCCGCCACGGTCAGGCCGCTGGCCGCCGTGACCTCCACCTTCTGGCCCACCTTGACCTGGCCGACCTCGGCCGGCGTCACCTCGGCGCGCCACTCCATGCGGCTCTGCCGCACCAGGCGGAACAGCTCCTGCCCGGCGCCGGCCACCGCACCCACCGTGGCCGTGCGGGCCGAGATCACGCCGTCGTCCGGCGCGCGCACCTGGGTGTTGCCCAGGCGCACCTGGCTGGCGGCGTAGGCGGCCTTGGCGGCTTCGAACTGCGCCCGCGTCACCTTTTCCTGCGTCAGGTACTGGGCGATCTGCGACTTGGACAGCGCCCCGGTGTTCTCGATCGAGCGCGCCCGGTCGGCGTCGGCCTTGGCGCTCTCGGCCGCGGCCTCGGCCTGCATCAGCGCAGCCTTGCCCTGCAGGCTCTCGGCTTCGGTGGTCTCGCGGGCGAAGGTGGCCAGCACCTGGCCCTTCTTCACCACATCGCCGATGTTCACATTCACCGTCGCCAGGCGCAGGCCCGGCACCTCGGCGCCGACGCTGGCCTCCTGCCAGGCGGCGATGTTGCCGTTGGCCTGCAGCTGCAGGGCCAGGCTGGCGGTTTCCGGCTTGGCGGTGCTCACCGTCATCGCGGGCTTGGGTGCGGCGGGTGCGGCGCCATCGGCCGCGGCCGCCGCCTGGCTGGCGGCAGCCGCCCCCTCAGCGGGCTTGTCGCTGCCGCCGCAGGCCACGGCGAGCACGGAGGACAGCAGCAGGATGGCCGGGAGGCGGACCGGGGACAGGGCAGACGAGTGGCGCATGGTCTTCTTCATGAGGCTTGGCGCACCGCTTCCGGCGCGATCTGGGGGTCAAAACCGCCGCCCAGGGCGACGTACAGGGCGATCCAGGTGTTCAGGTGGTCCAGCTGCAGCGCCACGGCGCCGCTGTCGGCGTTGAGCTTGAGCCGGCGGGCCTCCTCCAGCTCGTTGAGGTTGGCCAGGCCGACGCGGTAGCGCGCCTCGGTGGCCTCGAACGAACGGGTGTAGCCCGCCACGGCCTGCTGGCTGGCCACCAGCTGGGTGCGCAGCGTGTCCAGCGCCACCAGCGACTGCTCGACCTCGGCGATGGCGCGGCGCAGCACATTGGCGTAGCCGATTGCTGCCGATTCGTAGCGCGCAGCGGCGGCGTCGGCTGACGCGTTCAGGCCACCGCGGCCGATCAGCGGCAAGTTCAGCGCCAGCGGACCGACCGACCAGGAGTTGAACGTGGTGCTCTCTCCGCCGGTGGTGAAGCGGTTGCGCAGCACATTGCTGCTCAGGCTCAGGCTGGGCCAGAGCGCGGCGCGGGCCACACCCACGCCCTCGGCAGCGGCCACCAGCTCTTGCTGCGCGCGGGCCACGTCGGGCCGCTGGCGGATCACTTCCAGCGGCACGGCCGATACCGCCAGTGCCGATCTGGCCGCAGTCGGATCGGGCAAGGCGCCGCTGGCCCCCAGGCGCTCGCGCAGAGCCGGCTCGTCGGCACCCACCAGCGCCACGATGGCCTTGAACTGCTGCTCGCACTGGCGGTGCTGTTGCGCCAGCCGCGCCTCAGCGTCGGCCTGGCCCGCCCGCGCCAGCGCCGCGGTGGCCGGCGCGAGCAGACCGGCGCGCTCGGTGTCTGCGGCGCTTTGCGCGGTGATGCTGCGTGAGGCGCGGTCGCTGTCGATCACGGCCTTCTGCGCCAGGCAGGAGCGCCAGCCCAGGTACAGCCGCGCCGTCTCGGCCGCCATCAGCACCCGGGCCTCGTGCCAGCCGGCCTGTGCGGCGTTCGCCTGGGCCGAGGCCTGGCGCACCGACGAGGCGTTCTGGCCCCAGAGGTCGATCGCCCACGAGGCCTGCAGGCCCACGTTCATGCCCGTGCCCAGCGGGGCGCTGGCGTCTACGCCGCGGTAGGCGCCCGCCGTCAATCCCACCTGGGGCAGCGTGGCGCTGTCGGCGCCGGCCAGTGCCGCACGCGCCGCAAACAACTGGGCCCGTGCCGCCATGATGCTGGCGCTGCCCTGCTGGGCCTGGCCGATCAGCTCCGGCAGCCGGGGGTCTCCCAGGCGCGACCACCAGTCGACCAGCGAGGCGGTCTGGCCCTGGTGGGGCACGGCGGGTGCGAACCAGGCCTTGGGCAGGCTGGACTCCACCATCTGCACACTGCGCTCGGGCGGTGGCCCCATGCCGGCACAGGCGCTCAGACCCAGCGCACTCAACAGAACAAGAAGTGGTTTCATTTGCATTCAGACGAAACGCCGCGTTGCAGCGCAACAAAAGAATCGAGCATAGCGAAGCCGCAGCCCGCTTCCGAGGACTTTTTGTTTCAGTTTTTTTCGTTTTCTGCCACGCCCGGCGCCACCACCTCGGTGAAACCGAAGCGGGTGAAGTCGCGCACGCGCATCGGATACAGCGTGCCCATCAGGTGGTCGCACTCGTGCTGCACCACCCGGGCATGGAAACCCTCCACCTCCCGCTCCAGCCGGCTGCCGTCGGCAGCGAAGCCCTGGTAGCGGATGCGCCGCCAGCGTGGCACCACGGCCCGCAGCCCGGGCACCGAGAGGCAACCCTCCCAGCCCTCCTCCTCTTCACCGCCCAGCGGGGTGATGACAGGGTTGATCAGCACCGTGCGCGCCACGACGGGCGCATCCGGATAGCGCGGGTTGGGCGCGCCGGTTCCAAAGATCACCACCTGCAGGTCCACGCCGATCTGCGGTGCCGCCAGGCCGGCACCGTTCGCGGCAGCCATGGTCTCTTCCATGTCGGCCACCAGCTGGTGCAGCTCGGGGGTGTCGAAAGTCTGCACGGGCTGGGCGATCCGCAGCAGCCTGGGGTCGCCCATCTTGAGGATCGTGTGAATGGCCATGAGAAAGCGGCGGTATTGGGGTTTTGCCCGGGTGGCGCGCGATTGTGGCGCAGCTAGAGTGGGCAGAGATACCCACCCCTGTAATTGCTGCCACCACGTTGTCAGGAGGACCCATGAACTTCGCGCCGATTGGCACCGCTTTGGCCACCCTGGCGTTCTCAGGCGCCGTCTTCGCCCAGGGCGCCGAGATATTCAAGGGCGCCGACCTGGCGCTGGGCGAGAAGCTCATCGCCGAACACAAGTGCGCGCAGTGCCACGCCAGCAAGGTGGGCGGCGACGGCAGCGCGATCTACAAGCCGCAAGGCAAGTTCAACAACGCTGGCCTGCTGCGCGGCATGGTCGAGATGTGCAACACCCAGATGAACCTGGGCCTGTTTCCCGAAGAAGTGACGGCAGTGGCCGCGGTGCTCAACCGCGACCACTACAAGTTCAAGTAGCCAGCAAGGCCAGCATCCCGGCTTCGTCGATGACCGCCACGCCCAGCTCACGCGCCTTGTCCAACTTGCTACCCGCCTCTTCGCCGGCCACCACGTAGTCGGTCTTCTTGCTCACCGAGCCGGCCACCTTGGCGCCCGCGGCTTCTAGCATCTCTTTGGCCTGTTCGCGCCTGAGCGTGGGGAAGGTGCCGGTCAGCACGAAGGTCTTGCCCGCCAGCGGCTGGGCTGCGCGCTCGGCGGGTGCCCCTTCTTCCCAGTGCACGCCGCAGGCCCGCAGCTGCTCGACCACCTCGCGGTTGTGCGGCTGGTCGAAGAAGGTCCGCAGGCTCTGCGCCACCGTCGGGCCGACATCGTTGACCTCCAGCAGCTGTTCCTCGCTGGCGTCCATGATCGCGTCGAGGTTGCCGAAGTGGCGCGCCAGGTCCTTGGCGGTGGCCTCGCCCACGTGGCGGATGCCCAGGCCGAACAGGAAGCGCGGCAGCGTGGTGTGCTTGGACTTTTCCAACGCGTCCAGCACGTTCTGTGCCGATTTTTCGGCCATTCGGTCCAGGTTGGCCAGGGCCATCAGGCCCATGCGGTAGAGGTCCGGCAGGGTCTTGACCACGTCGGCGTCCACCAGCTGCTCCACCAGCTTGTCGCCCAGGCCTTCGATGTCCACCGCACGGCGTTGGGCGTAGTGCAGGATGGCCTGCTTGCGCTGTGCGCCGCAGAACAGACCGCCGGTACAGCGGTGGTCGACCTCGCCCTCTTCGCGCACGGCGGCGCTGCCGCAGACCGGGCAGACCTGCGGCATGGTGAACACCAGCGCGCCCTCGGGGCGCTTCTCGGGCAGCACGGCCACCACCTCGGGGATCACGTCGCCCGCGCGGCGCACGATCACCGTGTCGCCGATGCGCACGTCCTTGCGGCGCGCCTCGTCCTCGTTGTGCAGCGTGGCGTTGGTCACCGTCACGCCGCCGACGAACACGGGGGCCAGCTTGGCCACGGGGGTGAGCTTGCCGGTGCGGCCGACCTGCACGTCGATGGCCAGCACCGTGGTCAGCTGCTCCTGCGCCGGGTACTTGTGCGCCACCGCCCAGCGCGGCTCGCGGGTCTTGAAGCCCAGCTCGCGCTGCAGCGCGAGCGAATTGACCTTGTAGACCACGCCGTCGATGTCGAACGGCAGCGCGTCGCGCTTCGCGGCGATCTGCGCGTGGAACGCCACCAGCCCGGCCGCGCCCTGCGCCACGCAGCGGTCGGCGCACACCGGCAGACCGAAGGCGGCCAGGGCTTCGAGCAGGCCGCTGTGGGTGTCCGGCAGGGTCCAGCCGCGCACCTCGCCCAGGCCATAGGCGAAGAAGGACAGCGGGCGCTGCGCCGTGATCGCCGGGTCGAGCTGGCGCACCGCGCCGGCGGCGGTGTTGCGCGGGTTGATGTAGGTCTTCTCGCCCTTCTCGCGCTGGCGCTCGTTCAGCCGCTCGAAATCGTCGCGGCGCATGTAGACCTCGCCGCGGACCTCCAGCACTTCTGGAATAGCGCCGTGGGTTTCGCCGCCGGGCCGCCCCAAGGCGAAACGCGCCCCCTCGGGGGGCAGCGAACCACGCGAAGCGGGGAGCGAGGGGGCCAACATCAACGGAATCTGCCCGATGGTGCGGATGTTCTGTGTCACGTCCTCGCCGGTTTCGCCGTCGCCACGTGTGGCCGCCTGCACCAGCACGCCGTGCTCGTAGCGCAGGTTGATCGCCAGGCCGTCGAACTTGAGCTCGGCGGCGTACTCGACCGCGGACGCGTCCACGGGCAGACCCAGTTCGCGGCGCACGCGCGCATCGAAGGCCTCGGCGCCCGCGGCGGTGGTGTCGGTCTCGGTCTGGATCGACAGCATGGGCACCGCATGGCGCACCGGCACCAGTCCGTCCAGAATCTTGCCACCCACGCGCTGGGTCGGCGAGTCAGCGGTCAGCAGTTCGGGGTGCGCGGCCTCGATCGCCTGAAGCTCCTGAAACAGTCGGTCGTATTCGGCGTCGGGGATCTCAGGCGCGTCGAGCACGTAGTAGCGGTGGGCGTGGTGGTGCAGTTGCGCGCGCAAGTCCGCGGCGCGCTCCGCCGGCGTGGGCTCGGCGGCAAACAGGTCAGGTGTCATCAGGAGAACAGGCGTCGCGCCTGCGGTGAGCCGGCGGAGAGGTCGTGGCTGTCGAGCGCGTCGTAGAGGGACTCGAGGTCGGCGCCAATCTGGTCCATGGTGTCGGCGCCCAGTGGCTGGCCGGCGTCGTCGGTGACCACACCGTCCATGGCCTCGGCCAATGCCGAGGCGGCCTGGCGCAGGCGCACAAAAGGCTGCTCGCTGCGGGGCACGTGCGTGACCTCCAGCGACAGGTTGATCTCGCGCAGCGCACTCTGCTCCGGGTCCTCGGCCATGGCCGCCTGCGGATCGAACGACAGACTGAGGATGGGGGCCTGGCCCGCGGCGCTGCCGGGCAGCACCATGCGGCCGGGCAGCACGCCCGCCACAAAACCGAAGCGCGCGGCGTTCTGCGACACATAGCCTGGGCTCCAGGCCGCGCGGCGCGCGCGCAGCGTGAAACCCAGCTGCGCGTCGTGGCCGCTGGCGAAGGCGTCCAGCTCGCGGGCCCGCGCCACCTCGGCCCGCATGTCGGGGAAGTCCGGCATGGCGCCGATGGCGTCGGCAAAGGCCTGGGCCTTCATCACGAACTCGGAGAACTCGATGTCGTTCAGGGCGCCAGCGCGGTTCGCGAGCTGCACACCCACCTGCAGGGCCTTGTAGCGCTGCCCCAACCGGGGCGCCTCCCACTCGCCGCCCTCTTCGACCAGTCCTTCGACCGCGAACGGCTTGCTGCCCACGCGGCGCGTGCCCGGCAGGGCGGCGATCACGGCATCGCCCGAGACCTCGCCATCGAGCTGCAGGGGGGCGATGACGTCGATCAGCGCATCCAGCCCGGGCCGCTTGTCCGGCGTGGTGACGACGTGGTTGAGCGTGACCGCCACCGAGGGCACGGGCCGCACTTCTTCGCGCACCGACACCGCTTCCACCGGCTCGTCGCGCAGCACGGGTTCGATGCGCTCGCCGTCGCCCACCGCGCGATCCGCCACGGGTTCGGACTCGCCCACCGGCACGGTGTCCGCGCCCGCATCATCGTGCGACAGGTCGGCCTCGGGCAGGCCCCGGGCGGTGCGGGGGGCACTGCGGCGCGTGACCCAGGCGTTGTAGGCGACCACGCCCGCGAGAACAAGACCGCCGACGATGGCCAGGCTGATTTGCAGGGTGCTCATGGGTGGAAATCGGCGGTGGTGGGGGATGGCCTCAGGCGGATTCGAGCATACCGGCGGCGGATTCCATGTCCACCGCCACGATGCGCGAGACCCCCTGTTCCTGCATGGTCACGCCGATCAGCTGCTCGGCCATTTCCATGGCGATCTTGTTGTGGCTAATGAACAGGAACTGCGTACCCTGCTTGCTCATGCTGGTCACCAGGCGGGCGTAGCGTTCGGTGTTGGCATCGTCCAGTGGCGCGTCCACCTCGTCCAGGAGGCAGAACGGCGCCGGGTTGAGCTGGAAGATGGCGAACACCAGGGCGATGGCGGTCAGCGCCTTCTCGCCGCCCGAGAGCAGGTGGATGGTCTGGTTCTTCTTGCCCGGTGGCTGTGCCAGCACCTGCACGCCGGCGTCCAGGATCTCTTCGCCGGTCATCACCAGCTTGGCGTTGCCGCCGCCGAACAGCTCGGGGAACATGCGGCCGAAGTGCTCGTTGACGGTGTTGAAGGTGTTGCCCAGCAGGTCGCGGGTCTCGGCGTCGATCTTCTTGATCGCGTCTTCCAGCGTGTTCATCGCCTCGATCAGGTCCTTGGACTGGGCGTCGAGGAAGGTCTTGCGCTCGCGCGCGGCGGTCAGCTCGTCCAGCGCGGCCAGGTTGACCGCGCCCAGGGCCTGGATCTCTCGGTGGAAACGGTCGATTTCGGACTGCAGGCCGGCCAGGCGCACATTGCCTTCGGTGATGCTCTGCGCCACCGCGGCCAGGTCGGCCTGGGCCTCGGCCAGCAACTGACTGTATTGCTCGACGCCCAGGCGCGCGGCCTGCTCCTTGAGCTGGAAATCGGTGATGCGCTGGCGCAGCGGGTCGAGCTCGCGCTCCAGCTTCAGGCGGTGTTCGTCGCTGGCGCGCAGCTTGGCGGTGAGGTCGTCGTACTGGCTGCGCAGTGCGCCCAGCGCCTGCTCACGCTCCAGCTTCATGGCCAGCGCCGACTGCAGGCCGGCCTGGGCGGCAGCGTCGTCCAGGCGGGCGAATTCATCGGCGGCGCGCGCGGCCTCGTCAGCCAAGGCCTTTTCCTGCGTCCCGGCAGTCTCCAGCGAGCGCTGCAGCTCGCCCTGGCGCGCCTGAAGACTGCGCAGCGTGAAGGTGGCCTCCTGCGCCTGGCGCTCCAGCCCGCGCTGCTGTTCGCGCGCATCGTTCAGCGCCCGTTCGGCAGCGATCACCTTGTCGTCCAGCTGGGCGTGGCGCTCCTGGCTGTCGGCCAGCTGCATGTCCAGTTCCTCGAAGCGCGCTTCGGCGGTGACGCGGCGCTCCTGCAACTCGTCGAGCTGGCCATCGACCTCGGCGAGGTCGGCGGCGATCTGCTCGCTGCGGGCGCGGGTCTGCTCGGCCAGCTGGGTCAGGCGCAGCATCTCGACCTGCAGCTCGTGCGCGCGGGTGCGGGTCTCGGCACCCTCGCGGCGCGCGGCCACCAGGCGCTGCGAGGCGTCGGTGTAGGCCGCTTCGGCGCGCGCCAGCGCGGCGCGCGCCTGTTCGGCGATCAGCACCTGGGCCTTGAGCTGTTTGTCGAGGTTCTCGATTTCCTGGGCGCGGGCCAGCAGGCCGGCCTGTTCGCTGTCGGGCGCGTAGAAGCTGACGCTGTGCGCCGTGACCACATGGCCGGCCGGCACATAGAGGGCTTCGCCGGCCTGCAGCTGGCTGCGCAGCGCCATGGCCTCGTCCAGGCTCGCGGCGGTCCAGCAGCCCTGCAGCCAGTCGGCCAGCAAGGCCTTCTGCCCGGCGTCGTTCAGGCGCAGCCAGTCGGCCAATGGCTTGAGACCGGCGCGGGCCGGCGCGGGCACGTCCGCAGCAGGCGGACTGTAAAACGCCAGTTTGGCCGGCGGCGCGTCGTTGCCGAAGGCGCGCACCATCTCCAGGCGAGAGACCTCCAGCGCGCTCAGCCGTTCTCGCAGGGCGGATTCGAGGGCGTTTTCCCAGCCGGGCTCAATATGAATGCGGCTCCACAGGCCCTGCAGGCCGTCCAGCCCGTGCTTGGCCAGCCAGGGCTTGAGCTTGCCGTCGGTGCGCACCTTCTCCTGCAAGGCCTTGAGCGCTTCCTGCCGGGCGGACAGGTCGGACTGCCTAGCCGACTCCTGGTTGACCGCGAGCTGCGCCGCGCGACGCTGTTCGTCCAGCTCGGGCACGCTCTCCTGCAGTTCGTGCAGCACCGCCTCGGCCAGCTCGGCGGCCTGCTCGGCCTGCTGGAACGCCGCCTGGGACTGCGCCAGTCGGGCCTCATCGGGCGCGGCCAGGGCGTTGCGGTCGGCCACCAGCCGCTCGCGCCGCTGGTTGAGCTGGCGGCTCTGTTCCTCGATGTTGCGCTGCTCGGCGGCCAGCACCTGGATCTGCTGCTGCACCTGGGTGACGCTGCCGCGCTGCTCGTTGGCGGCGTTCTGCGCGGCGCGCAGCGCGTCTTCCAGTGACGGCAGGCTGCCGGACTGCTCCTCGCCTTGCGCTGCAAGCTCGACCGAGCGCTCCTCGGCCGCGACGATGTTTTCCGCCAGCTGCTCCAGCTCGACGGCGGCGTCCTGGCTGCGGGTCGACCAGGAAGCAATCTGCTCCTTGAGCTGTGTCAGGCGCTGCTCGGCGCGCTGGCGGCCCTCGACCACGAAACGGATCTCGGCTTCGAGCTTGCCCACCTCGGCGCTGGCCTCGTAGAGCTTGCCCTGGGCCTGGTTGACCTGGTCGCCCGCGGCGTAATGCGCCTGGCGGATGGTTTCCAGCTCGCTTTCCACACGGCGCAGGTCGGCGGTGCGCGACTCCAGATCGTTCACCGCCTGGGCCGCATCGTTCTTGACCTTGACCTGGTCGGCTTCGGCTTCGGCGCGCTTGAGGAACCAGAGCTGGTGCTGCTTGAGCGTGGCGCCGGACTGCAGCTCGTGGTAGCGCGCCGCCACCTCGGCCTGCTTTTCCAGCTTGTCGAGGTTGGCGTTGAGCTCGCGCAGGATGTCCTCGACCCGGGTCAGGTTCTCGCGCGTGTCGGCCAGTCGGTTGGCGGTTTCGCGCCGGCGCTCCTTGTATTTGGAGACGCCCGCGGCTTCTTCGAGGAACAGGCGCAGTTCCTCGGGCTTGGATTCGATGATGCGGCTGATCGTGCCCTGGCCGATGATGGCGTAGGCGCGCGGCCCCAGGCCGGTGCCCAGGAACACATCCTGCACGTCGCGGCGGCGCACCGGCTGGTTGTTGATGTAGTAGCTGCTGGTGCCGTCGCGCGTGAGCACGCGCTTGACCGCGATTTCGGTGAACTGGCCCCACTGGCCGCCGGCGCGGTGGTCGCTGTTGTCGAACACCAGCTCCACGCTGGAGCGACTGGCCGGCTTGCGGTTGTTGGTGCCGTTGAAGATCACGTCCTGCATGGACTCGCCACGCAATTCCGACGCTTTGCTCTCGCCCAGCACCCAGCGCACCGCGTCCATGATGTTGGACTTGCCGCAGCCGTTCGGGCCCACCACGCCCACCAGCTGCCCCGGCAGCATGAAATTGGTCGGCTCGGCGAACGATTTGAAGCCGGACAGCTTGATGGAATTCAGACGCAAAGGGGCCCCAGTCGGTGATCGGATACAGGCCCGAAATGTTACCCCAGCCGCCCTGGCGCCCAAGGGCGCGGCGCCCCGCCCCGCCTCAACCGCGCTTGGTGATTTCCACCACGCCGGCTTCGGCGTCCACCCGCACCCAGTCTCCGGTCTCGATGCAATCGAGCGGATCTCGATCGAACCCGGTCATGGCCGGTGCATGGGTCACCACGGCGCCCAGTGCCATCTTGGTGGTCATTTCATTGAACAGGAACGCCGCCGGCGCGGTCTTGAGCAACCGGGTCATGTGGAACATGGCCGACCAGCCCGAGGAGCCTTTGGCTCCCGGGAACACCAGCACCTTGCCGGCAAAACTCTGTCCCCGCAGTTCGTGGCGGGTTTCGATCACGCTGCCGGTGCGCGGGTCGATGCCGCCCCAGCCTGAAATGTGGTCGCGCGTGACCAGCGCCTCGCCTTCGCTGATGCCACCCACCACTTTGCGTCCGTGGATGACGATCACCTTTGGTTCGCTGGGCGGGGCCAGGGACGGTGTTTCGGTGCTCATTGCAGTCCTCCTTGCCAGCGGCCGGTGCATGCCGCGTCGATGCATTGCGCCGTGGTGCCGAACCAGGCCTGCACGCCGAGGATGGCGGGCAGGTAGTGCGCCTGCTTGGCCGAGTCCAGTGCCACCGTCCGGGTGCCCTTGGGCACAGCGCGGCTCATGGCAGAACAGCTGTCGGACATGAGGATGCCGCCGGCGTCTTCGATGATCTTGGTGTAACCGTTGCGGTCGGCCAGCGCCTTGATGGCGCGCGGCGTGAAGATCCAAAGCTCGCAGTCCGGATGCACGCGCCGTCCTTCCAGCAGTTGCGCGGCTTCCCAGATCTGCTCGATCGTGTAGTGCGGACAGCCCAGCATGACGTACTGGATCTCGGCCGACTGCGCGGTCATGTTGAGCTTCTCGTAAGCGAGGCGGCGCTCGGCCTCACCGTAGCGCAGCACTTCGCGCGGCGCCCGCCCCCCAAGCGCCTGTTCCAGCGTCAGGGCATCAGGGGTGATGCCGGCGATGTGGAAAAGCTCCACCCCGCCCGAGGACGCGGCGGCGGCGCCAAAGTGCTTGAGGCGCGGCAGGTTGGGCACCTGCTCCAGCCCCCCTCGCCGATGCAGCACCGGCACACGATCCTGCACATGTTCGCCGATGAAGTAGCCCAGCAGTCCCCAGTCCTGCACCGACTCGACCTCGATGTCGAGTTCCACGAGGTGTGTGGCGTATCGGTTTTCGGGAAGGTGATAGCCCCAGTAGGGAATGCGCCCGGTCAGCATCGCCGCACCACAGCTCTCGCGTCCCTCGGTGTTGGTGCGCGCCCCCAGCACCGAGTTGCAGTAGACCACCGCGGACGACTCCATCCATGCGCAGTGCTCGCCGCGGGTGGGAATGTTGCCCACCTGATACGGGGTGCAGGTGTTCATGATCTGGGCGCCCAGACCGGCAGCGTGGCGCTCACTCTGCTCATAGAACCGCACGGTCTCCTCGTTCACGCCCATGCGCTCGGGCTGACCGGGATCGAAGCCCAGCTGCAGATGGCTGGTGAAGACCTTGAACTTCGGAATCTGCACCACTTCCTGGCTGTCGAGGCTGAACTCGGAAAACACCGCGTCCATGCCGCCCTTGGCCAGCGCGAACTCGCGCTGGAACGGGGTGGTCGAGGTGATGGTGGCGCAGACGTTGCGGGTCTGCACCAGGCACTCGGCATCCAGCGCTTCACCGTAGCGCACCAGCAGGTCCATCGCCTTCTGAACGGCCGGCCCGTCGCGGCCGTCGTACATGGCTTTCTCTTCGTCGCTCAGTTGCATGAGGTCTCCGTATCGTGGGTGGTCGCAGGCCGCCTCAGGACGGCCGCAGTTCGGGCACGCGCCCGCCAATGGCCTGTGCGATGTCTTTGGCAATGGCCCGCAGGCGCGGCGCCAGTTCTTCGCGCAGGCGCTGTTCGGTGAACATGAACGCGGCGCCACCGCAGTTGAGCGCCATGACCTCGCCGGACGGTCCGTACAGCGCCACCGACACCGAATTGATCTCGCGGTGGAATTCGCCGAGCGACAGGCAGTAGCCCAGCCGCCGGGCTTCGTCGATCGAACGGTGCATGGCCGGGGCCACGCTGTCCCATTCGGGGCCGCGCAACAGCCGCAGCGAGTCGATCAGCTGCTGGCGCTGTGCATCGTCGATGGCCGACAGGAAGGCCCGCCCCAGCGCCGACACCGGCAGTGGTGCGCGCGAGCCCACGTCCAGCCGCGCGGTGAGCATCGACGAGCGCGGACGGCATGCCTCGATGATCACCATCTCCATGCCGTCGCGCACGGCCAGATAGGTGGACACGCCCACCTCCTCCGCCAGTGCCTGGAGATGGGGCCTGGCCACGCCCCGGACGTCCAGGCTACCGAGAAAGACCCGCGCCAGCGACACCACCCCCGGCCCCAGCATGAAACGGTCGGCCATGGGCGCGTTCTTGAGCATGCCAGCCCCCAGCAAGGTGCCGACGATGCGGTTGAGCGTGGGCCTGGGAATGCCCGTCATGCGCACCAGCTCGGCGTACCCCTGCACTGGCCGCTCCTCAGAGAAACAGCGCAACACAGAAATGCCACGCTCCAGCGCGGACACGGTATCGGGACGCTCGGCTCGCGGCGCGTCGTGGATGCCTGGACGATCGTTCGCCATGGTGGTCTCCTCCTGGAAACCCGCCAATATAAGAGGTGCCTTCATGAGGATGCGCTCACGCCGACGCGACCAACGGCTCGGGCTGCGCGGCCGCGCCGGGTCGCAGATACACCCCCTGGCGCAACAACTCGGCCTGCAAGGCACCGATGTCCACCGCGCGCGGTGCGACGCCGTGGCGCACCGCCAGCGCGGCCCCCACTCCGGCGGCCTGGCCGGTCAGCCAACATTGCGGAATCTCGCGCATGAATCCGTGCGAATTGCGGTCACAGGAAATGTGGCGGCCACAGGCCAGCAGCCCGTCGAGCTTCTCGGGCACCAGCGCACCGTAGGGCACGGAGATGTTGGGGAATTTGGGCGAGACCGCCGGCGAAACCGCCACCTCGTCGGGCAGCGCACGCCCCTCGGGCCAGCGGTGGCGCCAGACGCCGTCCGTGCCGACCAGCCGGCGCGCGTGGCGCACGCCGATCTGCGGCGCGCTTTGCAGCAGATAGGCGTCTTCGAAGCCCGGCGCGTGTGCCTTGAAATAGTCCAGATGGGCGGCCATCGCCCGGTGCGAACGCACTTCAACCGCCGTCAGATCGTCCACATCGAGCGCCGAGTACCCCGACTGCCGCGGCCCCATGAACAGCGCGATGTCGTTGCGCCAGGACACAAACGGGCGTTCGAACAGTTTGAGCTGCTCACGACCTCGGGCCATGAAGGCCGCGTGATCGTCGGGTCGCCCAGTCTTGAAGTCGATCCAGCGGTTCATGTCAACGCCCCCGAACAGCCAGGAGGTGTTCATGCAGTGGTGCACGTCGGCCTGTTCGATGTCGTTGACGAACGCCGCACCGGCGCGCGCGAACAGATCACCGTCGCCGGTGGCGTCGACCACCACGTCGGCCATGATGGCCATGCGCCCTTCCTTGCTCTCGAAGACCACGCCTTTGACGACCCCCTTTTCATCCACGATGGGCAGCGCGGCCCATGAGTGGTAGATCAGCTTGACGCCACGCTCGATCACGATTTCCTGCGACAGAAGTTTCAGACGCTCGGGGTCGATGGTGGGCGACCAGGTCACGACGCCGTGGAAGCCCGCCGTGCGGTGCGACCAGTAGCCCGCCTTGTCGGGCTCCTGGGACCCCCAGTCCTCCCGGGTCGGCCCGGCGATGGCATCCGCCGGCAACCGCTCGAACACCTCCTGGGCGAAACCTCGCACAACCAGTTGCCCTTCCCAGTCGGTCATGCGGTCGATCCAGATCACCAGCCCGCCGGTTGACAGCCCGCCCAGGTGGTTGTAGCGCTCCAGAAGTGCCACGTCGGCACCGGCGGCGGCGGCGGAGGCGGCGGCGGCGGTACCCGAAGGCCCCCCACCCACGACCAGCACACCACAACGGTGGTAAATCGGGATGCGCCGCCCGGGCTCGTCCCAGGTGCCGTGATCCGGCCGCGCCACCCGCTGGTCGCGATCGAACACATCCGAGGTGAGGAAGCGTTCGTCGGTCCGCGTGAGGGTCTGCACTTTCATATCTTCTCCTTGGTTGCTCTAATTATGGACTGTGTTTTCATTTTTACAATCCAAATAGGCGTTTATAAGGGTTAACACCGATAAAACACGCTTACTGAAAGTGTTTTATGGATATACAGTCCATTTTCATCGCAACCACAACAGGAGACAACATGCCCGAACTTGGCCCCACCACCCCTTCTCGTACGGCCTCGCGCACACGCCGTCAGGTCGTGACGCTGCTGGCAGCCGCCGCACTGGCCGGCAGCACGCTGCCCGCATTCGCCCAGGATTTCCCGACAAAAGACCGTCCGATCCGCCTGGTGGTGGGCTTCACCGCAGGTGGCGGCACCGATGCCCAGGCCCGCACCGTGGCCCAGAAGCTCGGCGAGGTGCTGGGCACCAATGTGGTCGTGGACAACCGGCCAGGCGCCAGCACCATGCTCGCCGCCAGCGAGGTCGCCCGCGCCGCACCGGATGGCTACACGCTCATGTACTCGCCATCCTCCACCTTTGCGCAGAACCCCCACATGTTTGCCAAGGTGCCCTACCACCCGTTCAAGGACTTCACCCCGCTGTCGGTGGGCGGGCGGGGCCCGCTGGTGCTGTCGATGAGCACCTCCGTGCCGGCGAACAACGTGCGCGAACTGGTCGCCTACATCAAGGCGAATCCCGGCAAGACCAGCTATGCATCCTTCGGACTGGGCACCTCGTCGCACATCTACGGTGAGGCGTTCACCCGTCAGACCCAGATCGACTCGGTGCACATCCCCTACAAGGGTGGCTCCGACGCGGCCAAGGACCTGATCGGAGGTCGGGTCCAGTACATGTTCGATTCCGCACCCTCCGCGATCATTGCTGCACAGAGCGGCAAGGTGAAGATCATGGCCATTGCGGCGTCCCAGCGCGTCAGCGCCCTGCCCGACGTGCCCACGTTTGCCGAACAGGGGTACACCGGCATGGACCTGCCCAGCTGGCTTGGCTTCTTCGGCCCGGCCAACATGCCGCCCGCCGTCGTGAAGAAGCTCAATGATGCGCTGGTGAAGGTGCTGGCCATGCCCGAAGTCGCCAAGTTCTACCGGGATGGCGGCTACGAGGCGGGCGGCAACACACCGCAGGAATTCGCCGCGCTCGTGCAGAAAACCCACGACGAATGGGGCGCCATGATCAGCAAGCTGGGACTGCCCAAACAGTAAGACCTGCAGCCGGCGGGCCGCAGGCCATGGCCGATAATCGCGGCCCATGAATCCCCTGCTCTCCCGCCTGCAGCCCTACCCCTTCGAACGGCTGCGCCGGCTCTTCGCGGGCGTCACGCCCAACCCCGACCTGCGTCCCATCAGCCTGGGCATCGGCGAGCCCAAACACGCCACGCCGCAGATGCTCAAGGACGCGCTGGCCGCCGCGCTGGACACCGGCCTGACCGGTTACCCGGCCACCGCCGGCGAACCCGCCCTGCGACAGGCCTGCGCCGCCTGGATGCAGCGCCGCTATGGCGTCCCCGTCGACGCCGCCACCCAGGTGCTGCCGGTGAACGGTTCGCGCGAGGCCCTGTTCTCGTTTGCACAGACGGTACTGGACGCCTCAAAGCCCGGCGCCACGCTGGCCTTTCCCAATCCGTTCTACCAGATCTACGAAGGTGCGGCCCTGCTCGGCGGCGCCCAGCCCTTCTACGTACCCAGCGTGCCGGCGCGCAACTTCGCGGTGGACTGGGACAGCGTGCCCGACGAGGTCTGGGCGCGCACGCAGCTGATCTTCGTCTGCTCGCCCGGCAACCCCACCGGCGCCGTGATGCCGCTGGACGAGTGGCAGAAGCTGTTCGAGCTGAGCGACCGCCACGGCTTCGTGATCGCGTCCGACGAGTGCTACAGCGAGATCTATTTCCGCGACGAACCGCCGCTGGGCGGCCTTGAAGCCGCCGTGAAACTGGGCCGTCCGGACTTCAAGAACCTCATGATGTTCACCAGCCTGTCCAAGCGCAGCAACGTGCCCGGCCTGCGCAGCGGCTTCGTGGCGGGGGATGCCGCGCTCATCAAGAGCTTCCTGCTCTACCGCACCTACCACGGCGGCGCCATGAGCCCGGCCGTGCAGGCCGCCAGCGTGGCCGCGTGGGGCGACGAGGAGCATGTGATCGACAACCGCCGCCAGTACCGCGAGAAGTTCGCCGCCGTCACACCCATGCTGGCCGAGGTGCTGGATGTGGCGCTGCCCGATGCGGCCTTTTACCTCTGGGCCGGCGTGCCGGCCTCGTTCGAGGGCAAGGTGGCCGGCCTGAGCGCCGACGAGGCCTTCGCCCGGGAACTGCTGGCTCAATACAATGTGACCGTTTTGCCCGGCAGCTACCTGGCGCGAGCCAGTGGTGGCGCCAACCCCGGCGCCGGCCGCGTGCGCATGGCCCTGGTGGCCGAACCCGCCGAATGCCTGGAAGCCGCCGAACGCATCGTGCGCTTCTGCCGCGAACAGTACCGCTGAATCACCCATTTCAACCCCAAAGCCGACCCGTCTCATGACCCAACAACTGCAAACCCTGATTGACAACGCCTGGGAACAGCGCGCCGACTTTTCGCCCGCCTCCGCCCCGAAAGAAGTGCTGGACGCGGTCGAGCACGTGATTGCCGAACTCAACAGCGGCAAGCTGCGCGTGGCCACCCGCGAAGGCGTGGGCCAATGGACGGTGCACCAGTGGATCAAGAAGGCTGTGCTGCTGTCGTTCCGCCTGAAGGACAACGCGGTGATGAAGGCCGGCGACCTGGCTTTCTTCGACAAGGTGCAGACCAAATTCGCCCACCTCTCCGAGGCCGAACTCAAGGCCACCGGCGTGCGCGTGGTGCCCCCGGCCGTGGCCCGCCGCGGCAGCTTCATCGCGTCGGGCGCGATCCTCATGCCCTCCTATGTGAACATCGGCGCCTATGTCGACTCGGGCACCATGGTCGATACCTGGGCCACCGTGGGATCCTGCGCACAGATCGGCAAGAACGTGCACCTCTCCGGCGGCGTCGGCATCGGCGGCGTGCTGGAACCGCTGCAGGCCAACCCGACCGTGATCGAGGACAACTGCTTCATCGGCGCCCGCTCCGAAGTGGTCGAAGGCGTGATCGTGGAAGAGAACTCGGTGCTCGGCATGGGCGTGTACATCGGCCAGAGCACCCCGATCTTTGACCGCGCCACCGGCGAGATCAGCTACGGCCGCGTGCCCTCGGGCTCGGTGGTGGTCAGCGGCAACCTGCCCAAGAAGGCCGCCAACGGCGCCGACTACAGCATGTACGCCGCCATCATCGTCAAGCGCGTGGACGCCCAGACGCGCTCGAAGACCAGCATCAACGACTTGCTGCGCGACTGATCTCAACGCCTGACCCGGGAGCCGACATGAGCAGCGGAACGATGGAGCGCATCCTGCGCCTGATGGCCGACAAGAAGGCCTCGGACGTCTACCTGTCGGCCCATGCGCCGGCGATGATCAAGATCAACGGCCAGACCATCCCGATCAATAGCCAGGTACTGCCGCCCGAGGCGCCGCGCAACCTGCTGTCCGAAATCGTGCCGCCGGCCCGCATCGAGGAACTGGTGGAAACCGGTGAGCTCAACATGGCGGTGCCGCTGGACGGCATCGGCAACTTCCGGGTCAGTGCCATGCGTCAGCGCGGCAACTACGCGGTGGTGATCCGTTTTGTTCCGGCGGACGTGCCGTCGCTGGACTCGCTGAACGTGCCCCCGATCCTCAACGAGATCGTGATGGAAAAGCGCGGGCTGGTGCTGATGGTCGGTGCCACCGGCGCAGGCAAGTCGACCACGCTGGCGGCCATGATCGACCACCGCAACGAGAACGCCACCGGCCACATCCTCACCATCGAGGAGCCCATCGAGTACATGTACCGCAACAAGCGGTCGGTGATCAACCAGCGCGAGGTCGGCCGGGACACCGCCTCGCTGCAGGTCGGCCTGAAGAATGCCTTGCGCCAGGCGCCGGATGTGATCCTGATCGGCGAAATCCGCGACCGCGAGACCATGTCGGCCGCCATTGCCTACGCCCAGTCGGGCCACCTGTGCATGGCCACCTTGCACGCCAACAACAGCTACCAGGCCCTCAACCGGATCCTGAGTTTCTACCCGGTCGAGGTGCGCCCGACGATGCTGGGCGATCTGGCCGCGGCGCTGCGCGCCGTCGTGTCGCAGCGCCTTCTGCGCACCCACACCGGCGGACGAGTGCCTGCGATGGAGGTGCTGCTCAACACCGCCCTGGTGGCCGACCTGATCCAGAAGGGCGACTTCTCGGGGGTGCGCGAGGCGATGGAAAAGTCGCTGGCGGTCGGCTCGCAGAGTTTCGAGCAGGACCTCGCGCGTCTGGTGCTCGACGGCCTGGTCACGCGCAACGAGGCACTGGTGCATGCCGATTCGCCCAACAACCTGCTCTGGCGTCTGCAGAACGACTTCAACGCCTCCAAGGCCAGCCAGGCGGCGACGCCGTCGGACGACGACCAGAGCGACCAGGCCACCTTCACCGAGTTCACGCTCGACGTCAAATTCTGATGACCGCCACGCTGCGCCTTGCCGAAGAACTGATCGCCCGCCCCTCGGTCACCCCCGATGACGCGGGGTGCCTGGACATCATCGCGGCGCGGCTGCAAACGCTGGGCTTTGCATGCGAGCGCATGGACAGCGGACCGGACGCCTTCCGCGTTGCCAACCTGTGGGCGCGCTGCGGCACCGGTCGGCGCCCCACCCTCGTCTGGGCGGGCCACACCGACGTGGTGCCCACCGGCCCGCTGGACGCCTGGACCAGCGACCCTTTCGTGCCCAGCCACCGCGACGGCAGGCTCTTCGGACGCGGCGCGAGCGACATGAAAACCTCGCTGGCGGCGATGGTGGTGGCCTGCGAACAGTTCCTCGCCGCCACGCCGCGGCCGGCCATCGACATCGCCTTCCTGCTCACCAGCGACGAGGAAGGCCCGGCCAACGACGGCACGGTGGTGGTCTGCAAGGAACTGCAGCGACGCGGTGAACGGCTGGACTGGTGCATCGTGGGCGAACCGACCTCGGTCGAGCGCACCGGCGACATGATCAAGAACGGCCGCCGCGGCACCATGAGCGGCAAGCTCACGGTCAAGGGCATCCAGGGCCACATCGCCTACCCGCAGCTGGCGAAGAACCCTATCCACCTGGTGGCCCCTGCACTGGCCGAACTGGCGGCCACGGTCTGGGACGAAGGCAACGCCTTCTTTCCGCCCACCAGCTGTCAGGTCAGCAACATCCACGGCGGCACCGGCGCGAGCAACGTGATTCCCGGCACCGTGGTCATCGACTTCAACTTCCGCTTCTCCACCGAGTCCACGCCCGAAGGCCTGCAGGGCCGCGTGGCCGAGGTGCTGGCGCGGCATGGTCTGCGGCCAGGCAGCGACTACGACCTCGCGTGGACCCTGGGCGGCCTGCCCTTCCTCACCACGCCAGGCACCCTGGTCGATGCCGTGCGCGCCGCCATCCAGGACGCCACCGGCATCGCGACCGAGCTCTCCACCACCGGCGGCACCAGCGACGGCCGGTTCATCGCGCAAATCTGCCCGCAGGTGGTCGAACTCGGTCCTCCCAACGCCACCATCCACAAGGTCGACGAGCACGTGGCCGTGGCCGACATCGAGCCGCTCACGGCCATCTACCGCGGCGTGCTCGAACGCCTGAACCGCAGCGCGGCGCTGGCCGGCTGAACACCATGACATTGCAGGAACTGCTGGACCGGTCCCAGGACCGGCTGGAGGCCGCCGGCCTCGTCTACGGCCATGGCACCACCAACGCGCGCGACGAAGCGGCCTGGCTGGTGCTCTGGTCGCTGGGCATGCCGCTGGACAGCGATCTGGACGCCATCGGGTGCCAGGAGCTGCAGGCCGCCCAGGTCGGCGAGGCCGAGGCCCTGATCGGGCGTCGGATCGAAACCCGCCAGCCCGCCGCCTACCTCACGCGCGAAGCCTGGCTGCAAGGCGTGCCTTTCTACGTCGACGAACGCGCCATCGTGCCGCGCAGCTTCATTGCCGAGCTGATCGCCGACGGCGGCTTCGACGCCTGGCTCGGTGAGGACACCCGGCAGGTGCTCGACCTGTGCACCGGCAATGGCAGCCTGGCCGTGCTCGCGGCCATGGCCTGGCCCGAGGTGCAGGTAACCGGCGCCGACCTCTCCCCCGAAGCCCTGGCGGTGGCGCGCATCAACGTCGACCGCCACGGGCTGCAGGATCGAGTCCACCTGATCGAGTCCGACGGACTTGCCGCCTGCCCGGGTCCCTGGGACCTGGTGCTGTGCAACCCGCCCTACGTCAACGCCGACAGCATGTCCGCCTTGCCGCCGGAGTTCCGCGCCGAGCCCGAGCTGGCGCTGGCCGGTGGCGCCGACGGCATGGACTTCGTGCGCGCACTGCTGCGCGACCTGCCCCCGCGCCTGTCCCCGCACGGCGTGCTGGTGCTCGAAATCGGCCACGAGCGCCCCTTCTTTGAAGCCGCCTTCCCGCAGCTGGAGGTGGTCTGGCTCTCGACCAGCGCCGGTGACGACCAGGTGCTGCTGCTGACCGCCGACGCCCTGCGCGCCGCCACTTCTCCCGCTTCCGTTTCCCCATGATCACCCTGAAAAACCTGGTCCTTCGTCGCGGCACGAAGGTCCTGCTCGATGGCGCCTCCTGCACCATCAACCCCGGCGAGAAAGTCGGCCTCGTGGGCCGCAACGGCGCCGGCAAATCCAGCCTGTTCCGCCTGCTCGACGGCACGCTGCACGAAGACAAGGGCGACTTCAGCGTGCCCACCCACTGGCGCATGGCCCAGGTGGCGCAGGACATGCCCGAGACCGACATGCCCGCGACACAGTTCGTCATCGAAGGCGACGTGACCCTGCTGGCCGCCCAGCAGGAAGTGACCGCGGCCGAGGCCAGCGACGACGGCGAGCGCATGGCCCACGCCTACATGGCGCTGCACGACGCGGGCGCGCACGATGCGCCGGCGCGGGCGCAGGCCCTGATCCTGGGCCTGGGCTTTCGCAGCGACGAACTGGAGCGCCCGGTCAACAGCTTCTCTGGTGGCTGGCGCATGCGCCTGCAGCTGGCGCGCGCGCTGATGTGCCCGAGCGAGCTGCTGCTGCTCGACGAACCCACCAACCACCTGGACCTGGACGCCTTGGTCTGGCTGGAAGACTGGCTCAAGCGTTACCAGGGCACGCTGCTGGTGATCTCCCACGACCGCGAATTCCTCGACGCGGTCACCGATGTCACCGTGCACATCGAACGCGCCCTGCTGACCCGCTACGGCGGCAACTACAGCCGCTTCGAGGACATGCGCGCCGAGCAGATGGCGCTGCAGGCCACGGCCTACGCGCGCCAGCAGGAGAAGATGGCACACCTGCAGAAGTTCATCGACCGCTTCAAGGCCAAAGCCAGCAAGGCCAAGCAGGCGCAGAGCCGGGTCAAGGCGCTGGAGCGCATGGAGAAGATCGGCCCGGTGCTGGCCGAGGCGGAGTTCAACTTCGAGTTCGCCGAACCGCAGAACCTGCCCAACCCCATGCTGGCCATGCACGACGTGAGCTTCGGCTACCCGCCGGCGGTGGACGGCGGCGACCCGATCACCATCGTGCGCGGCGTCAGCAAGTCGGTGCTGGCCGGCCAGCGCATCGGCATCCTGGGCGCCAACGGCCAGGGCAAGTCCACCGTGGTCAAGACCATCGCGCGCGACCTGGCCGCGATCAGCGGCGAGATCATCGAGGGCAAGGGCCTGAACATCGGCTACTTCGCGCAGCAGGAACTGGACGTGCTGCGCCCGGCCGACACGCCGCTGGAGCACATGATCCGACTGGTCAAGGACTGCACGGCACAAGGCCGCCTGAGTGGCCAGGCCACGCGCGAGCAGGACCTGCGCAGCTTCCTGGGCGGGTTCAATTTCAGCGGCGACATGGTCAAGCAGGCCGTGGGCAGCATGAGCGGCGGCGAGAAGGCGCGCCTGGTGCTGTGCATGATCGTCTGGCAGCGCCCAAACCTGCTGCTGCTGGACGAACCGACCAACCACCTGGACTTGGCCACGCGCGAGGCGCTGTCGGTCGCGCTCAACGAGTTCGAAGGCACGGTGATGCTGGTCAGCCACGACCGGGCCCTGCTGCGCGCGGTGTGCGACGAGTTCTGGCTGGTCTCGCGGGGCGGCATCGCCCCGTTCGACGGCGACCTCGACGACTACCAGCGCTACCTGCTGGACGTGGCCAAGCAGGCCCGCGAGGCGCGCCGGCAGGAGGCGCGGGCAGAGACTGCACCGGCCCCGGCACCGGTGGTGGCGTCAGCCCCCGCCCCGGCCGTGGCCGCCGCACCGGCGCCCAGCAGCGCCGAACAGCGCAAGCTCGATGCACAGAAGCGCCAGCAACTGGCCGAGCGCCTGCGACCGCTGAAGAAATCGCTGGAACAGGCGGAGAAACGTCTCGCCGCGCTGACCCAGGACAAGCAGCGGCTGGAAGACACCCTGAGCCAGCCGGCCACGCCCGCAGCCCTGGCCGACGCCGGTCGGCAGCTCAAGGCGGTGAACGACGAGATCGAGACGGTCGAGGCGCGGTGGCTTGAACTGACCGAAGCGATTGAAGCGGCGAACTCTGTCGCCTGAAGGCTGCTGCGGGATGACGTCCTGCACACACCGGGCGACGGCGCCAGGTACAGGCTGCGCCATCGAAAGAATGGCGCTACAGTGACCGACACTCAGAGGCCTGTCTCTGCGTTCTGAAAGGAGCCTTTCGCATGATGTCCATTCTCGGCACCCTGTTCATCGGCCTGATCGCAGGCCTCGTCGCACGCATGCTCAAGCCCGGCGATGACAGCATGGGCTGGATCATGACGGCCCTGCTCGGCGTCGCCGGCTCGTTTCTGGCCAGCTACGCAGGCGCCGCCCTGGGGCTCTATGCGCCGGGTCAACCGGCGGGATTCGTCGCTTCCGTCGTCGGCGCCATCGTGCTGCTGGCGCTCTACGGCCTGCTCAAGAAGAAGGCCTGAGCGCAGGCGCCCGGTCGAGAGCGAAGGCCGCGACCGCAAAGACTCCGCTCCTGCGGCTGACCGTGGTCATTGCACCCGGAACACCTGCACCGTGCGGGTCAGCACAGTGGCTTGGTCTTTGAGGCTCTGGGCCGCTGCTGCACTTTCCTCGACCAGCGCGGCGTTCTGCTGCGTCATCTGATCCAGCTGCGCCACCGCCACGTTCACTTGGCCGATGCCGTCGCTCTGTTCGCCCGCGGCCGCACTGATCTCACCGATGATGTCGGTCACCCGCTGCACGCTGGCCACCACCTCGCCCATGGTCTGGCCCGCGTCGCCCACCAGACGGCTGCCGGTCTCGACCCTGTCCACGCTGGCGCTGATCAGCCCCTTGATTTCCTTGGCCGCCTCGGCGCTGCGTTGCGCCAGGCTGCGCACCTCGGCCGCCACCACCGCAAAGCCGCGGCCCTGCTCGCCGGCCCGAGCCGCTTCCACCGCCGCATTGAGTGCCAGGATGTTGGTCTGGAAGGCGATGCCATCGATCACGCCGATGATGTCGTTGATCTTCTGGCTGCTGCGGTGAATCTCCTGCATGGTGTGCACCACCTGGTCGACCACCTGACCACCACGCACCGCGATCTCCGAGGCGCTGGCGGCCAGCTGGTTGGCCTGGCGGGCCGCATCGGCGCTGTTCTTGACCGTGCTGGTCAGCTGCTCCATGGAGGCCGCGGTCTGCTGCAGGTTGCTGGCCGCCTGCTCGGTGCGGCTGGAGAGGTCCTGGTTGCCCGATGCAATCTCCGCGCTCGCCGTGCCGATGCTGTCGCTGGCCTGGCGCACCTGCGTCACAGCCGCCTGAAGCGACACCTGCATGGACTGCAACGAGGTCAACATGGCGGCGGTTTCGTCGCGCCCATCAGTGTCCACATGGCGGGTCAGATCACCTTGGGCAATGGCGCTGGCCAGTTCGCGCGCCTGGTCCAGTGGGACACAGATGCTGCGCATGTTGAGCCAGACGAATGGCACCAGCAGCAGCGCCACGGCAACCAGCACGCCCAGGCTGATCATGGTGGCCTGCTGGACGCCCTGCTCTCGCGCGGCGCGCGCTTCGACGGCATCGGTATCCAGCACCTGCGCCAGCGCCTGCAACGCCGCCTCGATCAGGCGCATCTGTTCCTTGGCCTGTCCCA
This sequence comes from Hydrogenophaga sp. H7, assembly GCF_002025745.1. NCBI lineage: Bacteria > Pseudomonadati > Pseudomonadota > Betaproteobacteria > Burkholderiales > Comamonadaceae > Hydrogenophaga > Hydrogenophaga sp. H7. The sequence goes on along the minus strand of NZ_MCIC01000014.1, from coordinate 378,993 downwards.
GCATCTTGTCGGCCGTGTGGCTGTTGTCGTAGGCACCGTCCTCTACCTGCAACACGATCTGTTTGGTGGCGGCTTCATACGCCTCCAGCCTGGTGAGCGCCTCTTTGAGCGGTGGGGCCGCCTTCTCGCCGGCGCCGTCCAGCAGAACGCCCAGTTGCTTCTGCACCGCAGCCACCGCGGCTGTCCACCGATCCCGGTGCTGGTTGAGCGTGATGCGGTCGTCGTAGTAGATGACCATGTCCTTTTCCGCCCGATTGATGTCCCCGACCTTTCGGTTGATCTCACTGAGCTGGTGAGACAAATGCAGCGAGCGGTTGATGAACTCGTCGGTGCGCTGGCTTTGCAGTTGCAGGGACAGGACCCCGGCCGCGGCCACAAGGCACACCAGAGTCAGTGCGATCACAAGCAGGGCAACCATGCGTGTGCGGATTCGCCATTGGCGCAGGGCCTTGATGATCAGTCCCATGTGGTGTCCCCGTTTGATTCACTGCCCGTCCGAACAGAGCTGTATGCGTCGCAAGGAGCAGCTCCACCTTCCCCACTCCGACAATGCCTCTGTATGGTGGAAGCACGCCAAGATGGCAATGGGTTTCTGGAATATCGGACACCCTGGCACGGACTGAAGGCCGAATGAGCACAGCCAAACCCGGCCATTCCTGCGCAGGCAGCGGGAACGCCAACAAAAAAAGCCTGCTACCAAAAAAAGTAGCAGGCTTTCTATGTCCTCAGAGAGAGGATTTTGGTAGGACGTGGCAGGCTCGAACTGCCGACCAACGGATTAAAAGTCCGATATTTTGGACGACTTTGGATGACACTGGACATACGTACAAGTCATAACCCGTTGATTTGATTCACTTATGGTGTAGCGCCATCCAACAAAGTCCGATAGCATCCGTTACTAGACTGGTAATCAACTGGTAACGAAAGGATCGGATGGCTACCACCCCCAAATCGCTGAGCAACCTTGAGCCCGGCAAATTCATCACCCTTGAGAAGATTCACCCCTCAGGGACGCTTCAAGCTCGCAAGCAGGCAAATGGGCTTGTCGCTTTTTTCTGGCGCTACACGCTGAACGAGCGTGACGCCCGTGAGTTGATAGGCGTCTTCGACCCGAAGAGCCCACCCCTATCCGTTGAGCCAACTGCTTTCGGCTACTCTCGCCGCGCCGCTGCCATCAAGGCAGCAGAGATTGCCACTCTTCACCGGCAATACCTCTCTATTGGCGGGATTGCAGCTCTACGCAGGCAGCAAGAGGCCGACGCGGAGAAGGAGAAAGCGGCAGAACTTGCCGCGCTTGAAGAGCAGCGCCGCCAAGTTGAGGCCCGTTCAAAGTTCACCCTCGAAGCCTTGCTCAGGGACTATTGCGGATACCTGCAGAACCTGGGGAGGCAGTCCCACACTGACGCCCTGTCCATCTTCAAGAACCATGTGTTCGACGCCTACCCGACCACATCGGCAAAGCCTGCATCAGAGGTCACGACCGAAGAGATAGCCGACATGATGCGCAAGCTCATTGAGGCAGGAAAAGACCGAACCGCCAACAAGCTGCGCAGCTATGTCCGGGCGGCCTACCAAGTAGCAAAGGCGGCAAAGTCCAAGCCGAGCATTCCGCTTGCCTTCAAAGGCTACAACATCAACTCCAATCCGGCCGCTGAGACCAGCCCGGACGAGTCTGCCAACCGCCCGGACAAGCACCCTCTTTCTCTCGATGAACTGCGCACCTATTGGGGTGTTCTGCAGACTGTGGAAGGAATGCCGGGAGTAGCCCTGCGCATCCACCTCTTGTCAGGTGGGCAGCGGGTGGCCCAGCTTGTCCGCCTGCTTGATGACAAGGTGTCTGAAGACTGCTTCACCATCTACGACGGCAAAGGACGGCCAGGAAAGCCGCCGCGAGCCCATCCCATCCCCATCACCAAGGCACTGAAAAGGGAGCTTGATACGTGCGAAGGCAATGCGCCCTATCGCCTGTCAACCGATGGCGGAAAGACGCACATCTCGCCCGGAAACCTCGGCAAATGGGCTGCTGAAGCTGTAGGCACGCAGATTCCGGGGTTCCTGCTCAAGAGGGTACGTAGTGGAGTCGAGACCGCCCTTGCCGCCGCAAAGGTATCCAAAGACCTTCGCGGTCGCCTTCAGTCTCACGGCATCACGGGCGTTCAGGCAACCCACTATGACGGGCACGACTACTTGGACGAAAAGCGGCAAAGCATGGAAAAGCTGCTGCGCCTGCTGAACCAACCCAAAGAAACCGTCATCCAGTTCCCGAAGCGCAAGAAAGCGTAACGGCTGCGACGCCTCGGCGCAGATCATCCGAGGCGACAAGTCGGGGCGAGAAGGTGGTGGAACACCCTCCCTCCCCTAACCACAGCAATGAAGGAGCATTGAAATGGCTAAGCAAAATGTAACCCGCCAGTACTTCGAGGTCTGCGGCGGTTTCGTCGACGAAAGCGGCGAGTGGGTCACGCGACGCCGGGAGATAACTCACCTTCAACACTTGCGGGCCCGTGACCGGATGCGCACCGCATGCCAGGCGCCGCTATCAAGCAACAAGCTTTGCGTCCTGTATGTCGTCAACAGGCGTGAGAAGCAGTCTCCATGGTTCTACACGCCCGAACGCGCTCAACAAGCACTGGCACTAATGCAGGCCAAGTACGGCGAGCGCAATTGCATCCTCTTCCGGGACTGAGGTGGATCATGAGAAAGGAAGGTACGCAACCCAAAGGCACCCAGGTATTTCCAAGTGACCGGCACATCACCTCACTGGACGATCTGCGCTCAGATCCTCCAAAGGGGCTTACGCTTCATAACTACATTGAAAGCGTGGGTCTGTTGGGGTCGCGTGACCTGCTGAAAGTGTCCGGCCTGATCCCGCCAGGGACGCCCTTCCCTGACGAATGCGAGGCACCTCGCGGGGTGCGGTGGCGCAACGGTGAAAACCGCCGCTTTGTCCTGTCGAAAGGAGACGGGACGGCGGATCACTTCCGCCTTGTTGTCCATGCCCTCCCCGAAGAGAAACGGGCACGAGCAAACAAACGGCGCGTCGATCAAGAGGTGAAGGAGATTGACCGGGAATTGCGCGCCCTTGACCTCACCGAGACAGAGTTTCGCGCGCAGTTGGAGCGGCACGTTCTGCTTGGCTGGACAGCTTGTCAGAATGATCTACGGAGCGGGCACGCTTGGGCATATGCACCCGGCATCGCTCACGCCATAGAAGAGAAGGTCGGCGAAATCAGGACCCTTCTTCGCGTGGGCGCTGTCACCCACCGGCCCGATGGCGTGCAAGCGTTGAAGCTGCGTAAGGCCGCACTTACCGATTCCGGGCTCCAGAAAATGCTCGCATCTATCCCAAGCATTTCGCAGACGAAGGCTAGAACTAAGACGCCAACATGGGCGAGAACCAAGACAACTTAAGCAATTACAGGCGAGGCAAGATCGAAGAGGACGGAGAGATCTGCACCAACCTTGACAGCCTCTCTATTTATGCGCGCACAACTGGCAGCAATCTTGTCGAAAAGTGGTGGAGATGCTACCCACGTGGAGGCATAACGACACAACAACTGGCAAGTGATTAGTGGCACTTCATTCGCCAAACGTTCGCAATCAAATCATATAAGTTATTGATTTTGAACGTTTTTTCCCACTTGTCTTGCTTGCCAAATGTCGCTCAACCATCCCGGACGTTAGCGGTCTTGATAGTTTTTCAGCCGCCCTATTTACACGGTGCAGCACATCGCATACCATCGGCCGCGATTTCCGGGGGGCACTGATCATGCATCCAGCCCATGCAAGACGATAGGTCAAACCATTGGGTGCCTGATTGGTCGTTCCGAGGAAGTCAAATAGACTCCATGTCAGTCCTTTTGTTGGAATTTTCGGACCCACAAAAGGCGACACCCCAAACGTTTGCTTTCGCAGAGCAATCGAATGGGGTGTCAGGGGTTCGACCACTAGGGCCGAGGTGTCTTGAACCGACTCTGAGACCTTAGCACAAGAAGATGCGCGGTAGCTAGTCTGCATGTTGCATGTTCCTGACGGTCAGAACCCCGCTCGTCCGGGTGCTTGATCGAAAGGAAGCCCAACATGGCCCAAGACGCGCAACCTGAAACCCTGCTGAAGCTGCCCAAAGTTCTGCAGCGCCTCCCCGTCTCCAAGTCAGCGTTCTACGAAGGAATTCGAGACGGCAAGTACCCCAAGCCGGTGAAGCTTGGCCCCCGCGCCGTGGCCTGGAAAGAGTCGGACATTTCCGCGCTGATCGCCTCGCTGTCCAAGGCGTAAGGAGTCCCCACGATGAATGCACATCGCTTCACCGCGAGGGATGAACTCGCCCTGACGAAACCTGAGGCATCACTGAGCGCTGCATTTGCCCTCAAGGGTCACACAGTCCACAAAGGGCAAGACGGCGGCTTCTACGTCTCGCGATATGGCCTGTCGCGGTATTGCAAGGACCTCGAAGCCCTGCAGGACTTCGCCAAGCTGGTGGGGGTGAGTCATGGGGTTTGAACGCTCACACCTTCCCGACCCTCTCGCCTATTTCGAGAGTCAAGGACTGATCCCGACCGGACGCGGAAAGTGGCGCACCGCTGCATGCACTTTTCACGGGGGCAGCGACTCCATGCGCATCAACCTCGACACCGGAGGGTATGTGTGCATGGCGGGCTGCGGTGCATCTGGCGGGGATGTATTGGCGTACCACATGGACGCCCACGGTCTTGAGTTTGTCGAGGCGGCAAAGGACCTGGGTGCCTGGGTTGAGGATGGGAAGCCCAACCCCCAGCACAAGCCAACCCCGATATCTGCACGCGCGGCGCTTCAGGTGCTCACCGAGGAATCAAACCTCGTGGCTATCACTGCTGCCGGCCTTGCGGACGGGAAGGCACTGACGAAGGACGACCGACTGCGTTTGCTCGTGGCCGCGAACCGAATTGCCCGGGTGTCGGAGGTGTTCGCATGACTCATGACCGCAAATCACTAGAGCGGGCTTTCTCTGCGCTGGATCAGGACATTGCAGCTAGTCCACCAGACCTTGACCGACTCTTCGCGCCTGGAAACTCTGCGCCATCGATGCACGACCACCATCCAATTGTTGTGCTCACAAGCGGCGCAGACTTGAACCCTGAGCCGGTTTCATGGCTCTGGCCCAACTGGCTGGCGCTTGGAAAGCTCCATGTCCTCGCGGGGATGCCCGGACAGGGGAAGACAACCATTGCAGCCGGAGCCCTCGCCGCTACTGTGACTGTCGGGGGCAGATGGCCGGATGGAGAGTGGGTGACAGAGCCCGGAAACGTTGTCATCTGGAGCGGAGAAGACGACCCCGCGGACACCCTGCTGCCCCGATTCATCGCAAGCGGTGGGGATCGCAACCGGGTGTTTTTCGTAGAGGGAACACGCCGAGCTGATGGGGTGTCGGCCTTTGACCCATCAACCGACCTCCCACACCTCGAAGCAGAGTTGGAGCGCATCGGCAATGTCCGACTGCTGGTGGTTGATCCCGTCGTCTCGGCAGTCACAGGGGACGGGAACAGTAACAACGTGGTCCGCCGCTCTTTGCAACCCTTGGTTGACCTGGCTGCGAAATGCCGCTGTGCGGTCTTGGGTATCTCCCACTTCAGCAAAGGAGGTGCAGGAAACGACCCGGCTCAACGGGTGGTGGGTTCAATCGCTTTCGCTGCCGTTGCGCGGGTTGTTCTGGTCGCGGCAAAGGTGAAGCAGGAGGACGGCGACGACCGCCGAATTCTCGCCCGCTCGAAGTCGAATATTGGCCCGGATGACGGGGGCGTGCGGTATGACCTCAGGCAGGTTGAAGCCCTGCCAGGAATCTACGCTTCGCGGGTCGAGTGGATGGAGCAGGTTGAAGGATCAGCGCGGGAGCTGCTGGCCGACGCTGCAGAGCAACCAGAGACCTCCCGCGACGGAGCGTCTGATTTCTTGCTCAACCTGCTTCAAGGCGGGCCGATCCCATCGGCAACGGTCAAGAGCAAGGCGACGACGGCCGGGCATGCCTGGAGGACTATCGAGCGGGCCTCGAAGGACCTGGACATCGAAAAGCGAAAACACGGCATGGACGGCGGTTGGTACTGGAGCCTGCCGAAGAACGCCACGAAGAATGCGAAGAATGCCACCCTTGGAGAGTGGCGGTCTTCGGGTTCTTCGGTGGCGGAGTTCGCAAATGGCGCGTCTGTCCCAACTCTTGCCGCCGCCTCATCGGACCCATCGGAAGATAGCGAGGTGTTCTGAAATGGATGCAAAAACCATTCTCAAGAAACTCGCGGCCGATGGCATCGCCCTGCATCTACGCGAGGACGGAACTCTGCGGGCATGGCCGGCCGCGCACCTGACCGACACCCACCGAGAATTGATCCGGGCCAACCGGGATGCGCTTCACGACTTCATTGTTGATGCTCACGCGTTGACGGGTGAAATCGTTGAAGCGGCCATGACCGCATGCGAAGAATGGGGAGACTCAGAAGCTGCCCGCGAACAGATGCGCCAGGACATTCTGAGTACCCCCGCACAGGACAAGGCCGACTTACTGGACTACTTCAAGAGGTATCCGAGCACTGCAAGTGCGAGGGCGCTTGGAAGGTCAAAAACTGGCCTTTAGGCCAAGGCCGCCGCCCTGGTAGCCACTCGCAAGGGAGTACCCTCCCCCTCCTGTGTAGGAGGCTGCTAGGCCTGCGGTGCTTGGGTTGCTTCCCATCCCGTTGCCCTTCATCTGTTGCATGAAGGAGTAGGACCCTAGGGCACCAGCCACCGTGTTCGCAAAGTCTCGGTTGGCGCTGCCGATGGCGAGAGCGTTCCCGGCGTTCATGGAACCGAGGTTGTTGTAATACTGGTTGTATGCCCCGGCCATCCCCGCGCTGTTGGCGGAAGTGGTCCGCGCCAGGGTCCCATACGCGTTACCAACACCCTCGGAATATCCCGCCAGTGCAGAACCGATTTGACCGGCAACCTGCATGCCTGCATTAGCCTGTCCAGCCGCTGCTGATTGACCAGTCTGATACAACATGGATGATGTATTAGCTCCGAGCGAAGTCAGCCCTCCCAGGCGGTCGTATTGCTGAGAAATCATCCCCGCCAGCAAAGACGGGCGAAACTCAGCGAGTGCGGCCTGTGTATTCCCGCCACGTAGACCACCGGTAGCGGCAGCGTTTTGGAGAATCGCGCCCTCCCCTTGCTGGAGATAAGCCGCCATCTCTGGCGAGTTGGACAGCGCAGAAATAGCCGCTTGCTGGGCTTGCGATCCATTCATCCCCAGCAAATCGCGCTGGTCGCCCATGGCCTCCAAGCCGGTGGCTTGGTACTGCCTCAGAGGGCCAAGCGCCTCGTTTCCTGCCGTAATAAACGGTGCCAGGACCTTTTGAACTTCCGCGAATTGCCTGCGAGACTCACCGATCTGCATTCCTGCGATGTGACGCTGTGTCGCCATCTGCTGGCTTGCAATCAATTGCTGCAGGCGCTGGGAAGCCTCGAATTGCTGTTGGCTCTGCGCGAGTGCTGCTGCATTGGCCTCTAGGCCCGCTGCTGTTGCTCGGTTCGCGCTATTTCGTGCTTGATCTGCTGAGTAGGCTCCAACAGCAACAGTCGCAACTGCGGTATAGATGGCACTCATTGCAGTGCCTCCTTGTGACGAGACAACTTCAATGCATCGCGATAGTTGACCGTCAATTCCGTTCCGAACGACCCACCAATTGAACCGTTCAAATTAGCGAGCGCAACCAAATAGAGATCACCATCAGGGGCTTCTCGAAACTCACAGTTCGGAATGGCGGCGTGATTTGTATAGCGTCCCGCAATGGTTCTGAAGCGGCCAATCCTTGCTGGGGCAATGAAGTCACCCGTATTTACAGGGCAGGAGACAAACAGCCCTTTCCCCTCAATCGCCGAACTGCGAACAGATATGCGAGTTGCGTACTCGCCCGGAAGTTCGATCAAGTCTTGAACTGTTTCGGATTCCGCCCTAACAAACTCATCCGAAAGACCAAGCTCTTCCAGCATTACAGCGTAGTCTTGACGATCCTTCTCGTAATGACTTGAGAGACACTCAACGTAAAGCCGTTCATACTCAAGCGCAATCTCTGACTTTTCAAGCCAGCGGGCCTCCAGCGTTTCAATGTCTCGGCAGTTATCAGGATTCGGATAAACATTGTGCCAAACACATTCTTCAATGCAGCCGCCAACCTTGCGCCCAGGTTGACCGACGAAGATTGCAGGCGCAGAAATGACCTTGACTTGCCCATCATCGCCAATGATGGCGACTGAGCCCTTAAGGACAATGTTCAGGTGTTCATGGCGCTGCTTGTGCCCCATCGCGATAGCACCCTTGGGAATGGTGACTTCGCGGATATAGACGCCGGGGCCAAAGTGATGTACCACAGGGCACGGCGCCTGCGGCATAGTGACGAGATAGGTCTCTAGTGCGTCCGGATCAATTTCAATTCGCTGACTCTGTTCGACAAGCATTGCAGCCTCACTAATTGCGTGGCTGCTGGCGGGCCGAAACTCAGCACCTAGATACTAGCAATTGCTAACAGAAAGTCAATTCCGATTCCCTAATGCTATCGTTCGTGTAATTAGCAAATCTAATAGCGGTCGGACTGCATGATTCTTTGAGCGAAGCGCACAAACTCCTCTTCTCTTTGTTCCTCGCAGTTAACGATCTTCTCAAAGACGGCATTGTGCGTCTTCCGATGCATTCCCTTCGGTCTTGACCATCCACCTCCCAACTTGCTTTCTAGCTTCGCCTGCTTGCGCCAGAGTCTGCCGCAATAGTCCTCTGACTGTGATGTGTAAGAGACTTTGGAGCACTTCCTGCATGAAAAGGATTGACCTCTCAAATACACCACTGAGCACCGGCAATTGCACTGATTGCAACGCATCCAAAGGCGGCGTCCACCGAAATGGCATTCGGTGTAATCAAGTTCTATTCTCTGAGTCCAAGAGGCATTCCTAAGGGCGAGGCTATGCGTGTCTGTGAATGTCGCCGAAACAGAGCCAATGACTTCCCCAAATTTCGACCATCGCCAGGTAAAGGCATCCCCAAAGTTAAGCAATCCCTTTTGCCTAAGCTCTCTTAGGTCGATCCTCGGAAGCTGTTCAGCTTTGGCTTTAGTTGATGGCCGTCCCGCTCCAAACCGATAACCGCCTTTTGGCATATGCAGCCTTTCAGAATACGAAATCAATTGCGAATATGCCACAAACATTCAGTGCTGTGAGCCACGCCCCAGGTGTACGCTACTGGAATGATTGATCCAAATGAAACACGAGAACAGTTCCGTGAACGAGTTCTGAGTGGACTAGAAGTCCAAGACAACAAGTCCAGAGAGGCAAGAGCGGATAGGTATGTCTGGGCGAACTTTCTCCCGCGCCTGCCGTCTGCGATGGTGGGGCGTTTCGAGCAGTTCCGACTAATGGACGAGGCGCGTAGCTGCTACATCGAAGGCCTGTACGCCGCCACACTCATCCTCTCGTTCTCGGTGGTTGAGCACTCTCTCGATGAAGAGTCGCTCTTCGCAATTGGCAAGACCTCGGCAGACAAGCCCAAAAAGGGCGAGCGCAAGCGATATGCAATCCCTCTTGCAGAGGAAGCAGGAACGCTACCGAAGGACTTGCTGAACCGCTGCGATGCACTGAGGGAGAAGCGCAACGCTTTAGCCCACTTCCGCTTGGGACGGGATGAAAACGTAATCGTCGCGAGAGCGAAGAAAGCATCTATGAGCCCCTATGTCGTCTTGGAAGAGGATGCCAAGGAGGCTCTGGCACTGGCGCGCGAGGTGTTTGTGGCGACACTTCGACCGTTTGAGGTGTAGTCAAGTGACCAGTGCTGTTTTGTTTTGTTTGATCGTTGCCATCGCCGATGGGGACACCCTCACAGCCCGCTGTGGAGAGCCGGGAGCCTATGAACAGGTGAAGGTGCGCATATCGGGAATCGATGCACCTGAGAAGGCCCAGGCGTTTGGGCAGCGTTCTAAGCAAGCCCTGTCCGACCTCTGCTTTCGGGAGACAGCAACTATCAGAGCGAACGCGCGTGACAAGTACCGCCGCACCCTGGCCGACGTTGAATGCCAGGGGAAGGACGTTGCAACGTCACAGGTGCGTGCAGGGATGGCCTGGGTGTTTGATAGGTACTCCGAGGGCTATGAGCACCTGTACCCCCTGCAGAGTGGCGCGAAGGCTGACCGGCGTGGCCTGTGGTCGAGCCCTGATCCTGTTGCCCCTTGGGACTGGCGTAAGCAAAGGCGCTCAGGCCTCTAGTTCCTTGAAGAGTTGTGCTGCTCTCTCGTCAACATAACTTGGCCGAAAAGCTGTTGCTGCATTTTTTCCATGAGTGCATGCCACTCCTTCGCATCTGGCCTCTTGGAGGCCATCAAGTTTGCGTTGTGCTGCTGTGTGTCTAGCACGTAGCGATGGGCCATCTTCAAAAACTGTTCCTCTGTGATGACAGAGATCAACGCCCCTAGCATGAGGTTTGTCGAGACAAGTGCCGCTGTCTGGAGCTTGAGGTTCTCGTCAAGTTCCTTGATTTCTTCCGTGCTCATGGTGCTTCCTTTCGGTGGTGCGTGCAGAAGTGCTGCGGGTGAGGTTTCCGGTTTGCCGTGGGCTGCTCCTGGCGTATGCTTTTTTCATGAAGATCAAATCCGCCGTGCTTAGCGCAGTCCAGAACTACCGTGGTCTGCGGTTTCAGTGGCTGACACTGTTCAATGACAATGGGTCTATGGACATTCGAGTCCGTGCTGGCATCGGTGACTTGGTCGGCCCGTGGGACGAGACGTATCACATCTCCAAAAGGTCCCTGAACTACGAACCAGAGATGGGGCACAACGTCCCGTTTGCGCTTGGTCCTAGCCTTTTGAATGACCTTCTTGAAAACCGCTCTGCAGAAGAGATCGCGAAGGCCCCTCCGACTGACTGGAAGCCTGCAAACTGGTTTTCGCATGATCTTCCGCCAACCGTGCCTGTGCATGTGGTTGAGATGTTCGAGGACTGCTGAGCATGTGCAACCTGACAGGGTCAACTGATGCGCAGACGCTGCGCTCACAGTTGTTTCTCGACCTCGACAATCTGAGCTGGGATCAGACGGTCGCCCCATTGGGGAAAGGGGTCTACATCCGGCAAGACAACCGCGCACAGGTGGGGCAATGGGGAATGATCCCGCCCAACTCGAAGGAGCGCACCCCCAAGACACGCGAGGGGCGACGCCTGAGCACGAACAACGCAAGGCGCGAGACTGTGGCGACCGCTTGGACGTTCCGCTTCCCGTGGTCACGCGGACAGCGGTGTTTGATACCTGCGGAGTGGTTTCAAGAGCCCTATTGGGGAATCTCGCATACCGACCCCATGGGGATGACGAAGAACACCTGGTGGCGGTTCTGGCGCGCAGATGGCCAGCCGTGGATGCTGGCAGGGATATGGAACGAATGGACCGACCCGGTAACCGGCGAGGTGGTGCCGAACTACACAATGCTGACCCAGAACTGTGACGGCCACCCGTTGCTCGCGCTGATGCATAGGCCAGACCCCACGAAACCGCCCGACAAGCAGGACAAACGGACTGTGGTGCCCATCGAGCTGGAGGATTGGGACCTGTGGCTGCATGGCCCGAAGGAAGCAGCGGAAGCCTTGATCCGCGTCCCTCCTGTGGAACTGTTCCGCCATGGACCCGCCGAGCCTGAAAAGGCGTATGCACTGCGCCTCCCGATCTAAAACGGGGCTCGCGAGCGCAGAAGCTCAACGGGACCAGGGCCTGCGTAAATCGTCTCTTGGTTGTCTTGCCGAGTGACCATCCACCAGGCGCCGTGCTGCTGGATAACGTAGTCGGCAGGATCACCTGGAATCATCGTCTCTTGTGCCCCTAGCGCGCTGCCAAGCCGGGGGCAACGAAGCAGCGTAGGGCAAGCCGCTGATTGGATCGTCTCCATTTGCCATCTCCTCTAGAACATCAACGCCGACAGGTGCCTCTGCCATCACTAGCACCCACCATGTTTGGGGATGCTTCGACACTTGCGTTTTTCCACTGCCCGGGACACGCTGCACCATCTCTGCCCCGTGGATCACCATCCCGTTTCTTGTGACCCGAGACACCACCGCTTGATGCAGTGGGGGTAGTACCTCCCTTGAGTCCACAACTAGCCGGGCCTGCAGGTACTTCAAATCCCCCCGGTCAACCTTTGCCAAGAGCACATCACCAGCGACAGGCGGGAACGGCCTGGGCAGCTTGATGCCTCGGTCGCGGAGGCGGTACACAGTGGCTTGCACGGGACTTCACGGGACTATCTTGTACTGTGTGTTTATACAGTATTTCGAGGAAAAAAGAAGCCCGGACTTGCCGGGCATAACCAAAGGCTGTCACACCTTAGGAGGAAGCCGAAGTGTCGCATGCGGTGCTGCCCCCGCGCATCCTCAAATCTTGGGCCAAAAAGACAGGCGCTACCTGCACCCGCCGAGCTTCTGACATTCGGCTCGAAGTGCTGCCGCATCCTCTCGCAACTCTCGATTTCTGGTGTCGCAGGTAGTCGCAAGAGCGGTCATCTCTCCTGAGATCGACCCCTCCCAGGTAGCACCCGCAAGGTTGTTGTTTGCTAAGGCCTTCTTTGCCTGCAATGCTTTCATGTCGCGGTCACAGGCGGCGCGGTGGCGGAGGATTGCACCCTCGGCATCAGGCACAAGTCTCACTTCCAGTTCCTGCTTTCGTCGGTCTTGTTGACTCGCCGCCACTTGGCGTTCGATGCGCTGAGCTTCCGTCATAGGCTTCGATTGGGACGACCCATCTGGTCCTGCCGCATCAGCAGATTGAGCCTTCGGAACAGCACCACTGGCGGGTCTAACGGTCAGGGTTTCACCCTTTCCAACGCAAGGTGCGTCCTGAAAAACTACAGCCCCACTTGGATCAATGCACTTGTTTACCGCCCAGACCGGACCGTACGCTAGTGCAGTCACCGCAAAGACGAGTGCGGACGACCTGATGTGATTGCTCATTCAACCTCCCATATTCGCGTACGAACAGACTATCCGGTGTCACCTTGCGGAGAAGACTTGCGGCTCTCTTTAGACATCAGGTGAACAGCTTCTCGATTGGAAGGGCGCTCTGCGTCCGTTGCAGCGGAGGTCGCTGATCTTCCACGCCTGGCGCCTGTTCGCGGAGCAACTGCGTCCAGCAAATCCGCGTCTCGCTTACCTCCTCAGGCGCTTGAAGAGTACGCAAGAGGAAGGCTTTGATGACCTAGCGGAACGTTCCTGTCTGGCCGTTACGCGTAATCGTCAAAACGTTGCTCGTCTTGCTGTAGGTCCCTGACCCGTTCGCTGCTTGGCACTGCCTGTCTCTGGTTGAGTTGTAGGGAACAGAGATGCATCCAGTGATGGCAATAGACCCGCTGTCCTGTGTTCCGATAATGGCAAGGTCACAGATGCAGCGCGTTCCGTCTGCGGTGTACAGGTTCAGGTGGTTCTCTGAACCAAAGCCTGCGGTGCTCAAGTCGAGCGGAGTGTTTGAACCATCTCGGGTCCACAGGCTAAACAAGTCTTTCGAGTCGTCACCACCGCCGCCACATGCAGACAAGGCGACCACCGATACAAGTGTCAAAGCTAGCTTGCGCATGTTCCCTCCCTCGGTTGATCCTAGAAACATTTTGGCACAAGTGCCTTTCATGAAAACAGGTGGTTGAGTCTTTTCGTGGGACGGGCCACTGTGGGAGGCTTTCGCAGAACCACCCTGCCAGCGTTTAAAGGCAGGGGCTACACCAGTGGCCTGAGGCTGGGCGTGAGAACGTGGTGGTTGTGGCGGCGCGGAGTGGGTCTGCCCGCGGAACATCTTCCGGGCTTCGGGCATTCAACACGGAGCCCCATGAGCCAAACAATCATCAATCCTGAAACCTTGCTGCGCCTGCCCAAGGTGCTTCAGCGATTCCCCGTTTCGCGTTCTGACTGGTACAGCGGAGTGCGAGCAGGCAAGTACCCTGCCCCGGTCAAGCTCGGTGAGCGCTCAGTGGCCTGGAGGGCGTCGGATATCGAGGCCCTGATTGACTCGCTGCCCCTGGCGCGCTGAGCGAAGGAAGACACCACACGAGTGTGATGCGCCCATGCCACACACAGGAGCACTCGTCGCGAAACTGGTAATGCTCTGGTAACGGAGCAACAAACAAAAAAGCCCGCTACCGTTTTAGTAGCGGGCTTTCCTTGTCCCACAAGGGGATTTTGGTAGGACGTGGCAGGCTCGAACTGCCGACCAACGGATTAAAAGTCCGCTGCTCTACCAACTGAGCTAACGTCCCATCAAATCGAACGGTGACCCTGACTTCAGCCAGGAGCTTCACATACCAAATAAACTGGTGGGGCGTGAGTGACTCGAACACTCGACCTACGGATTAAGAGTCCGCTGCTCTACCAACTGAGCTAACGCCCCGCACACATTCCGTTGTCTTACGAATCGGATAGCGCGAAGCCTCAAATTATAGCGTCATTTCAGGCCGTTTCGAAAGCATGCCCAGTTTGTTTGATGCGCAATCTGCGAGAGCGTTGAGCACGCTCCCCGCCGAACACAGCCCGAAGCTTGCCGTCACGCTGACCACCGACCCGTAACCATGGCAGTTGAGCGATCCATCGGATGACGAAAGATTGCACGACGCATCGGGCGGCGCCACGGCCTCGCGGCTGAACACACAGCTCACACCCATGCGACGGGTGCGTGGCGCGCCGTGTGCCCTGCGCAGCCTGTACCGCAACTGGGCTAGCAGCGGGTCGTGGGTGACCTCGGCCAAGTCTCCAACCTCGACGGCCTGCGGCTTGCGTTTGCCCCCCGCTGCGCCCACGGACACAAAGTTGGCCCCGCACGCCATGGCCCACGCCGCCATGGCCGTTTTGGCACGCACCTGATCACAGGCATCGATGACTGCGACCGGTCCTGCATGCTCCAGCAGCCTAGCGCCGAGCACAGGCCAGTTTTCCTCCGTCACGAAGTCGTCGACTGTCTCGACCACGCATGCAGGGTTGATCTGCGCAATCCGCTCGCGCATGGCCGCGACCTTGGCCATGCCCAAGGTGTCGGTCAGCGCATGGATCTGTCTATTGATATTGGACTCGGCCACATGGTCCATGTCGACCAGCGTCAGGCGCCCCACGCCGCTGCGCGCGAGGCCTTCCACGGCCCAGGACCCCACCCCTCCAATGCCCACCACCATCACATGCGCGTCAAACACCGCTTGTGCGCCCTGAACGCCGTAGAGGCGGCGCATGCCGCCGAAGCGCCTGTCGAAATCTGCGTTCATTCGCGTTCAAGCAGCCAGATCTGGAAACGGAAGCCCAGTACAGCCCCGATCATGATGCCGGTCACTGCAATGGCACTGGTCAGGCTCAGCGTGGACAGACCCGACAGTCCCTGGCCGACCGTGCAACCCATGGCGGTCACGCCGCCCACACCCATGCAGGCGGCTCCAGCAAGGTGCAACGCCGTGTCCTGGGTGTCGCGAAATCCCTCCCAGCGAAAGCTGCGAGACAGCAGCGACTGAACGAACGAGCCAACGACCACGCCGACCACCGTCACCACGCCCAGTGTCAGCACCTTGGAGGTGTCACTGTAGAAAATGAGCCAATCCAGCAGGTAGGCCATCGGCGCCGTGAAGGTCAGCGATTCCATGCGCCCGCTGTTTGTCGCGAGATACACCGATTCCAGCGTCTCGGGATGCTCTGGCACAAAGCCAAGGTGGCCACTGATCCACCACATCCATGCGATCACCGCGCCCAGCCCGACACCGGCCAGCAATCCGTCCGGCGTGCGGAAGTCCTTCCCTAGCAGCGCCCAGAACATCAGCGCGCCCCCCACCAGCAGCGCGGCAACCAGACCGGACACGTCGGGAGCAAAACCGAAAAACTGCGTCAACCACATGGGCACACTCCCGCCAGCAGCAATGTCCACGGCGACCTTGTCAACCGTATTCACGCGCAGCACGGCAAAAACTCCGCGCAGGGTGGCGAACGCAAAAAAGCCCATGACGAAGAACACCACCAGCGACTTCAGGCTGCCCGCTCCGATGCGCACCAGCGTCTTGCTGCCGCAGCCGGAGGCCAGCACCATGCCGAAGCCGAACAGCAGGCCGCCCACGAGCGCGGACAGCCAGATGATGCGCCCGGAGCTGTAGATGGTCTTGCCGGTGTCGATCCAGCCCAGCCAGCCCATGCCGTAGAAGCCGATCATGGCCACACCCACCGCCATGCCCCACATCCGCATGCGGGTCCAGGACCCCATGTTGACGATGTCGCTCACCGCCCCCATGGTGCAGAACTGCGTCCGCTGGGCGATGAAGCCGAAAAGACAAGAGGCCGCGAATGCGGCCCAGAGAACAGTGGTTTGAAGAGTTTGAATGCCGGCGAGGTCCATCCGGCGATTGTAGAAGCGGCCCTCCACCCCAGGCGGGGTGGAGGCTTCTGGCAGGATCAGCGCAGACGCGACAGACGCTCGCGGCCCGCTGCAGCTGCTTCGGACTGGGGATAGGTCCGGACCAGGGTCTCCAGCGTGCGCTTGGCCGACTTGCTGTCCTTGAGTTCAACCTGGCTGTTGGCCATCGCGAGCATGGCTTCAGGGGTGCGCATGTGGGTCGGGTACTGACTCACCAGACGCCGGTGGCTGTCAATCGACTCCTTGTAGGCACGGGTGGCGTACAAGGCATTGCCCTGCCAGTACAGGGCAGAAGGGATGTAACCACTGCCGGGGAAACGCCGCAGGAAGGCCGAGTAGGCGGAGGCGGCTCCGGCGAAGTCCGACTTGCGCAGCAGTTCCATGGCTGCGTCGTATTCGCGCTGCTCCTCTGGTGACGCAGAGAACTCCGCGCCGTCGACCGACACCTTGCTGGGCTCAACCTGTTTCAGACGCGCATCAACACCCGCCTGGACATCCTTCTGCAAGCGCTGCAGCTCGGACACCTCGCGAGCCAGTTGCTCGTTCTGGCCACGCAGACGGGCAATCTCAGACCTGAGCTGTTCGTTCTGGTTGGAGAGCTCCAGCAGGCTCCGCTGGCCGGCCGAGCCCGCATCGCGCGACTCTGCTGCCATGCGATTGAGCTTTGCATCGATTTCCAGCTTGTAAGCGTCAAATTTCTGCCGAAGGTCCAGGATCGCCTTGCGCGCCTCATCGTCGTCGAACAAGGCATGGGCCTGCAGCGGCCACAGGCAAGCGCCAACCAGCGCCATGGCAGCTGCGACTCGAACAGACAGGACAGCAGATGTGCGCACGGTCATGTCAGCGGTAGGTCATTTCCACGCGGCGATTCTTGGCATAGGACGTCTCGTCCATGCCCATCGCGGCGGGCTTCTCTTCCCCGAAGCTCACCGGCTCCATCTGGGACTCGCTCACACCCAGCAGCGCCAGCGAACGGCGAACGGCCTCTGCGCGCTTCTGGCCCAGCGCCAGGTTGTACTCACGGCCACCGCGCTCGTCGGTATGACCTTCTAGCGCCACCTTGCGGTTCGGGTTGGCCTTGAGATAGCGGGCGTTGGCTTCCAGAGCCGCGGTGTATTCGGCACGAATCTCGAAGCTGTCGTAGTCGAAATAGACGATGCGGGAGAGCGCAGCAGGCTGCTCAGAGTCCATGCCAGGAACCTGCACCCCGGTGACGCCACGCGGATCGACGCCGGAACCGGTGCCATCCTGACCGGCCTGGCCAGTGGTGGTGTTGCGGTCTTCGACCGGCGCTTCATCCAGCTTCACGCTGGAGCCGCAGGCCGCGAGCGATGCCACCAGGATCAAGGCGCCGAGCCGGGAGGCCCATTGGGAAGTTTTGCGTTGCGCAGCCGGGGTCGAGGTGTTGTTCATTGACAGGTCCCTTTCTGAATCGGGTTGGTTGGTTTTGAAAAGAGGCAAGGCACCAAAGCGGCAGGGGTCAGCGGACGAACGGACCCCACTCGGGCTCTCGGATGTCGCCCTGGGCACCGGTCAGCCGCGTCTTGACACGACCGTCGACGGTCGACGTCATCAGAGCCTCTTGGCCTCGATCACGGGTGGCGTACACGATGAGTCGGCTGTTGGGTGCAAAACTGGGGCTTTCGTCTGCGCTCGCATCGCTCAGCGCAGTGACATTGCCACTGGACAGCTCCATGACGTGCAGGCGGAATGCCCCGCCCACGCGGGAGATGAAAGCCAGCCAGCGCCCGTCCGGGCTGGGTGCCGGAGAGATGTTGTAGTTGCCGGTGAAGGTCAGGCGCTGAGGGTTTTCGCCGCCGGCACCCATGCGGTAGATCTGGGGCGAGCCACCACGGTCGCTCACGAAGAAGATCGAGCGACCATCGGCACTGAACACTGGCTCGGTGTCGATGCTGCCCGACTGGGTCAGCCGGCGCGGCTGGCCGCCATTGGCGTCCATGGCATACACCTGCGCATTGCCCGAGAGAGACAGTGTGGCCACGACCTGGCGACCATCCGGCGACCAGGAGGGCGCACTGTTGGAGCCGCGGAAGTTGGCCAGCAGGCGCCTTTTTCCGGTGGCTACATCGTGCGAGTAGATGACGGGTTTGCGCGATTCGAACGACACATAGGCCAGTTGCCCACCACCGGGCGCCCAGCTCGGGGAAATGATCGGTTCAGGACTGCTCAGTGTGGCCTTCGCGTTTTCACCATCGG
The DNA here is from genome assembly GCF_002025745.1 of Hydrogenophaga sp. H7. Taxonomy (NCBI): domain Bacteria; kingdom Pseudomonadati; phylum Pseudomonadota; class Betaproteobacteria; order Burkholderiales; family Comamonadaceae; genus Hydrogenophaga; species Hydrogenophaga sp. H7. The sequence continues at coordinate 360,392 of NZ_MCIC01000014.1, read as the reverse complement.
AGTCGGCCACCAGCAGGGTGTAGCGCGGACCGTTCTTGGTCACGTACGCGATGCGGGTGGCGAACACCCCTTTTTCACCCGTGAGCTTCTCGTACACGTAGTCGGCGATACGGTGCGCCGCGTAACGCAGATCGCTGGCGTTGACCGGGTAGCTGAGCCCTCCAAGGTCCTGTCCGCGAACCGAATCCCAGAGCCGGAAGCGGATGTCGAAGCGTCCATCGGCAAGCTTGGACACGCTGCCGGTCAGCAGAGCGTCCGTGCCTTTCTCGCGCCAGGCAGCCAGATCGGGTCTCGAGGTCTCGTCCAGACGGACCGGCAGCGGCTCGATGAACTTGAACTGCCCACTGCGCTCGAGGTCGGCCCGGACAATCGCGATCATGTCCTGATTGGCCAGACCGTTGTCGCGGAAAGCCACGCCAGAAATCGGAATCTGGGTCACACCAGCGCCGGAGACTTCGACGCGAAACTGCGCCAGAGCGTTTTGGAGGGGAAGTGCCGCCAGCGGGAGGACGGCGGCTTGGGACAACAGATGCCGCCGCGTGGGCAGCCATTCGGGTCGATTCAAATCCAGCATGCGTCGGGTGTTGGTGTCAGCGACAGAAAGCGCTGCCGTCGGATAATACCGGAAGCGCATTCCCCGACCGTGACAAGATGTGCCATATCCTTGCTGCACCCGGGCCCGGAGCCCTCTCGCCGAGCCTCACGAACCACCGACCGCCGCCTTGACCTCGCCTTCCACCCCTGCTGCACCACCCTCCGCCACCATCCGTGAGCGCCTGGTGAGGTTCTGGCCTTACTTCCGCTCGGCGTCGGCGGGCATCGTGCTGGCGGTGATCTGCACCATCATCGGAGCACTCACCGAGCCGATGATTCCCGCGCTACTCAAGACGCTGCTGGACAGTGGCTTCTCTGAAGGAAACATCGACCTCTGGATGGTCCCTGTGGCTCTGGTGGGACTGTTCGGCATCCGCGGGCTGGCCGGCTTCCTCGCGCAGTACGCACTGTCCTACACCGCCAGCCTGGGCCTGCTCAATCTTCGACGCGCCATGTTTGCCAAGCTCAACGACGCGCAGCTGACGCTGTTCGCCCGCCAGAGCGCCAGCAAGCTCTCCAACACACTGGTCTACGAAGTGCAGACAGGCTCAACCCTGCTGGTCAACGCACTGCTGACCCTGGCCAAGGACAGCCTCACACTGCTGGCGTTGTTGGGCTATCTCATGTATCTGAACTGGAAGCTCACCCTCATCGTGCTCTTCCTGTTCCCGGCGCTGGTGGTGGTGATGCGGGTGCTCTCGCGCCGCCTCTACAGCCTCACCAAATCCAGCCAACAAGCCACCGACGAGCTGGCCTATGTGGTCGAGGAGAATGCCCTCGCCCACCGCATGGTCCGTCTGCACGGCGCGCAGGAGCGTCAGTCCGAGCGCTTCGAGTCGCTGAGCGTGCGCCTGCGGCGGCTGGCACTGAAGTCGACCATCGCGCAGGCCGCAATGACACCCTTGACGCAGATGCTGGCGGCGGTGGCGCTGTCTGCGGTGATCGCGGTGGCCTTGTGGCAGAGCAGCCGCAGCGGCGTCACTGTCGGCAATTTTGTGGCCTTCGTCACGGCCATGCTGATGCTGGTGGCGCCTATCCGGCACCTGGCCGAGATCGCCGGCCCCATCACCAGGGGCCTGGCGGCCCTGGAGCGCGGACTGGAGCTGATCGAGGACACACCCGAACAGTCCAGCGGCACCCACCAGGCCGAGCGCGTCCAGGGCGCCATCGAGCTGAAGGACGTCTGGGTGCGTTACCCGTCGCGGGACGACGAAAACACCAGCGACGACGAGGTCAACCGCACGGCGCTGTGCGGCGTGTCGCTGCAGGTGCAGCCCGGCGAGGTCCTGGCGCTGGTCGGCCCGTCCGGCTCCGGCAAGACAACCCTCGCCAACCTGCTGCCCCGTTTTGTCGAGGTGCTGCACGGCGACGTGCTGCTCGACGGTGTGGTCCTGACGGATTGGGACCTGCACTGCCTGCGCAGGCAGTTCGCGATGGTCAGCCAGGACGTGATCATGCTCAACGACACGCTCGCCGCCAACGTGGCGCTGGGGGCCGCGGAAGGTGCCATCGACGAGGAGAAGGTGCTCGCCGCCCTGCATTCGGCCAACCTGGGCGAACTGGTTGCAAGGCTTCCGAGGGGCATCCACAGCAGCGTCGGACACAACGCCGCCGAGCTGTCGGGCGGACAGCGCCAGCGCCTGGCGATTGCCCGGGCGATCTACAAGGATGCGCCGGTCCTGATCCTCGACGAAGCCACCTCGGCGCTGGACAACGAGTCCGAGCGGCTGGTGCAGGAAGCGCTGGCCCGCCTCATGAAAGGCCGCACGACGCTGGTGATCGCCCACCGGCTCTCGACCATCGAGCACGCCGACCGCGTGGTCGTGCTGGCCAACGGCCGCATCGAGGAGCAAGGCACCCACCAGGTGCTGCTGCGCGCGGGCGGCCTCTACGCACGTCTGCACGCCCAGGGCTTCTCGCCGGAGCCCGAGGCGGCGTGAACCTGGACTCAGAGCAGGACGATGTCGTACTGCTCCTGGGTCATCGAGCTCTCGGCCTGCAGAGAGATGGGCTTGCCGATGAAGTCCGAAAGACCCGCCAGGTGCTGCCCCTCCTCGTCCAGAAAAAGCTCGATCACCCGGGGTGAAGCCACCACCCGGAACTCGCGTGGGCTGAAGGCACGCGCCTCGCGCAGGATTTCGCGCAGGATGTCGTAGCACACGCTGCGCGCGGTTTTCACCACACCCTTGCCATCGCAGGACGGGCACGGTTCGCTGAGCATGTGGGCCAGGGACTCGCGGGTGCGCTTGCGGGTCATCTCCACCAGACCGAGCTGCGAAAAGCCGCCGGTCATGGTCTTGACGCGGTCCCGCGACAACTGCTTGCGGAACTCGGTCAGCACGGCGTCACGGTGGTCTTCGCGCACCATGTCGATGAAATCCACAATGACGATGCCGCCCAGATTGCGCAGCCGCAGTTGCCGCGCAATGGCCTGCGCGGCTTCCAGGTTGGTGCGGAAGACGGTGTCATCGAAATTGCGGGCCCCGACGAACCCGCCCGTGTTCACGTCGACCGTGGTCAGCGCTTCGGTCTGGTCGATCACCAGATAACCACCAGACTTGAGGTCGACCCGACGACTGAGCGCGCGCGTTATTTCCTCGTCGATGTTGAACAGGTCGAAGATCGGTCGCTCGCCGGTGTAGAGCTGCAGCTTGCTGGCGGTATCGGGCATGAACTCCGCAGCGAAGGAGTGCAGCAGCCCGAACTGCTCGCGGGAATCGATACGGATCGAGTGGGTCTGCGCGCCCACCAGGTCGCGCAACACCCGCTGCATCAGGTTGAGGTCCACATGCAGCACGGTGGCCGCAGGCTGGCGCGAAGCCGCATCCTTGATGCGTTGCCAGGTCTTGCGCAGGTAGGCGATGTCTTCGCCCAGTTCTTCGTCGCTGGCGTCCTCGGCGTTGGTGCGCAGGATGAAGCCACCGGCCGCGCTGCCATCGGGCATGGCCGTGAGCGTCAGCAGGCGCTGGCGCAGCGACTCGCGCTGAGCCGAGGGAATCTTCTGCGACACGCCGATGTGGTTGTCCTGCGGCAGAAACACCAGCAGCCGGCCCGCGATGCTGATCTGAGCGGTCAGGCGCGCGCCCTTGGTGCCAATCGGGTCCTTCAGGACCTGGACCATCAGCGCCTGTCCTTCAAAGATCTGCCGCTCGATCGGTTGCACCGGGTCAGGGGTCAGCACGCGGTTGGCGCCGCCGTTGGGGGCCTCGGACCCCGGCTGGGCGGCGGCACGCTCGCGCGGCGCCGCGTGCTTGGCGTTGATGTTGGGCATCAGGTCAGCGACGTGCAGGAAGGCCGCACGGTCCAGGCCAATGTCGATGAAGGCCGATTGCATGCCCGGCAGCACGCGAGACACCTTGCCCAGGTAGATGTTCCCCACGAGGCCGCGCTCCAGCGTGCGTTCGAGGTGCACTTCCTGCACCGCGCCCTGCTCCACCACCGCCACGCGGGTTTCCTGGGGTGCCCAGTTGATCAGGATGTCCTGGCTCATCGATGCCTCGTGATTGTGTTCAGGGTTCAGCAGGCCAGCCGCACGCCCGCAGACCGCAGGAGTTGCGCGGTTTCATGGGCCGGCAAACCCATGATGCCCGAGTAACTGCCGCTGATGTGCCGGATGTGCAGGGCCGCCGCGCCCTGGATGGCATAGGCACCAGCCTTGCCCATGGGCTCGCCGCTGTCCACGTAGCGCCGGATGTCCGCGCCGCTCCACGGGTCGAACTCGACCTGCGAGGTGGACAGCGCCGCCCACTGGCGGCCCGGACCCCGGACCCCGGGTCGCGCCACCGCCACCGCCGTCAGCACGCGATGGCGACGGCCGGACAGATCGGACAGCATGCGCCGGGCCTCGGCGGCGTCGGCAGGCTTGCCCAGAATGCGGCGCCCGAGCGTCACGGTGGTGTCTGCGCACAGCACCGGCGCCAGCAGCCATCCCCTGCGCCGAAGCCGGTCAACGGACGCCTCCAGCTTCAGAGCGGTGACCCGCTGCACGTAGGCGGCAGGCGCCTCGCCGGGTTTCACCGCCTCCAGGGCCTCGACATCCTCGTCGGCATCGGGCAACAGCAGCTCGCAGCGCACACCCCACTGTTCAAGCAACTGCTTGCGGCGGGGGCTCTGGGAAGCCAGGTAGATGAAGTCACTCACGGCGGATCATTCCCGGTGGTAAGGGTGGTTGGCGTTGATCGACCATGCGCGATAGAGCTGCTCGATCAGCAGCACCCGGACCATGGCGTGGGGCAGCGTCATGTCCGACAGGCGGATGCGCTGGTGGGCCGCCTCCCGAAACGCCGGTTCGAGACCGTCCGGCCCACCGATCACCAGCGCCACATCGTCGCCACCGAGCTGCCAGGCCTTGAGCTGCTGGGCCAGCGCCTTGGTGGTCAGCTGCGCACCTCGTTCGTCGAGCACCACCACGCGACAGCCCTTGGGCAGCGCGGCCACGATGCGCTCGCGTTCGGCGGCCATAACGGTTTCCACCGTCTTGGCGCCGCGCGGCTCGGTCTTGACGGTTTTGAGTTCCACCCGGAGCTCGGGCGGAAAGCGCTTGGCGTAGTCGTCGTAGGCGGTCTGGGCCCAGTCGGGCATGCGCTGCCCGACTGCGACGATCACCAGCTTCATGCCTTCTTCTTGGGCGCGGCCTTTTTCGCGGCGGCGGGTTTTTTCGCCGCCGGCTTGGGCTTGTTCACGACCAGCTTGGGCAGCACCGCTTTGGGTTGGGCCGTCTTGGCCGAGCCAGCGGTCTTGCGTGTCGCCTTGGCCGCGGGTGTCTTGACGGCTGCAGTCTTGGCTGTGGCCTTCTTGGCTGGCGCTTTCGCGGGTGCCGCCGCAGCAGCGGCCGCCTTGGCCTGCTTGCGGGCCACGGACTTGGCGTCCACCGGCTTGACCTCTTTCTCGACGCCCTTGCGGGTGGTCTTGCTCGCCGGCTTGGCGGCCGCGCGCGCCTCGGCGGCCTTCTCGGCAGCACTCTTGAGTCGTACCGGCTTCTGGCCCCAGATCTCTTCGAGGCGGTAGTACTGCCGGATCACCGGTTGCATCACATGGGCGACCGCCTGACCGCAGTCGATGATGATCCACTCACCGTTGTCCTCGCCCTCGATGCGGGGTTTGTCGAAGCCGGCCTCCCGCACAGCGTCGCGAACGCTGGACGCAAGCGCCTTGGTCTGCCGGTTGGAGGTGCCGCTGGCGATGATCACGCGTTCGAACAGCGGGGACAGCGTTTCGGTATTGAAGACCACGATGTCCTGGCCCTTGACGTCCTCCAGACCGTCGACGATGGCACGCTGGAGTTTCTGGATGTCTTTTTTGGCGGTGGTTTCGCTGGTCATGAAGGCTGTTGGTAAAGGGAATGGGTGGAAATATAGCCGGCGACGGCTTCGGGCACCAGCGCGGCCAGTTCCTGGGGCGCCGCGCCGGCAGACGCCATCGAGCGGAGGGCGGTGGAGCTGATGGGCAAAAGCGGCAACGGAAGCCGAAGGTGGGGCACGGGCGGGTCGTCGCTGGCATCACCAGATACGCGGGTCGCAGGAGACGGGAAGCCGGGACGTCCCGCCACCACCAGCCGCGCCAGGTCAAGCACCTCTGGCCAGCGCTTCCAGGTCCTGAATGCGGCCAGCTGGTCTTCGCCGATGATCAGGAACAGCTCGGCACCCGGATATTCACGCGCCAGTTCGTTCAGGGTGTCGATGGTGTACGAGTCGCCCGGGCGATCGATTTCGCGGCGGTCCACGCACACGCGCCCCAGGTCGCCAAAGGCCAGCTCACACATGGCCAGCCGGTGCTCCGCCGGGCTGAGCGCGCGCGCCTTGTGCCAGGCACGCCCGGTGGGCAGGATGTGCAGGCGGTCGAGCCGCAGCACATCCAGCGCAGACTCCACCAACAGTCGGTGCGCACGGTGCGGCGGATCGAATGCGCCGCCGAACAGGCCGACCCTTCGTACGGGCACCGTCCGGTCGTTCGACCGCCCAGAAGACATCAAACCCAGTCCTTGCGCACCAGGAAGTCGCTGTAGAGCCGTGCCTCGTGGGAGCCGGGCGCTTCCTGGCGCTGGTAGGACCAGCTCACCAGGGGGGGCATGGACAACAGGATGGACTCGCTGCGCCCGCCAGATTGCAAGCCGAAGTGGGTGCCACGGTCCCAGACCAGGTTGAACTCCACATAGCGGCCACGGCGGTAGAGCTGGAACTCCCGCTCACGCTCACCAGAAGGAAGCGTCTTGCGACGGTCCACGATGGGCAGGTAAGCGTCCAGGAACGCATCGCCCACCGATCGCATCATGGCGAAACTGCCCTCGAAGCCCAGCTCCGAGAAGTCGTCGAAGAACACGCCACCGATGCCGCGCTGTTCGTCGCGGTGCTTCAGGTAGAAGTATTCGTCGCACCACTTTTTGAAGCGGGGGTACTTGTCAACGCCAAACGGGTCCAGCGCGGCCTTGCAGGTGCGGTGGAAGTGTTCGGCGTCTTCCTCGAAACCGTAGTACGGCGTCAGGTCCATGCCACCGCCGAACCAGCACACCGGCTGCCCGCCCTTCGGCGTGGCAGCGATCATGCGCACGTTCATGTGGACCGTCGGCACCATGGGGTTGCGCGGGTGAAACACCAGCGAGACGCCCACGGCCTCGAAAGGCGCCCCCGAGAGTTCCGGCCGGTGCTGGGTGGCCGATGGCGGCAAGGCGAGCCCTGTGACATGGGAGAACCCGCACCCCGCCCGCTCAAACACCGGGCCGTTTTCGAGGATCTGCGTGATCCCGCTGCCCTGCAGGCGCTCGCCCGCCGGCTTTTTCCAGTGGTCCACGACGAAGCTCCCGCCATCCACCACGGCAATGGTGGACGTGATGCGGTCCTGGAGGTTGACGAGGTAGTCGCGGACCCTCTGGGTGGGATTTTTCATGGTCAGAGCGCCCGATAACCGATGTCGCGGCGGCACTGCATGCCGTCGAAGCGGATGCCATCGACCACGCCGTAGGCCTTCTGCTGCGCGGCGGCCACCGTGTCGGCCAGCGCCGTCACGCACAGCACGCGGCCGCCCGAGACCACCACCTGACCGTTGGCATCGGCCGTTCCGGCGTGAAACACCATGCGGTCGGCCTCGTCGGCTGGCAGGCCACTGATGGCGTCGCCCTTGCGCGGGTTCATGGGGTAACCGGCGGCGGCCAGCACCACGCCCAGCGCCACGCGCGGGTCCCAGTCCAGCGTCACCTGGTCCAGCTCGGCGCGGGTGGCCGAGAGCAGCACCTGGGCCAGGTTGGAACGCAGCCGCATCATGATCGGCTGGGTCTCCGGGTCGCCCATGCGGCAGTTGAATTCGAGCGTCTTCACACGGCCATCGGGCGTGATCATCAGGCCGGCGTACAGGAAACCGGTGTAAGGAATGCCGTCGGCCGCCATCCCACGCAGCGTGGGCAGGATCACCTCGTCCATGGCGCGCTGGTGCACCGCGGGCGTCACCACCGGCGCAGGCGAATAGGCGCCCATACCGCCGGTGTTCGGACCCTGGTCGGCGTCCAGCAGGCGCTTGTGGTCCTGGCTGGTGGCCAGCGCCAGCGCGTTCACTCCGTCGCACAGCACGATGAAGCTGGCCTCTTCGCCTTCGAGGAACTCCTCAATCACCACACGAGCGCCGCCTTCGTTGTGCGCCACGCCCAACTTGTTGTCCAGCAGCATGAAGTCGATGGCCTCGTGCGCTTCGACCAGCGACATCGCCACCACCACGCCCTTGCCCGCTGCCAGCCCGTCGGCCTTGATCACGATGGGCGCGCCCTTGGCGTCCACATAGGCATGGGCCTGCGCCGCGTCGGTGAAGGTCTGGTACTCGGCCGTGGGAATGCCATGGCGCTGCATGAAGGCCTTGCTGAAGGCCTTGGAGCTTTCGAGTTGCGCGGCCTTCTGCGTCGGACCGAAGATGGCCAGACCATGGGCACGGAACTCGTCCACCACACCGGCCGCCAGCGGCGCCTCGGGGCCGACCACGGTCAGGCCGATGCCGTTGGCCTGCGCCCATTCGCGCAGCGCCACCTTGTCGGTGATGGGCAGGTTCGTCAGCTGCACATCGCGCGCGGTGCCCGCATTGCCCGGTGCGACAAACACCTGCTCCACGCCTTCAGACTGCTTGAGCTTCCACGCCAGCGCGTGCTCGCGGCCACCGCCGCCAATCACCAGGACTTTCATTCGTTGATCTCGGCGTTGTGGAACACGTCCTGCACATCGTCCAGGTCTTCGATGACATCCAGCAGCTTCTGCATGCGGGCGGCGTCGTCGCCGGTCAGCTCGATGGTGTTTTCGGGCCGCATGGTCACCTCGGCCACTTCGGGCTTGAGGCCAGCCGCTTCCAGCGCGTTCTTCACCGCTTCGAAGTCGGTGTAGGCGGTCAGCACCTCGATGGCGCCATCGTCGTCGGTGATCACGTCTTCAGCCCCGGCTTCCAGCGCCACTTCCATGACCTTGTCTTCGCTCGTGCCGGGCGCAAAGATGATCTGACCGCAGTGCTTGAACTGAAAGGCCACCGAACCTTCGGTGCCCAGGTTGCCACCGTACTTGCTGAACGCGTGGCGGATCTCGGCCACGGTGCGCACCTTGTTGTCGGTCATGGTGTCGACGATGATGGCGGCGCCACCGATGCCGTAGCCCTCGTAGCGGATCTCTTCCAGCGCCTGGCCTTCGAGGTTGCCCGAAGCCTTGTCGACGTTGTACTTGATGCGGTCGGCCGGCATGTTGGCCGCCTTGGCCTTGTCAATCGCCAGCCGCAGGCGCGGGTTCATGGCCGGGTCGCCACCGCCCGTGCGGGCTGCGACCGTGATCTCTCGGATCACGCGCGTCCAGATCTTTCCCCGCTTCTCATCCTGCCGGCCCTTGCGGTGTTGAATGTTGGCCCATTTGCTGTGTCCAGCCACGAGAGAGTCCTTTTTTCTGACCAGAATTTGGTGTAATAACTCTCGATTTTACGACCCACCCTCTCCTCTCTCTGCAAGGATGCCCGACATGGCCGAACCGATGCTGATCGCCCAGAACGCCAGTACACAGTGCCACCTGCTGCCCGGTCTGGCCAACCGCCACGGGCTGATCACCGGCGCCACCGGTACCGGCAAGACGGTGACACTGCAGACCCTGGCCGAACAGTTCTCCAACATCGGCGTGCCGGTGTTCATGGCCGACGTCAAGGGCGACCTCACCGGCATCAGCCAGACCGGCAACCTGCCCGACAAAGTCCGCAAGATCCTGGCCGACCGGGGCCTCACCCCCACCCCACCGCAAGCCTGCCCCACCACGCTGTGGGACGTGTTCGGCGAGCAGGGCCATCCGGTGCGGGCCACCGTGTCCGACATGGGCCCACTGCTGCTCTCGCGCATGCTGGACCTCAACGAAACCCAGGCCGGCGTTCTCAACCTGGTGTTCAAGATCGCGGACGACAACGGCCTGCTGCTGCTGGACATGAAAGACCTGCGCGCCATGCTCCAGCATGTGGGAGACAACGCCAAGCAGTTCACCACCGAGTACGGCAACATCAGCGCCGCCAGCATCGGCGCCATCCAGCGCGGCTTGCTGCAGATCGAGCAGCAAGGCGGCGACAAGTTCTTTGGCGAGCCCATGCTCGACATCAGCGACTTCATGCAGACCGTGGGTGGCAAGGGCGTGATCAACGTGCTGACCGCCGACAAGCTGCTGAACGCGCCGCGCCTGTACGCCACCTTCCTGCTGTGGATGCTGTCGGAGCTGTTCGAGAGCCTGCCCGAGATCGGCGACCCCGAGAAACCCAAGCTGGTGTTCTTCTTCGACGAAGCCCACCTGCTGTTCGACGAAGCGCCCAAGATCCTGGTCGAGCGCATCGAACTGGTGGTGCGCCTGGTGCGTTCCAAAGGCGTCGGCGTGTATTTCGTGACGCAGAACCCGCTGGACATCCCGGATTCCGTGCTCGGGCAGTTGGGCAACCGCGTGCAGCACGCGCTGCGCGCCTTCACCCCGCGCGACCAGAAGGCCGTCAAGGCGACCGCCGAGACCATGCGCCCAAAAGCCGGACTGGACATCGAAGCCGCCATCACCGAGCTGGCGGTGGGCGAGGCGCTGGTCAGCCTGCTCGACAGCAAAGGACGCCCGAGCGAGACGGAGCGCGTGTTCGTGCTGCCCCCGGGCAGCCAGCTCGGGCCCATCACCCCCGAACAGCGCAAAGCGCTGCTCCAGGGTTCGCTGGTGGCCGGCGTGTACGAGAAGGTGGTGGACCGCGAAAGCGCCTATGAGATGTTCCGCAAGCATGCGGGTGCCGCAGACGATGCCGACGCCGCACCGCAAGATGCACCCAAGACCCCTCGCATCCCCGGCGCTGCAGGCAAGAAAGCCGAAGCGGAAAGCGGCGGCATCGGCGGCATGCTGAACGAAGCGCTGTTTGGTCGGACCGGCCCGCGCGGTGGACAGTACGACGGCATCGTCCAGACCATGGCCAAGACCGCCGCCCGCAGCGTGGCCAGCGGCATCGGTCGCCAGATCGTGCGCGGCGTGCTGGGCAGTCTGCTCGGCGGCAAGCGCTGAACCTTCAAACCATTCGCCAAGGACCTTACATATGCCCCAGCGCTTTTTAGCTCATGCCTGCCTGGTCGGCCTCAGTGCCCTGTTGAGCGCCTGCGGCGGCGGCGACAGTGGCGACGACGCCGGAGGTGGTGGCAGCTCGGCCGAGAAGGTGGCCAGCTGTGGCCTCAGTGGCGGCCCGTTGCGCATCATGCCTCTGGGCGACTCCATCACCGAGGGCGAAGCCGGCCACAACAGCTACCGCCGGGTGCTGTGGCAGCGCCTGAACGGCGCGGGCTGCTCGGTCAACCTGGTCGGCAGCAAATCGGGCGTGTCCAGAGGCTCACGCGACAGCGGGTCGGTCAACCCACCCAACGCCGACTTCGACCTGGACCACGAAGGCTACTGGGACTATTCGGTCAACGAGCTCGCGCCCCGGGTGGGCGGGCTGGTGGCCCAGGCACAGCCCGATGTCGTTCTGGTGCATCTGGGCACCAACGACGTGCTCGCAGGCCAGTCGGCCAGTGGCATCGCCGCCGAGCTCGGCGGCGTCATCGACGCGATCCGCGCAGGCAAGCCGGACGCCCATATCCTGCTGGCCAAAATCATCCCGGCGGCACCCGACCCCTCCGGCACCGCAGCCCTCAACCGCCTGATCGACGGCGTCGCGTCCGGCCGGTCCAGCGCCACATCGCCGATCGCGGTGGTCAACCAGGCCAGTGGGTATTCCACCGGCGACAACTACGACGGCGTCCATCCCAATGTCAGCGGGGAGTCCAAGCTGGGCAACCGCTGGGCGGACGCCGTGCTCGCCTGGCGGACTCAGTGATCGCCGGGTCTTCGGCTCGCTGCGCCCAAAAAGAAACCCGGCATTGCCGGGTTTCTTTTTGAACATGCCGGCGGCGATCAGCCCGCTGTGGCCTCTTCGGGCTTGGCCTTGCCTTCCTTCTTGGGCAGCGGCTGGATGTCGAGTTTGACCTCCTGCGTTTCCTTGCCGTCCTCGCCGACCTTGGACTCCAGGTCCACCGTCAGGCGCCCGCCCTCGGTCAGGCGTCCGAACAGCAGCTCGTCGGCCAGCGCGCGGCGAATGGTGTCCTGGATCAGGCGCTGCATCGGACGCGCCCCCATCAACGGGTCGAAACCCTTCTTGGCCAGGTGCTTGCGCAGCGTGTCGGTGAAGGTGACCTCCACTTTCTTCTCGGCCAGTTGGCCTTCCAGCTGCAGCAGGAACTTGTCCACCACGCGCATGATGATCTGCTCATCCAGCGCCTTGAAGCTGACGATGGCGTCCAGCCGGTTGCGGAACTCTGGCGTGAACAGGCGTTTGATATCGCCCATTTCGTCGCCGGCCACACGCGGGTTCGTGAAGCCGATGGTCGCCTTGTTCATGGTCTCGGCGCCCGCATTGGTCGTCATGATGATGATGACGTTGCGGAAGTCGGCCTTGCGCCCGTTGTTGTCCGTCAGCGTGCCATGGTCCATCACCTGCAGCAGCACGTTGAAGATGTCGGGGTGCGCCTTCTCGATCTCGTCCAACAGCAGCACGCAATGCGGCTTCTTGGTGATGGCCTCGGTCAGCAGACCGCCCTGGTCGAAACCGACATAGCCCGGAGGCGCGCCGATCAGGCGGCTGACCGCGTGCCGCTCCATGTACTCCGACATGTCGAAGCGGATCAGGTCGATGCCCATGATGTAGGCCAGCTGCTTGGCGGCTTCGGTCTTGCCGACGCCGGTGGGGCCGCTGAACAGGAAGGCGCCGATCGGCTTGTCGGCCTTGCCCAGCCCCGAGCGCGCCATCTTGACGCTGGCGGCCAGCACCTCCAGCGCCTTGTCCTGGCCGAACACGACGCTCTTGAGGTCGCGCTCCAAGGTCTGCAGCTTGCCTCGGTCATCATTGGACACGTTCGCAGGCGGAATGCGCGCGATCTTGGCCACGATTTCCTCGATCTCAGCCTTGCCGATGGTCTTCTTCCGTTTGGAAGGCGTGAGGATGCGCTGCGCCGCACCGGCCTCGTCGATCACGTCGATGGCCTTGTCCGGCAGATGGCGGTCGTTGATGTACTTGGCCGAGAGCTCTGCGGCGGCCTGAAGGGCGGCCACCGCGTACTTGACGCTGTGGTGCTCCTCGAAACGGCTCTTGAGCCCCTTCAGGATATCCACCGTCTGCTCCACCGTCGGTTCGACCACATCCACCTTCTGGAAGCGGCGGGACAGCGCCGCGTCCTTCTCGAAGATGCCGCGGTACTCGGTGAAGGTGGTGGCGCCGATGCACTTGAGCTGGCCGCTGGACAGCGCCGGTTTGAGCAGGTTCGAGGCGTCCAGCGTCCCGCCCGAAGCCGCACCGGCCCCGATGAGCGTGTGGATCTCGTCGATGAACAGAATGGCGTTGGGCTTGTCCTTCAATGATTTGAGGACCGCCTTGAGGCGCTGTTCGAAATCACCCCGGTACTTGGTGCCTGCCAGCAGTGCGCCCATGTCGAGCGAATACACCGTGGCCTCGGCCAGGATATCGGGCACATCGTTCTGGGTGATGCGCCAGGCCAGGCCTTCGGCGATCGCCGTCTTCCCCACGCCAGCCTCGCCGACCAGCAGCGGGTTGTTCTTGCGGCGGCGGCACAGGATCTGGATCGTGCGCTCGACCTCGTACTCGCGGCCGATCAGCGGGTCGATCTTTCCTTCCTTGGCCGCCTGGTTGAGGTTTTGGGTGAACTGCTCCAGCGGTGATTGTTTTTCGTTGCTCTTGGCCTCAGCACCCTGCTCTTCATTGTCCGCAGCACTTTCGCCAGGCTTGGACGACTCGGGAGGATCGCTCTTGCGGATGCCGTGGGCGATGAAATTCACCACGTCCAGGCGCGTCACGCCTTGCTGGTGCAGGTAGTACACGGCATGCGAATCCTTCTCGCCGAAGATGGCCACCAGCACGTTCGCACCGGTCACCTCTTTCTTGCCATTCCCGGTGGATTGCACATGCATGATCGCTCGCTGGATCACCCGCTGGAAGCCCAGCGTGGGCTGCGTGTCCACTTCGTCGGTGCCGGCCACCTGGGGGGTGTTGTCCTTGATGAAGTTCGTCAGGGACTTGCGCAGGTCGTCGATATTGGCCGAGCAGGCGCGCAGCACCTCGGCCGCGCTGGGGTTGTCCAGCAGCGCCAAGAGCAGGTGCTCAACCGTGATGAATTCGTGTCGTTGCTGGCGAGCCTCAACGAAGGCCATATGCAAGCTGACTTCAAGTTCCTGGGCAATCATGGACGCTTCCTTTGGGCTGGTGAGAATCTGAAACGCAAGCGTTCGGGTAGAGGTTTACAGGGAAGAGACCATCAGTTGGGGTAGACCCGCCTTTATTCAACCGGTTCACTCAGACATTGCAGCGGGTGACCAGCGGCTCGGGATGCCGCCAGCACCTGATCGACCTTGGTGCTGGCCACGTCCCGGGTGTAGATGCCGCAGATGCCTTTGCCCTCCAGGTGGATCTTGAGCATGATCTGGGTGGCCGTCTCCCGGTCCTTGCTGAAAAACTCCTGGATCACGTGCACGACAAACTCCATGGGCGTGAAGTCGTCGTTGAGCAACACGACCTGAAACATCTGTGGTGGCTTGGTTCGCTGGGTGCGCCGCTCAAGCACCACCGAGTCATCGCTGCCGACGCCTGTCGGAGCGGCTGGAACTGGGGGTTTCTTCGGTATCTGCGTGGCCATGAAAATGATTCTAGCGGCCAGCTGACTCGCAAGTCGGGCTGTGGACATGTCCAGGCAAGTTCCGGCGGGCGGGCTGCGCCTGCCGGGTGCCTGGTGTCTCTGTTGCTGACCCTTTCCATGGCGCCATTGTCCGCCTGGATGCCAAGAAAAAACCGCCAAGGAATGGCAATTCCTGGCGGCTTTTGTGCCCTTTCCCCGGAGGGGGAAAGACCGGACCTACATGTGGTCAATCATGACCTGCCCGAAACCGGAACAGGACACCTGGGTGGCCCCGTCCATCAGCCGAGCGAAGTCGTAGGTCACCTTCTTGGAGAGAATGGCCTGCTCCATGGCCGAAATGATCAGGTCGGCGGCCTCCGTCCAGCCCATGTGGCGCAACATCATTTCAGCCGACAGAATCTCGGATCCGGGATTTACGTAGTCCTTGCCGGCGTATTTCGGCGCGGTGCCGTGGGTGGCTTCGAAGCAGGCCACCGAGTCGGACAGGTTGGCGCCCGGGGCGATGCCAATGCCGCCCACCTGGGCCGCCAGGGCGTCAGAGACGTAGTCGCCATTGAGGTTGAGCGTGGCGATCACCGAGTATTCGGCCGGCCGCAGCAGGATCTGCTGCAGGAAGGCGTCCGCAATCGAGTCCTTGATCACGATGTTGCGGCCGGTTTTGGGGTTCTTGAACTGGCACCACGGGCCTCCGTCGATGGGCTCGGCGCCGAATTCCTTCTGGGCCAGGGCATAACCCCAGTCGCGGAAACCGCCCTCGGTGAACTTCATGATGTTGCCCTTGTGGACCAGGGTCACGCTGGGCTTGTCGTTGTCGATCGCATACTGGATCGCCTTGCGCACCAGCCGCTCGGTGCCCTCGATCGACACCGGCTTGATGCCGATGCCCGAGGTTTCAGGGAAGCGGATTTTGGTCACGCCCATCTCGTCCTGCAGGAACTTGATCAGCTTCTTCGCCTTGTCACTCTGGGCGGCGTATTCGATGCCGGCGTAGATGTCTTCCGAGTTTTCTCGGAAGATCACCATGTTGGTCTTCTCAGGCTCCTTCAGCGGCGACGGCACGCCTTTGAAGTACTGCACCGGCCGCAGACACACGTACAGGTCCAACTCCTGCCGCAGTGCCACGTTCAGGGAACGGATCCCGCCCCCAACCGGCGTGGTCAGAGGGCCCTTGATCGAGACCACATACTCCCTGAGCGCGGCCAGCGTCTCTTCCGGCAGCCAGACGTCGGGGCCATACACCTTGGTCGACTTCTCGCCCGCGAACACCTCCATCCAGTGGATCCTGCGCTTGCCGCCGTAGGCTTTCTCCACGGCCGCGTCAACCACCTTGAGCATCACCGGTGTGATGTCCAGACCGGTGCCATCGCCTTCGATGTAGGGAACGATAGGCTCATCCGGCACGTTCAGCGACATGTCCTGATTGACAGTGATCTTCTGGCCCTGGGCCGGCACCTTGATGTGCTGATACATGGAAAACGATCTCCGGTGGAATGATGGATGCGGCAACTCTGAGGCCGGAATCGGCTCAGACAGCCGGAAATTCTATTCCGCCTGACAAGACTGATCGCGCACAATGCGCGCTTGCACGACACGAGAACCTCCCTATGATTCGCCGGACCACCCTCCTCGGCCTGCTGGCCCTGTTCGTCTCTCCTGCTTGGTCGCAGACTGCTCCGCAACTCGACCTGCCCAAGGTCACGCTGAAGGCGGGCATGCACCTGATTCACGCCCAGGTGGCCTCCACTCCTGAACAGCGGGCGACGGGTCTCATGTTCCGTTCTGAGATGCCCGCCAACGAAGGCATGCTGTTCGTTTTCGAGGAGTCCGCGGGGCAGTGCTTCTGGATGAAGAACACCCTGCTGCCCCTCACCGCTGCCTTTGTGGCCGACGACGGCACCATCGTCAACCTGGCGGACATGAAACCCAGGACGCTGGACTCCCACTGTTCCGCCAAGCCGGTGCGGTACGTGCTGGAGATGCACCAGGGCTGGTTCGCCAAGCGCGGCATTCAGGCGGGGTCTCGTCTTGGCGGGCTGCCCTTCGAAGGACGGCGCTGAACCACAACGCCAATAAAAAAGCCCGCCGTGAGGCGGGCTTTTTGGATGGTGGGTAACGGCCAAACCAGAATCAGGCCACCAGTTCCAGCGCAGCATTGAGCGTCTTGCTCGGACGCATCACCGTGGAGAGCTTGTCGAAGTCGGGCTTGTAGTAACCGCCAATGTCCACCGGCTTGCCCTGGACCTCGATCAGTTCTGCGACGATGGCCTGCTCGTTGTCCGCCAGCTGCTTGGCCAGCGGCGCAAACTTGGCAGCCATTTCGGCATCCTCGGTCTGCGCGGCCAGTTCCTGTGCCCAGTACAGCGCCAGGTAGAACTGGCTGCCCCGGTTGTCGAGCTGGCCGGTCTTGGGGGACGGGTTCTTGTTGTTGTCCAGCAGCTTGCCCGTGGCACTGTCCAGGGTCTTGGCCAGGAGCTTGGCTTTGCTGTTGCCGGTCTTCAGGCCCAGGTCCTCCAGCGACACGGCCAAGGCCAGGAATTCACCCAGCGAGTCCCAGCGCAGGTGGTTCTCTTCCACCAGCTGCTGCACGTGCTTGGGTGCCGAACCACCGGCGCCCGTTTCGTACATGCCACCACCGGCCATCAGCGGCACGATGGACAGCATCTTGGCCGAGGTGCCCAGTTCCATGATGGGGAACAGGTCGGTCAGGTAGTCGCGCAGGATGTTGCCGGTGGCGCTGATGGTGTCCAGGCCGCGGATCACGCGCTCCAGCGTGTAGCGCATCGCGCGCACCTGGCTCATGATCTGGATGTCCAGACCGTTGGTGTCGTGCTCGTGCAGGTACATCTTGACCTTGCGGATCAGCTGGGCTTCGTGCGGGCGGTACGCGTCCAGCCAGAACACCACCGGCATGCCGGAATTGCGGGCGCGGTTGACGGCCAGTTTGACCCAGTCGCGGATCGCGGCATCCTTGACCTGGCACATGCGCCAGATGTCGCCCTCTTCCACGTTCTGGCTCAGCAGCACCTCGCCGGTTTCCAGGTCGGTGATGTTGGCGATGCCGTCCTCGGGGATCTCGAAGGTTTTGTCGTGCGAGCCGTATTCCTCGGCCTGCTGGGCCATCAGGCCGACGTTGGGCACCGTGCCCATGGTCTTGGGATCGAAAGCGCCATGCCACTTGCAGAAGTTGATCATCTCCTGGTAGATGCGGGCGAAGGTCGACTCGGGCATCACGGCCTTGACGTCCTTCAGGCGGCCGTTCGCGTCCCACATCTTGCCGCCGTTGCGGATCATGGCCGGCATCGAGGCGTCGACGATCACGTCATTGGGCGAGTGGAAGTTGGTGATGCCCTTGGCCGAGTCGACCATGGCCAGCTCGGGACGGTGCTCATGGCAGGCATGCAGGTCGCGCTTGATCTCGTCCTGCTTGGACTGCGGCAGCTTGGCGATCTTGTTGTACAGATCGACCATGCCGTTGTTGACGTTGACGCCCAGCTCCTTGAACAGCTCGCCGTGCTTCTCGAAGGCTTCCTTGTAGAAGATTTTCACGCAGTGGCCGAACACGATGGGGTGCGAGACTTTCATCATGGTGGCCTTGACGTGCAGCGAGAACATCACGCCGGTCTTGCGGGCATCCTCGATTTCCTTCTCGTAGAAAGCCAGCAGGGCCTTCTTGCTCATGAACATCGAGTCGATGACTTCGCGGTCGAGCAGGGAAACCTTGGGCTTGAGCACGATGGTCTTGCCGCTCTTGGTGATCAGCTCCATCTTCACGTCGCGTGCCTTGTCCAGCGTGATCGACTTCTCACCGTGGTAGAAGTCGCCGGCGTGCATGTGAGACACGTGCGATTGCGAAGCTTGGCTCCATTCGGCCATGCTGTGTGGGTTCTTGCGGGCGAACTCTTTCACCGCACGGGGGGCGCGGCGGTCCGAGTTGCCTTCGCGCAGCACCGGGTTCACGGCCGAGCCGGTGCACTTGGCGTAACGCGCCTTGATGGCCTTTTCTTCGTCGTTCTTCGGGTTTTCAGGGTAGTCGGGGAGCTTGTAGCCTTTGGCCTGAAGCTCCTTGATGGCCGCCACCAGCTGGGACACGGAGGCGCTGATGTTGGGCAGCTTGATGATGTTGGCCTCGGGGCGCAGCGTCAGCTTGCCCAGCTCGCCCAGGTAGTCCGGCACACGCTGCTCTTCGGTCAGGTATTCGGGGAACTGCGCCAGGATGCGGGCGGCGACGGAGATGTCGCTGGTGGCCACATTGACGCCCGCAGGGGCGGCAAAGGTGCGGATGATGGGCAGGAACGACGCCGTCGCCAGCAGGGGCGCTTCGTCGGTGAGGGTGTAAACGATGGTCGAGGACGGTTGGCTCATGGCATGGCTCCTGATGTCGTTGTTGGAAATCCGCCGCTCCCGACGAACTCGGGGCAAGCGGTCGATGGTGTGGGATTTTGCTTTCAGTCCTCTGACCTCGGCTTCAAAATTCGAAGTGTTATCTCACATAACAAAATTGAACATCAAAAACTCCAACTTTTTTTCACCGTTGCCTTGACCGCATGGGTCCGAGGCCATGAAAAAAGCCCGAAGGCACGACACCTTCGGGCTTCGCCGAACCGGATTGGTCCGTCGCCGTCAGGCGAAGTTGCTTTCGGCAAACGACCAGTTGACCAGCTTGTCCAGGAAAGTTTCAACGAACTTCGGGCGCAGGTTGCGGTAGTCGATGTAGTAGGCGTGCTCCCAGACGTCCACGGTCAGCAGGGCCTTGTCGCCGGTTGTCAGGGGCGTACCTGCGGCACCCATGTTGACGATGTCGACGGTGCCGTCCGCTTTCTTGACCAGCCAAGTCCAGCCGGAACCGAAGTTGCCCACGGCGGACTTGACGAAGGCTTCTTTGAAAGCCGCGTAGCTGCCCCACTTGGCGTTGATCGCAGCGGCCAGCGCACCGGAAGGCTCACCGCCGCCGTTGGGCTTCATGCAATTCCAGAAGAAGGTGTGGTTCCAGATCTGGGCGGCGTTGTTGTAGACGCCACCGCTGGACTTCTTGACGATCGATTCGAGGTCCATGGACTCGAACTCGGTGCCCTTCTGCAGGTTGTTCAGGTTGACCACATAGGCGTTGTGGTGCTTGCCATGGTGGAACTCCAGCGTTTCCTTGGAGTAGTGCGGTGCCAGGGCATCGATGGCGTACGGCAGTGCGGGCAGGGTGTGTTCCATGTGGGGTCCTCGTCTGTTGAGTGGGAAAAGTCCGGCGCATTGTAGGCAACACATTGAACCGCTGCTGCCCTCAGGGGAAAAGAGGTCCGCCCCTCAACGGTCCACAGTCAGATCCACCGAACCGTCCGCCAGGGTCGCCGTGACGGACTGGCCGGGCTGCACCTGCGCGGCCTTGGTGATGGCTCGCCCATCACGGTCGGTGAGAAATGCATAGCCGCGCTCGAGCACCAGCATCGGATCCAGCAGGCCGAGCGCCGCACCGCAACGATCCAGCCGCTGCACGTGCGCCGACAGCGCGCGTGCGACCGCCTGGGGCAGCGTGGAGGACAGCCGCTCGAGATGGAGGGCGTGGCGCTGCTGGCGCAGCTGCACCGCCGACGTGAGCCGGTGCTGCAGGGCCGACAGCTGCCGGCTGCCGTCGTGCAGGCGGCCGGAGGGGCGCCCCAGCCGCTGGGCCAGCCGGTCCAGCCGCTGCACCCGCAGGTCCAGCCCCCGCCAGACCACATCCCTGAGATCGGTTTCGAGCTGCTCCAGCTCGTCAAGCCGCTGCTGCCGGGCCGGTGCGCACAGCTCGGCCGCCGCCGTAGGCGTGGGGGCCCGCAGGTCGGCCGCAAAGTCGGACAGCGTGAAATCGGTCTCGTGCCCGACGCCGCAGACCAACGGCATGGGCGCGCGCACGACCGTGCGCACCACCGATTCGTCGTTGAACGCCCAGAGGTCTTCCAGCGATCCCCCACCACGGACCAGCAGAAGCACATCGCCTTCGCCGGAGTCCCTGAAGCGCTGGTAGGCCTGCTCCAGCGCCCGGCAGATTTCCTGCGGCGCCTGTGCACCCTGCACCGACGCCGGATGCACCAGCACCGGAATGTGGGGCACCCGCCGCCGCAGGGCGGTCACCACGTCGCGCAGCGCGGCCGCTCCCTGCGAGGTCACCACCGCGATGCTCCGGGGCTGCGAGGGCAGAACCCGCTTGCGCCGGGGGTCAAACAGACCCTCCGCCTCCAGCTTCGCCTTGAGCCGGATGAACTGTTCGAACAAAGCGCCCTGCCCCGCCGGTTTGAGCGCCTCAACGATCAGCTGCAGATCCCCACGCGGACCATAGACATCCAGCCGGCCCTGAGCCTGCACCAGCTGTCCATCTCGCGGAACAAACTGCAACTGATCCGCCGCACGGCGGAACATGGCACAACGCAACTGCCCCGATTCGTCCTTCAGCGAGAAGTAGCAGTGTCCGCTGGCAGCACGGGAGAAGCCCGAGATCTCGCCACGAACTGCCACGGGGTTGAAGCGCACAGACAAGGCGTCCGCAATCGCTTGCATCAGCGGCCCAACCGCCCACACGCGCCGCGCAGAGCCGTCGTCCTGGGTGAAAAACGGCTCAGACACTGGCATCTCCGGGGCGAACCTGTCCACAAGGCGCGCCGTTGCTGGAATCCGTGCCCTCTACCCCCGTGTCATCTAGGACCTGCGGGAAGTGGCTTGATTTCAAAGCACTTTGGGCTGCCTGTTTTGTCATCGAACTGTTGAAACGCAGACGTTTGGCGGGATGCGCCGCCATCGAGGCACGGTTCTGCACAAAGTTATCCACAGAATCTGTGCATGGACCCCAGGGTCGGGTTCGGGTGGAGAGGCTGGTGCATCGGCGCAGGACTGCTGCGGGCGGTCGCAGGGGCTGAGACATAATCAAAAGATTGCACCGGAGCCCTGATTTGTTTTCCATCATACAAGCCGCTGGCTGGCCGATCTGGCCCCTCATCTTCTGTTCAGTGATCGCTCTCGCCCTCGTGATCGAGCGTTTTGTCAGCCTCAAGGCGGCCAAGGTTCTGCCTCCACAACTGCTCGAGGAAGCCATCATGGTTTCCCGCAACGGCGTCCCCAACCCGGATGTGGTCACCCAGCTGGAGCAGAACTCGGTGTTTGGCGAGGTGCTCGCCAGCGGCTTTCGGACCCTGAACAACAACCCCAGGGCCACCGAAGACGACCTGAGATCTTCACTGGAGGGCGCGGGACGCATCGCCGGTTCGCGGCTGCAACGCTACCTGGGGGCGCTGGCCACGATCGCCTCCGCAGCCCCTCTGCTGGGTCTGCTGGGCACGGTGATCGGCATGATCGAGATCTTCGGCTCCCAGGGTGGCGACGGTGGCATGGGCACCATGCCGGGCGGCGGCAATCCCACCCAGCTGGCGCACGGCATCTCGATCGCCCTGTACAACACCGCTTTTGGCCTGATGGTGGCCATTCCCGCGCTGATTTTCTGGCGCTATTTCCGCGCCCGGGTCGACGACTACCTGCTGGCCATGGAAGTCGCCACGGAGCGGTTCGTCCGCCACCTGGTGACACTGCGCAACAAGTAAGCAGCGCCCGGGAACCCCGCATGAACTTCCGTCCTGGAACCCGTGATGAGCCGGAGATCAACCTGATCCCTTTCATCGACATCCTGCTGGTCGTGCTGATCTTCCTGATGCTGACCACGACCTACAGCAAGTACACGCAGCTGCAGGTCAATCTGCCGGTGGCCGATTCCGAGGCCCAGCGCAGCGCCCCGAAGGAAGTCATCGTCTCGGTCAGCAGCGACGGCCGCTACGCGATCAACCAGTCGATGCTGGACGGCTCGTCCGTCGAGTCGCTCACCCGTGCGCTCGAAGAAGCAACGCAGGACACACGCGACATGGTGATCATCATCAGCGCAGATGCCGCGGCCACCCACCAGTCGGTGATCAACGTGATGGATGCGGCGCGGCGCGCCGGGCTGGTGCAGATCACCTTCGCCACCCAGCAGTCCGGCTCGGCCCCCTCGCGCGGCAAGTCCTGACCCCCCCGCCATGACACGCCCGGACGCCGAAGCCCGGTGGCAAGCGATCTGGGCGCAGCGGGGCTGGAAAGCCCGCCTTCTGTGGCCGATGTCCCAGATCTACCGGGCGCTGGTCGGCTTGCGGCGGCGCCGCTACGCACAGGGTCAATGGCCAGTGGAACGCCTGCCCGTGCCGGTGATCGTGATCGGCAACGTGGTGGTCGGTGGCGCGGGCAAAACGCCCACGGTGATGGCGCTGATCTCCCATCTGCGCTCGCGGGGCTGGTCGCCGGGCGTGGTGTCCCGGGGGCACGGGAGGCTGGGTGAAGGACTGCTGGAGCTCACATCCGGGACAACGGCCTCGGAGGCTGGGGACGAACCCACCCTGATTCACCGGAGCACAGGCGTGCCGGTCGTGGTGGGAAGGCGTCGTGCGCACGCTGCCCGTGCACTGCTGGCGGCGCACCCCGAGGTGGACCTGCTGCTGTGCGACGATGGGTTGCAGCATCTGGCACTGGGACGTGACATCGCCATCGCGGTGTTCGATGACCGGGGCACCGGCAACGGATGGCTGCTGCCGGCGGGCCTGCTCAGGGAGCCCTGGCCTCCTGCCGCGGAAGACCCGTTCTCGCCACAGTTTGTCTTGCTGCAGCGACGGGCTGACTCCGCACCGGTCTCGCCCCCTGCCTTGCCCGTGGGCGCGACCTTGTTTGTGGCCACCCGGCGTCTCGCTGGCGTCGCCCGCGGTCCTAGTGGCAGTGAACGACCGTTGTCCGAACTGGTGGGCCAGGACCTGGTGGCCGTGGCCGGCATCGCCCGGCCGGATGTCTTCTTCGAAATGCTGCGCAACCAGGGGCTGACCCTGTCCCGGTGCATGGCCCTGCCAGACCACGCGCCGCCGGACGCCTACCAGGCAGTCCTGGATTCACCCTCATCCACCGTGGTGTGCACGGAAAAAGATGCGGTCAAGCTGTTCGCCCAGGCACTGGCGCTGCCAGCCGACCGGCGCCCGTCCCTGTGGACGGTGCCATTGGAGCTTCAGCTCGACCCGGCCTTTCTGGCTGAACTGGATCATCGGCTGGAGGCTCTGCGTGCAAGCGCGCGACTATCATCGCGGCATGGATACCAAACTGCTTGAACTGCTGGTCTGCCCCGTCACCAAAGGCCCTCTGATCTTCGACCGCGAGGCCCAGGAACTGATCTCTCGCAGCGCCCGCCTGGCCTATCCGGTGCGCGACGGCATTCCCATTCTCCTGGAGCACGAAGCCCGGACACTGAGCGACGAAGAAGCCGCTCGGCCACCGGCGCCCACCGCATGAGCGCGGCTGTCCGGACACCGGCCTTCAGCGTGCTGATTCCGGCGCGCATGGCCTCCAGCCGCCTCCCAGATAAACCTCTGGCAGACATTGCGGGCCTGCCCATGGTTGTTCGTGTGGCCCGGCAGGCGCTGCTCAGCGGCGCCCGCCAGGTGGTGGTGGCGGCCGACGATCCCCGCATCCTGAGCGCCTGTGCGGAGCATGGCGTCACGGCGCTGCTCACCCGTTCCGACCACCCCTCCGGCAGCGACCGGCTGGCCGAAGCCTGTGAACTGCTTGGCCTGGCTGACGACGAGCTCGTGGTGAATGTGCAGGGGGACGAGCCGCTGGTGGACCCCGCGCTCATCGCCGCAGTGGCCACGCAGCTGGCGCAAAGGCCCGATTGCGTGATGAGCACCGCCGCCCACGCCATTGAGCAGGTGGAAGACTTTCTCAATCCGAACGTGGTCAAGGTGGTGCTCGACCGGCGGCAGGTGGCGCTGTATTTCAGCCGCGCGCCCATCGCCTGGTGGCGCGACGGCATGTCGAACGGCCAGCCGCTCAGCCTGCCTTCGCCGGCCCCTTGGCGGCACATCGGCGTCTACGGATACCGGGCGGGTTTCCTGCGCCGTTTTCCGTCGCTGGAGCCGGCACCGCTGGAACTGACGGAGTCGCTGGAGCAACTGCGCACCCTATGGCACGGTGAGCGCATTGCGGTGCATCTCGCGACCCATGCGGCCGCTCCCGGTGTGGACACCCCCACGGACCTGGAAAGGGTCCGGGCGCTGCTCCGGAAGTCTTGAACTGCGACACTGTCTGTAAGGCAGTGTCGGGGTAGGCCATGCTATCCTCGTTCGACCCTCGATACCGGGGCCAGCTCAGCCGCGGAGACAGGCGAGCACGAATGAAACACTGATACAAGGAAGACGATGAGACTGATCCTGTTGGGCGCTCCTGGTGCGGGCAAGGGCACACAAGCCACCTTCATCTGCCAGAAGTACGGCATCCCCCAGATCTCGACCGGCGACATGCTGCGTGCCGCCGTGAAGGCTGGCACGCCTCTGGGCATGCAGGCCAAGGCGGTCATGGACGCCGGTGGCCTGGTGAGTGACGACCTGATCATCAACCTCGTCAAGGAACGCATTGCCCAGCCCGACTGCGCCAGCGGCTTCCTGTTCGATGGCTTCCCGCGCACCATCCCGCAGGCCGACGCTATGAAAGCGGCCGGCGTGAAGCTGGACTACGTGCTGGAAATCGACGTGCCGTTCGACGCCATCATCGAACGCATGAGCGGCCGCCGCTCACACCCCGCCTCAGGGCGCACCTACCACGTGAAATTCAACCCGCCCAAGGTGGAAGGCAAGGACGACGTCACCGGTGAACCGCTGATCCAGCGCGACGATGACAAGGAAGAAACGGTCAAGAAGCGCCTGGAGGTGTACAGCGCCCAGACCCGACCGCTGGTCGACTACTACAGCCAGTGGGCCAGGACAGATCCGGCCTCCGCCCCCAAGTACCGCGCCATCAGCGGCACCGGCTCGGTGGATGAGATCACAGCCCGCGCGTTCCAGGCCCTGGCCGCCTGACCCAGCGCCCACTCCTCCTGCAAACCCGGCAACTTGCCGGGTTTCTTTCTTTGTCGTTGCAACGGGCTGGCGCGTCAGGGTTCCAGCAGCGAGAGTGCCAGAGCCAGCCGCGCCTTCACAGGGGGCAGTCCGGCGGAGTCGGGCATGGGATTGGCCGTGTCAGGAATCACACGCCCTCGGGCACAGCGCGTGGCCCTGACCACCCGCACACCACGGGCCATGGCCTCCAACAAGGCCGAGGCCAGCGACTGGTGAACCGTGCCGTTGCCGGTGGCAGCCACCACAATGCCCTGCGGACGCAGTGCCGGGTCCGCCTGCAGCAGCGCGCGAACGATGGAGCCGTCGGCATCGGCATGGCTGGTCACCAGTTGGACGCGTGGCAGCGCATCGGCCCGCAGCACCCGCGCCAGCAGTGCCTCAGATCGCTCGGCGATCGGGCGGCTTGCGGGAGGATGGAACCACCGGACCTCGCCTTCTTCCACACACGCCATAGGGCCGGCGTCGCCCGAATCGAACGCATCCACCCGGTAGCTGTGAACCTTGGTCAAGTGCTCGGGCTCGTGCACCAGCCCCGCACAGACCACCACACACCCTCCGACCTCGGGATGACCCGCCACGGTCACGGCATCCAGCAGGTTCTGAGGGCCATCGGGCACAAGGGCGGTGGCTGGGCGCATCGCGCAGGTGAACACCACCGGCTTGCGGGGCTGCAGCACCGTCTGGATGAAAAAGGCAGTTTCTTCCAGCGTGTCGGTGCCGTGTGTGACCACAACGCCGGCAACCTCGTCGCGTGCAAGGTGGTGAGAGAGCCGAAGCAACAGCCGCTTCCACAGACCGAAGTGCATGTCCTTGCTGTCCACCTGGTCCACCTGCTCCACCTCCAGTGGACTGCCTTGCAGCGCTGGAACGCCCCCCAGAAGATCTTCCACACGAACCTGCCCTGCCACATATCCCACGTTATCTCCTGCCCGGGCGGCCCGCCCGGCGATCGTTCCGCCAGTCCCCAGGATCACGCAAAAGCCTCTGTTGTTGTCGTTCACTTGCCAAGTCTCCGAAACTGTTTAAAAATACAGATACTGGATGTACAAACAGCCTGTCCAGCCGCATCCCGCCTAACCACGAGGTTGACATGATCGAGTCGTTCCCGCCCAAGCTCACGGCCCGCCAGCAGCAAATCCTGGAGTTGATCCAGAACGCCATTGCCCGCACCGGCGCTCCACCCACCCGCGCAGAAATCGCCACCGAGCTCGGATTCAAGTCGGCCAATGCGGCCGAGGAGCACCTTCAGGCGCTCGCACGCAAAGGCATGATCGAACTGGTCAGCGGCACCTCCCGCGGGATCCGTCTTCGCAGCCGGGATCTGCAGGCCATCAACGATCAGCGGACTCATCAGCTTACACTGCCGATGCCCGGCCTTTCTCAGCTCATGCTGCCCCTGATCGGGCGGGTGGCTGCCGGCTCACCGATCCTCGCTCAGGAACACGTCGACCAGACTTATCACGTCGAGCGCAGCCTGTTCCAGCGCACACCTGACTACCTGCTGCGCGTGCGCGGCATGTCCATGCGCGACGTCGGCATCCTCGACGGCGACCTGCTGGCCGTGCAGTCCGGCAAGGACGCGAAGAATGGGCAGATCGTGGTGGCCAGGCTCGGAGACGATGTGACTGTCAAGCGTTTCATGCGCCGCGACCACCAAATCGAGCTGCACGCGGAAAACCCGGACTACAAAACGATCGTGGTGCAACCGGGTGAACCCTTCGAGATCGAAGGCCTCGCCGTGGGCCTGATTCGCAACAGCTTCCAGATCTGACCCGCTGGGTCGGTGCCGCCCTCGCAGGTGGCGGGCGTTTTGCCAGAACAGCACACTGTCCTTGGCAAACCCTGCGAGAGCGGCTCTTCCGAACCAATCCTGCCTGTGTCCAACCCCTTTCCGGAGTTTCACATGGGAATCCGCATCACCTCCAAGACCTGGCGCGCTCCGTTGCAGTTGATCGACAACTGGCTGCCGTCACCTCCTTGTCCCAACAAGACCCGCAAACCGCTGCCAACGTTGATGCAGCGGTTTGTCAGGGCCGGATGGTTGACCAACAAGCAACCGAAACAGTCGCTGTCGACCTCTCACGGCGCTTCCATGGCCGAGGTGTCGCGGCCCTCACAGACAGCAACCATCCGCCTGAAGCACACCAGCCAACCGGATCGAAGCGCTTGCCTGGTGATTTCAGGGCGCATGGCCGATGTCTGCGCCGAACTGGACCGTCTGGCCGCTCTCGAGCACCGCACCGAACCCGCCTGACAGCTCAAAGTCTGTACAGAATGCTCATGGCGGCACAATAGTGCTCCATGAACATCGTGATACTGGACGACTATCAGGACGCCGTCCGAAAGCTGGATTGCGCAGCGCGCCTCGACCCCTATCCCGCCAAAGTGTTCACCAACACGGTCAAGGGGGTCGGGCAACTGTCCATACGGTTGCGGGATGCCGACATCGTGGTCCTGATCCGGGAAAGAACCCCGGTATCCCGTCAACTGGTTGACAAGCTGCCTCGCCTGAAGCTCATTGCGCAGACGGGGCGTATCGGCAGCCATATTGACGTCACTGCCTGCACCGAACGCGGCATCGCCGTGGCCGAAGGCACAAGTTCCCCGATCTCCACCGCCGAGCTGACATGGGCTCTGGTCATGGCGTCGATGCGGCGCATTCCCCAGTATGTCGCAAGCCTCAAGCACGGTGCCTGGCAACAGTCGGGGCTGAAGTCATCGTCCATGCCCGCCAACTTCGGCCTCGGCATGGTTCTTCACGGCAAGACACTCGGCTTGTGGAGCTATGGCCGCATCGGCAAGCTGGTCGCTGCTTACGGCAAGGCCTTCGGCATGCAGGTGCTGGTCTGGGGTGGCAATGAGTCCTGCCGGCAGGCCGTTTCCGACGGCTTTGAGGTCGCAGCCAGCCGGGAAGATCTCTTTGAGCGTTCGGATGTGCTCAGCCTTCATCTTCGACTCAGCGACCGCAGCGCGGGCTGTGTCACGCTGGAGGATCTTTCTCGCATGAAGCCGACCGCCCTGCTGGTCAATACATCCAGAGCCGAACTGATCGAGGCCGAGGCCTTGCTGACCGCGTTGAACCGGGGGCGCCCAGGCATGGCCGCCATCGATGTTTTCGAATCAGAGCCGATTCTTCAGGGGCATGCGCTGCTCAGGCTAGAGAACTGCATCTGCACGCCTCACATCGGCTACGTCGAGCTCAGCAACTACGAGACCTTGTTCTCGGCTGCGTTCGACAATGTGGTCAATTTCATCAAGGGAACGCCCACCAACATCGTCAACCCTGGCGCCCTGCAGGTGCGACGCTGACCATCAGGCTCAGCAGCGCCAACAAAAAAGCCAGCACGTGTCTGGCTTTTTTTGTTGAGCAAACATGCTCACTGTGTGGACTGTGCGCCCTTGCCCGGTGGGATTTCTCCGTCATCGGGTGGCGTGAAATCCAGAACTTCAAAATCAATGAGGTTGCCCATGTCCGCGGCCTCCACTGCAGAGATGCCCGTCGATGACGCGAGCCTGGCCGTGGGCTCCACCGGCACCACAACGTCGGGCAGCGATGCTTCGAACGCCGACGCGTCGTGCAGCGCATCCAGGTCGATATCCAGGCCAAGACGGGGGGAGGCGTGCGGGATTTCATCCATCGGTTCGGTCAACCGTTCCGAAGCTGCCGCAGAGGACGAAACAGCAGCCATCTTCGGCCCCGCAGCCTTGAGAGGACGAATCGCCGTGTGCTGGAAGTCAGAAGAAGGGGTGCTCGAATCGCGCTGGATCACATCCTTCGCGATGGCGTGGAGGAGCAGGAGCTCACGGTACGCTTCGAGATCAAACACCTCCGACTCGGGATCGGCCGCATCCCTGAAGATGGACTTTTCGATGACATCCAGCACCTTGGGCTGAGGCCACAGTGCCTGAATCCGCCCGAACGCAGTCTCGTAGGCTTCCAGGCCCCGGTTGGAGTCGCTGTACTGATCGAACGGCGGGGCACTTGCATTGAACTGGCGGTTGAACTCTTCGCGCAGCTTTTCGTACTCGTCGCGCCGCCCCAGCCGGTGGTAGAGCTTGAAGAGGTCAAGATACGCGAGCGCACTGGGCTCCTGGCTTTCGTGCAAATGCATCTTGAGGACACCGATCGCCTGGTCAAACTCGCCCAGCGAAACGAAAAAATCCGACTGCTGCTGGACGTCGAACAGTTCTTCCGTAGCGACGGACCGGGACACGCCGATGTGGCTGGTGCGGAAATCGCGGCGCTCGGAAGTGGACAAGGGCATCGCTCCGCTGTCACCAGAACCTTTGCGCACAGGACCCAGTTCGTCCAACCCGGAATCGGCATCCAGATCAAGGTCAAGATCCAATCCTTTGGCCGCCACCTTCCTTGCAGGCTTGTCGGCAGGCACCTTGGCCGCTTTCGCTGCACCAGACGTCCACCAGTCCTTCTGAGGGGTACCCGCAACGCCAATGGCGGTCTTGCGTCGCCACAGCCAGGCCAGTGCTGCCAAAGCAAGAAGCAGCAGCGCCCCCAAGGTGTACGCAGCCCACGACATGAAGCGCGACTGTTCGAGCCTGGCCTCCATGTCCTGCATGGCGGCCTTGTTGCGCGCCTCCCGCTCACGCAAGCCTTTGGATTCGGCCTCCAGGACTGCCAGCTTCTGGGTGTCGCGAAGAATGTCCTCGGGGGATGCGTTCAATGCCTTCCAGAGCTGGGCAGCAGCGGCCCGCTCCTGGGGGTTCGAGGAGGGCTCGCTGAGCAGGGACAGTGACAGTTTGAGAACCGGATCGCGCTCGATCGCGAGACTCACGTCCACAGGGTCCAGCTGGAGCCGCGGGGTTACATCCCTTGCCGGTTCCACCGGCTTGCGCACCACGCTGGCTGGCCTGGGCCTGGGCCTGGAAGCAGAAGCAGGCGCCGTGCTGCGCGTCGGAGCCGCCACAGGAGTACCGCTGCCAGCTGCCGGACCAGCAGACACTCTGGAGCTGCCTGTCGAACCCTCCGCCGGGATGGGCGACGGCTTGGGCACTACTTGTGAACCGGACAACGCAGGCGCTGTTTGCGACGCCGTTGCAGGCTCGGACAGAAAGTCAGCCAGCAGCACATACCGACGGGAGAACGGCGAAGCGCAGCCCGCCCTCAACACCACCGAGACAACGGGTTCGTTCACCGGCACCGTGGTCTGGATCCGCACCGATGCCTCGGCATCGGGCGCGTTGTGCTGCGTCGAGGTGCGCACAGACGAAGGGCCCAGCTGGTTGTCGCCGAAGAACACATCGGCCTGCAGGCACAGTGCGGACAGATCTTCCCCTGGAGCCGCGACGGCCTGCACCCGTATATCAAGAGGCCTGCCAATGAGAACAGCGCCGCTGTGTCGCCCCAGAGTGGCCGCCGAACCGCCCAATGCCGTTGATAGCAAAATAGAGCCAACCAAGATCTGGCGCACGTCACAGCCCTTCCGTTCTTCGTGGCAACATTTTGTCATAGGTCGTTGCCCACCCTTCTTAAATAACACTTTCATATGACCCCAACTTTTCAAACCGTCGGCATCGTGGGTGCAGGCGCCATGGGCCGCGGCATCGCACAGATGGCAGCCCAGGCCGGAAGCGCAGTCATCTTGTTCGATCTGCAGCCCAATGCGGCCGAAACCGCCCGGCAGGCGCTGGCCGACACCTGGCAGAAGCTGGTGGACAAGAACAAGCTCGATGCCGCGCAACGCACCGCCATGCTGGATCGGCTCCGCTGCGCCGATGCCCTTGCTTCGCTGGCCCCCTGCGACCTGGTCATCGAAGCCGTCGTCGAGCGGCTGGATGTCAAACAGAAGCTGTTTTCCGAACTTGAGTCCATCGTTTCCAAACAATCGGTGCTGGCAACCAACACCTCTTCGTTGTCAGTGACCGCCATCGGTGCGGCGCTCCAGCGCCCTCGCCAGCTTGCCGGGTTCCACTTCTTCAACCCCGTGCCGCTGATGCGCGTGGTCGAAGTGATCGCCGGTCTCAAGACCGATCCGGTGGTGTGCGAGCGGCTGACGGCCTTTGCCCGCGAATTCGGGCATACCCCCGTATCGGCGCAGGACACCCCCGGCTTTATCGTCAACCACGCCGGTCGCGGTTACGGCACCGAAGCACTGCGGGTGGCGAGCGAGCGGGTGGCCGATTTCGCGACCATCGACCGCATCCTCAAAGACCAGATGGGCTTCCGGCTCGGTCCTTTCGAGCTGATGGATCTGACCGCCCTGGACGTCTCGCACCCGGTCATGGAGTCGATCTACCGCCAGTACTACGACGAACCACGCTACCGCCCCAGCGTGATCACGGCGCAGCGACTGGCCGGTGGTGTGGTCGGCAAGAAGGTCGGCGACGGCTTCTATACATACAGAGAGGGCATTGCCCAGGTTCCTGCCGAGCCTCCGGTGCCCGAGGTCGGTGCCCTGCCGCCGGTCTGGGTCTCGCCCAAAGCCGCGCGTCGGGCCGAGATCTACCAGTTGCTCAAGAACCTGGGCGCAAGCATCGAAACCGCCCAGGCCCCATCAGCCAGCGCGCTGATCCTGGTGGCTCCGCTCGGACTGGACGTGACCACCCTCGCCGCGGTCGAGCGGCTCGACCCCACCCGCACCGTTGGCATCGACATGATGCTGGAGGACGCCGCCACCAAGCGCCGCGTGCTGGCCACCAACCCGGCCACCCGCCCCGACATGCGCGACGCCGCGCACGCCCTGTTCGCCAAGGATGGCAAGGCGGTGAGCGTGGTCAAGGACAGCGGCGGCTTCGTGACGCAGCGCGTCGTCGCCACCATCGTCAACATCGCGGCCGACATGTGCCAGCAGGGCATCTGCACACCCAAGGACCTGGAAGTGGCGGTGACACTGGGTCTGGGCTACCCCATGGGCCCGCTGGCCATGGGCGACAAGGTCGGCCCCACCAATGTGCTGGAGATCCTGTTCAACATGGGCACGGTCTACGGCGATCCTCGCTACCGCCCTTCGCCCTGGCTGCGCCGCCGCGGCGCCCTGGGTCTGAGCCTGATGCACGAAGAGGCCTGAGCATGAGCGCCAGCCTCAAAAGCCACAGCCATGGCCAGACCATGGTGCTGACCATCAGCAACCCGGAACACCGCAATGCCCTGGGTCCGGAGATCTATGCCGCGGGGGTCGAGGCGCTGAACGTGGCCGAGTCCAGCCCCGAGGTCCGCTCGGTCGTCATCACCGGCGAAGGCAGCCACTTCTGCGCAGGCGGCAACCTGCAGCGCCTGCTGTCCAACCGCCAGCAGCCACCCGAGGTGCAGGCCCAGAGCATCGAAAGCCTGCACAACTGGATCGAAACCATCCGCGCATTCCCCAAGCCGGTGATCGCCGCCGTGGAAGGCGCCTGCGCCGGTGCGGGCTTCTCGCTTGCGCTGGCCTGCGACCTGCTGGTCGCCGCACAGGACAGCGTCTTTGTGATGGCCTACAGCAATGTGGGCCTGTCCTCCGACGGCGGCGCCACCTGGAGCCTGGCGCGCGCCCTGCCCCGCGCCACCGCGATGCAGTTGCTGATGTGTGGCGACCGCATCGACGCCGCGCGCCTGCAGACCCTCGGCGTGGTCAACCAGGTGTGTGCCAGCGGCGAGGCGATGGCCTCCGCGCTGGCGCTGGCCGAAAAACTCAACTCCCGGGCGCCCAACGCCATGGCCAGCATCAAGGAGCTGGTGAACGAGGCCCAGACCGCGCCGCTGCACACCCAGCTCGCGGCCGAGCGCGACCACTTCGTGCGCAACCTCCACCACGCCAACGGCGGTGAAGGCATCTCGGCCTTCCTTGAGAAGCGCCGCCCCGGCTACCGTTGATCGACAAGCCTGCCGTGCTGCGGTTTTAAAAGCGGCACGGCGACACCTGCGGGACAGCTTCCCCGCGCTATCCCTGATGCTCCCGGCGCGTCCCAGTGGTGACAATGGGGCCGCTTTCAGTCACTCAAAAGACATCCAATGGACGAACCCATTCTGACAATGGAAGAACGCGAGGCGATCAACAACGGTCGCTGGTTCCAGAGTCTTTCCCCCTCCCTGCGTCACGACATTCTCCGATGCGCCTACGTCAAGCGATTCAAGGACGGCGACCTGATCGTCGCCCGCGGCGAACCGCCCACCGAGTGGACGGCGGTCGCCAAGGGTGCGGTGCGTGTCAGCTCGACCTCGCTCTCGGGCAAGCTGATCACGCTGACCTACGTGGAACCCGGTGTGTGGTTCGGGGATGTGGCGTTCTTCGACGGGGACCGTCGCACGCACGACGCCTATGCGCATGGCCCGACCACGCTGCTGTGCGTGGCCCGCAACGACTTCCAGAAGATCCTCAGCGCCCACGTCGAACTGTACGAAGCGCTGATGCGCCTGCAGGCGCGGCGCATCCGAACGCTGTTCGGCCTGGTGGAAGACCTCAACACCCTGCCGCTGCGCGCGCGCCTGGCCAAACAGCTGCTGCACCTGGTGCGCTCCTACGGCGTGCCCTGCCTCTCGGACGGCAACGAGATGCGCATCGGCCTGCAACTGGCGCAGGAAGAACTGGCGCAGCTGCTGGGCGCCTCGCGCCAGCGCGTGAACCAGGAACTCAAATCCATGGAGCGCGAAGAAGCGATCCGCATCGAGCAGGGAGGGCTGGTGGTGCGCAACCGCGACATGCTGATGCGCATCGCCGAAGCCGAACACTGACCGTTTTCCTGCCCTCACCGACCGTGACCGAATGAACGACCTCCAGAACTTCACCGGCACACGGCCGGTGGCGACCCAGCATGCCGTCGACACCGCCGCCCTCCAGGCCTGGCTCGAACGCCATGTCGACGGCTTTACCGGCCCCCTGAGCATCGAGATGTTCAAGGGCGGCCAGTCCAACCCCACCTACAAACTCATCACGCCGGCGCGCGCCTACGTCATGCGCGCCAAGCCCGGCCCGGTGGCCAAGCTGCTGCCTTCGGCCCACGCCATCGAGCGCGAGTTCCGCGTGATGGGCGCACTGCACGGCACCGGTGTGCCGGTGGCCCGCATGCACGCCCTGTGCGAGGACGAGTCGGTGATCGGCCGTGCGTTCTATGTGATGGAGTGCGTCGACGGCCGCGTGATGTGGGACCAATCGCTGCCCGATCTGACCAATGACCAGCGCGGCGCCATCTACGACGAGATGAACCGCGTGATGGCCGCGCTGCACAGCGTGCGCCCGGACGCCATCGGTCTGTCCGACTACGGCAAGCCGGGCAACTACTTCGAGCGCCAGATCGGCCGCTGGAGCAAGCAGTACGTGGCGTCGATCACACAGCCCATCCCCGAGATGGACCAGCTCATGGAGTGGCTGCCTCGGAACATTCCGGCCATGGCGCGCGACGAATCGATGGTGTCCATCGTGCACGGCGACTACCGGCTGGACAACCTGATGTTCCACCCCACCGAACCGCGCGTGCTCGCGATCCTCGACTGGGAGCTGTCCACGCTGGGTCACCCGCTGGCCGATTTCAGCTACCACTGCATGGCCTGGCACATCCCGCCCGGCGCCTTCCGCGGCATCGGCGGCCTGGACGTGCAA
Source organism: Hydrogenophaga sp. H7 (assembly GCF_002025745.1). Lineage (NCBI taxonomy): Bacteria > Pseudomonadati > Pseudomonadota > Betaproteobacteria > Burkholderiales > Comamonadaceae > Hydrogenophaga > Hydrogenophaga sp. H7. Next base: position 325,173 of record NZ_MCIC01000014.1, on the reverse strand, counting down.
GCGCTGGGTATTCCGACCGAGGCCGAATACATCCGCCGCTACTGCGAACGCACCGGTTTCGTCACGCCCGAACAGCTCAAGGCCGACTGGAACTTCTACCTGGCCTACAACCTGTTCCGTCTCGCCGCCATCCTGCAGGGCATCGCCAAGCGCGTCGAGATGGGCACCGCCTCCAGCGCGCAGGCGGTGTCGTCCGCCGCCGGTGCGCGCCCGCTGGCCGAGATGGCCTGGCGCTTTGCACAGCAGGCCTGACCCCGACTCCAACGTCCCGACCCCACACCCAAGGAACACACCATGCACTTCGATTACACCGACAAGGTCAAGGACATGCGCCAGCGCCTGCTGGCCTTCATGGACGAGCACATCTACCCGAACGAAGGGCGCTTCTTCGCCGAGATCGCGGCCAACCGCGCCAAAGGCAATGCCTGGATCCCGACCACCGTCATCGAGGAGCTCAAGCCCAAGGCGCGCGCCGCAGGCCTGTGGAACCTGTTCCTACCGATGAGCAAGCGGGCACCCGAGGGCCTGTCCAACCTGGAATACGCACCGCTGTGCGAGATCATGGGCCGCGTGCCGTTCGCGGCCGAGGTGTTCAACTGCTCCGCTCCCGACACCGGCAACATGGAAACGCTGGAGCGCTATGCGTCCGAGGAGATCAAGGACGAATGGCTCGAACCCCTGCTGCGCGGCGAGTTCCGTTCGGCCTTCTTGATGACCGAACCCGCGGTGGCCTCGTCGGACGCCACCAACATCCAGTGCGAGATCACGCGCGACGGTGACCACTACGTGCTCAACGGCCGCAAGTGGTGGTCGTCCGGTGCTGGCGATCCGCGCTGCAAGGTCTACATCGTCATGGGCAAGACCGACCCCGAGGCACCGCGCCATTCGCAGCAGAGCATGATCGTCGTGCCCGCCGGCACGCCCGGCGTCACTGTGGTGCGCCCGCTCTCCGTGTTCGGTTACGACGACGCGCCGCATGGCCACATGGAAGTGGTGCTCAAGGACGTGCGCGTGCCGGTGCGCAACCTGCTGCTGGGCGAGGGCCGCGGTTTCGAGATCGCCCAGGGCCGCCTCGGCCCGGGCCGCATCCACCACTGCATGCGCTCCATCGGCGCAGCCGAGCGCGCGCTGGAGTTGATGTGCAAGCGCCTCAACAGCCGCGTCGCCTTCGGCAAGCCGATCTCCGCGCAGTCGGTCTGGCACGAGCGCATCGCCGAGGCCCGCTGCAAGATCGAACAGGCGCGCCTGCTCACGCTCAAGGCCGCCTACATGATGGACACAGTGGGCAACAAGGTGGCCAAGGCCGAGATCGCGATGATCAAGGTGGTGGCGCCCAACATGGCCTGCGAGATCATCGACATGGCCATCCAGGCCCATGGCGGCGGTGGCGTCAGCGACGACTTCCCGCTGGCCTACAGCTACGCCAACCAGCGCACGCTGCGCTTGGCCGATGGTCCTGACGAGGTGCACCGCGCGGCGATTGCCAAGCTGGAGCTGGCCAAACACATGGCCATCAAGAGCGACGTCGAGATGCCGGTGACGCGCGGTTGCTGATGCGCACCAACAAACCGCGCAGAGCCCCCTGGCGACAGGGTATACTTGCTGGCTTGTCGGAGCGTAGCGCAGCCTGGTAGCGCATCTGCTTTGGGAGCAGAGGGTCGCGAGTTCGAATCCCGCCGCTCCGACCATTCTTCAGGACAAAAAAGGCCCACTGCGTGGGCCTTTTTTGTATCCTGTCCGCACCGGCTGCCCGTAGCTCAACCGGATAGAGCAGCTGCCTTCTAAGCAGCAGGTCGGGGGTTCGAGTCCCTCCGGGCAGGCCAGCGATTCCTCCCCAACACCCCTCCCTTCTGCGCGGCCAACGTCGCATGCAATCACACGAACAACCTGTCCTGCGCGATCTGGTCCTCGTCGGTGGCGGCCACAGCCATGTGGTCGCGCTGCGCATGCTGGCCATGCGGCCCGAACCGGGCCTGCGCATCACCCTGGTCTGCACCGACATTGACACGCCCTACTCCGGCATGCTGCCGGGCTACATCGCGGGCCACTACCGTTTTGACGAGGTCCACATCGACCTGGGCCGTCTGGCGGTGTTCGCCGGCGCGCGCTTCATCCACGGCGAGGTGACCGGGCTGGACCGCGCGAACCAGCGCGTGCTGCTCAAGGGGCGACCCGCCATTCCCTACGACCTGCTGTCCATCAACACCGGCTCCACGCCGAATGTGCGTCAGGTCGATGGCGCCCAGGCCCACGCGGTGCCGGTCAAGCCCATCGCCCACTTCAATCAGCGCTGGCTCGACCTGCTGGAGCGCGTGCGGGGCCTGCGCGACCGCTTCACCGTGGCGGTGGTGGGCGGCGGCGCGGGCGGTGTGGAACTGGCGCTGTCCATGCAATACCGGCTGCGCCAGGAGCTGCAGGTCCTGGGCAAGAGCCCGGACCTGCTGCAGTTCGTGTTGCTCACCGCCGGCGACACCATCCTGCCCACCCACAACCCCGGGGTGCGGGCGCGCTTTGCCCACGTGCTGAAGGAGCGGCGCGTGGCGGTGCACACCCGGGCCGAGGTGTCGCAGGTCTCGCCCGGCTGCCTGACCACGCAGGACGGCCGCACCTTCGACGCCGACGAGACCATGTGGGTGACGCAGGCGGGCGGCCCGGCCTGGCTGCAGGGCACGGGTCTGGCGCTGGACGAACACGGCTTCGTCTGCGTCAACGAATACCTGCAGACGCCGGATGATCCGAAGATATTCGCGGCCGGCGACGTGGCGTCCTTCCTGCCGCGCCCGCTGGAAAAGGCCGGCGTGTTCGCGGTGCGCATGGGCCGTCCGCTGGCGCGCAACCTGCGCCGGGCCTTGCGCGGTCAACCCCTGCAGCCCTACCGCCCGCAGAAACACTGGCTGGCGCTGATCTCCACCGGCGACCGCCACGCCGTGGCCTCGCGCGGCCCCATCGGCTTCGCGGGCGACTGGGTCTGGCGCTGGAAGGACCACATCGACCGCCACTTCATGCGCAAGTTCACCGAGCTGCCCGCCATGGCGCCGGCATCACCGTCACAGGCCGCGCCCGCCAGCGGCCTGGTGCTGAACGCCGAAGAATCGCGCCAGGCCATCTCGGCCATCGCCATGCGCTGCGGCGGCTGCGGCGCCAAGGTGGGGGCCAGCATCCTCAGCCGCGCACTCGGCAACCTGCAGCCGGTGCAGCGCGACGACGTGCTGATCGGCCTGCACGCGCCGGACGACGCCGCCGTGGTGCGCGTGCCACCGGGCATGGCCATGGTGCACACGGTGGACTTCTTCCGCAGCTTCATCGACGATCCCTACCTGTTCGGCCAGGTCGCGGCCAACCACGCACTGGGCGACATCTTCGCCATGGGCGCCGAGCCCCAGTCGGCCACGGCGATCGCCACCGTGCCGCCCGGCCTGGAGGCCAAGGTCGAAGACCTGCTGCTGCAGATGATGACCGGCGCGGTCGAGGTGCTCAACGCCGCCGGCTGCAGCCTGGTCGGCGGACACACCGGCGAAGGGCGCGAGCTGGCGCTGGGCTTTGCCGTCAACGGCCTGATCGACGAGCGCATGACCGGCGTGATGCGCAAGGGCGGCATGCGGCCCGGCGACGTGCTGCTGCTGACCAAACCCATCGGCACCGGTACCCTGTTCGCGGCGCACGCGCGGCACGCCGCCAAAGGCCGCTGGATAGACGCCGCGCTGAAATCGATGGTGCTTTCCAACCAGGCCGGTGCGCAGATCCTGCGCGAACACGGCGCCACCGCCTGCACCGACCTCACCGGCTTCGGCCTGCTCGGGCACCTGGTCGAGATGACCCGCCCCTCGGGGGTGGACGCCGAGCTGCAGCTGGGCGCCCTGCCCCTGCTCGACGGCGCGGTGGACTGCGTGAAGGCCGGCATCGTCAGTTCGCTGCAGCCGGCCAACGTGCGCCTGCGCCGTGCGCTGCGCAACGCCGTGGCCTTCGTGGACGACCAACGCTACCCGCTTCTGTTCGACCCGCAGACCGCGGGTGGCCTGCTGGCCAGCGTGCCCGCCGACCGCGCGGCCGACTGCGTCCGCGCGCTGCAGGCGGCGGGCTACCCGCACACCGCCGCCATCGGCCGCATCAGCGCTGCCAGCGACGCGCTCGAACCAGTGGTGCTGAGTGCCTGAGTCCGCCTGGGCTTAGCGGTTCGCTCAGTCCGGCGGCGCCTGCCACTGCTGGATGTCGAACACCTGCCCGCCAGGTGGCACGTCGTCCGGATCGTGTGTGACCAGCACGGTCGGGATGCGCTGGAGCTGGATCTGCTCGAACACGAAGCCGCGGAACTGCGCGCGCAGCGCCGCGTCCAGCCGCGAGAAGGGCTCGTCCAGCAGCAGCGCGCAGGGCTCGGCCAGCAGCGCACGCATCAGGCTCACACGCGCGCGCTGCCCGCCCGAGAGCGTCGCGGGGTCGCGGTCGTGAAAGCCCTCCAGACCGATATCGCGCAGCGTCTGCGCCACCCGCTCGCGCCGGGCGGCGGCGCCGCGCACCGCGGCCGGCAAGGCGAACGCCAGGTTCTGCCCCACACTGAGGTGGGGAAACAGCAGGTCGTCCTGGAACAGGATGCCGATGCCGCGCGCCTCCACCGGCCAGGCGTCACGCCGCTGGCCGTCCAGCCACAGTTCGCCCTGGGCCTGGAACGCCGGGTCCAGATCGCCCACCAGCCAGTTGAGCAGGGTCGACTTGCCCGAGCCCGACGCGCCGGTGAGTGTGACGATGCAGCCCTGCCCGACCTGCAGGTCCAGGCCCGCGATGAGCTCATGGCCGTCCTTGACGATGGTCAGATTTCGAACCTCAAGCATTTCAGCGCAACCCTCGACGGTGTCGACCCGCCCATTGAGACAGCAGCGCTGCCAGACCGAAGCCCAGCAGCGGCAGCACGATTTGCAGCAACGCCTGCGCGGCCAGCACGCGGCGATTGCCGCCGGCGCTCAGCGCCACCGCTTCGGTGGTCACCGTGGCAAAGCGCCCGCCGCCAGCGAACAGCGTCGGCAGGTACTGCGCCACGCTGACCGAAAAACCGACCGCGAGCGCGGCCAGGATGGGTTTGAGCAGCATCGGCCACTTGACGTGCAGACAGGCGCCCAGGGGCGACTGGCCCAGCGCCCGCGCGGTGGTCATCAGCCGCCGGTCGAATGCGCGGTAGGGCCCGATCAGGGTGAGCACCATGTAGGGCAGCACCCACAGCAGGTGGCTCCACAACAGGCCGCCTGCGGTGCCGTCGGCCGGCAGCCGCAGCAGCGCCGCGTACTGCGCCGCCACCAGGGGCAGCGAGGGAATGATCAGGGGCAGATACAGCACGGCGTTGTAGCGCTGCGGCCCCCACTCCAGCCAGACCAGCGCGGCCGGCAGGCACAGCAGCGTGGCCGCCGCCGCCAGCCACAGGGTGGTGCCGAACGGCGCCCAGTCGGCCTGCATCCAGGTCTGCAGCGACAGCGCATCGGGCCACAGCGCGGGGAAGAACCAGGTGTCCGCCAGCGACCACAGCAGCAGCACCGCCACCACCGCATAGCCCACCAGAAACAGCGGCTGGTGCAGCCCCCAGCGGGACGGGTTGCTTGCAGGCCGGCGCACACCCGCAGGATAGGCCGCGCGCCGAACCAGCCCATGCCATATCCAACGGGCGCCCACCGCGATCAGCAGAAACAGCCCCAGCAGCAGCAGTGCCGCCGCCGCCCCCTGGGCTTGCAGGGCGGGGTCGGGGTCGGTCAGCCATTGCCAGACCAGCACCGCCAGCGTGGGCGGCGTGCTCGGCCCCAGCACCACGGCCATGTCCACCACCGACAGGCCGTAGGCCAGCACCGCCGCCAGCGGCCAGCCCAGGCGCGGCAGCAGCTGGGGCCACAGCACGTGCCGCCAGGTCTGGGCGCGGTTGTAGCCCAGCGACCGCGCCACCACCATGTGGCGATGCACGGTCTGCTCGCCCAGCACCGCCACCAGCACCCAGAGCAGGAACCAGCTCTCCTTGAGTCCCAGCGCCAGGGCCAGGCTCAGGCCGAGCGGGTCCTGCACCGTCGTCCAAGCCGGCGGATCGATCCAGCCCGCCAGCGGAGCCACCGCACGCGCCAGCCAGCCTGAGGGCGAGATCAGGAACAAAAGGCCGACGGCAAAGGCCGCGTGCGGCACCGACAGCATCAGCGGCAATCGTCGCTGCATCGCCAGCCAGCGCGGCCCCGGGTACAGCGCAGTCGCCAGCCCGGCCGCCAGGGCCATGCCCAGCACGCTGCCCAGCCCGGCCGACACCAGGGTGGTGCGCAGGGCCTGAGGCCATTGGACGTCGGACCACAGTGCCCGCCAGACCGACAGGTCCAGCGAGGGCGCCAGCGCCCAGTACAGGCCGGGCAGCACCGGCCCGAGGATCGCCAGCGCCGGCAGGGCCGCGAGCCAGGCCCACGCCTGGCTCCAGCGGTATCCCGATGGCACGGAGGGTAAGCCGCGCTGACTCAGCGGGTCCCGTAGCGCTTGAGCCACTCGCTCTCCAGCGCCTCCACCCAGCTGGCATGGGGCTCGGCCAGCGTGGGCACGGCCTCGGCCAGCGCGCCCGGCGCCGTCTTGCGCATGGCGGTCTGAATCGACGCCGGCAGCTTGTTCACATCCAGCACGCTGCCGTCGCCCCAGACCGTGATGTCGGCCTTGCGCGCCTGGGCCTCGGGCGACAGCAGGAAGTTGGCCACCACCTGGGCCCCGGCGCGGGCCTTGGCATTGACGGGAATGGCCACGAAGTGCACGTTGCCGATGGTGCCGCCGGCGAAGCCGAAGCTGTAGGCCGTGGCAGGCAACTGGCGCGAGCTGATCAGGTTCGCGGCCTCATTCGGGTTGAAGGTGAGCGAGAGCCGGAGTTCGCCATCGGCCAGCATGCGGTGCATCTCGGCGGCGCTGGCCGGGAAGGTCTTGCCACTGCGCCAGAGAGCCGGGTGCAGCTGGTCCAGGTAGGCCCACAGCTGCGCGGTGGCGGCGCCGAAGCTGGCAGGGCTCACCGGCGACTGCAGCACCTTGCGGTCAGGCGCCAGCTCGATCAGCACCTGTTTGAGGAAGGTGGTGCCGTGGAAGTCCGGCGGCTTCGGGTAACTCACCCGCCCCGGGTTGGCCTTGGCGAAGCTCAGCAACTCGGCCGCCGAGCGCGGTGGCGTGGGTGTGCGGGCCTTGTCGGCAATGAAGGTCAGCTGGGCCGTGCCCCACGGTGCTTCGTAGCCCTCGGTCGGCACTGAAAAATCGCTGCGCACCGGTTTGTTCAGGTCCACCGCGCCCCAGTTGGGAAGGGACTCGGCCCAGGGACCGAACAGCAGACCGCCCTGCTTGAGGTTGCGGAAGTTCTCGCCGTTGATCCACACAAGGTCGACCGAGCCGTCGGTGCGCCGGCCGGCCGCCACCTCGGTCTGCACCCGCTTGACCACCTCGGCTGCGTCGGTCACCTTGACGTGCCGCAGCTCCACCCCATAGCGGCCCTTGACCTCCTGCGCCACCCAGGCGATATAGGCATTGATGGCTTCGCCGCCGCCCCAGGCGTTGAAGTACACCGACTGGCCTTTGGCCTCGGCTTCGGTCTTGGCCCAGTCGGCGTGGGCAGCGAACGGGACACACAGGCTCAGGGTCAGTGCGGTCAGCGAGAACCATTTCATGCGCGAACTCTCGATAAAACAGTAAATGGAAGGCCAGCAGTCGGGCGGGAGGCCGAAAACTTACAGCCGACACCGACTGTACGGCCTGACCCGGCCAACCGAGCACCCTGTGCCAGGAGGGTTGTGCGTCGATCGGCCGAGAGGCACCCACAAAAAAGCCGCCCGAAGGCGGCTCTTTTGAGGCTTGTCCGCAGATCAGCGGATCACGGCCAGTTCCGAGCGCTTGCCACCCTTGTAGGTGTACAGCGTCAGGGCACCGTTCTTGATGTCGCCCTTCTCGTCGAAAGCGATCTGACCCGTCACGCCCTTGTAGTTGGTTTCCTTCAGCTTCGGCAGGTACTTGGCCGGGTCGGAAGAATCGGCAGCCTTCATGGCTTCGACCATCACCTTGACGGAGTCGTACACGTACGGTGCGTACACCTGGACGTCGGCGTTGAACTTGGCCTTGAAGTCGGCCTTGAACTTCTCCATACCCGCCTTGGCTTCACCTTCCACGCCACCGGCTTCCGCGCAGTAGACCTGCTCGTCGGACATGCCGTCACCAGCCAGATCGACCAGGCCGGAAGAGCAGATGCCGTCGCCGCCCATGAACTTGGCCTTGATGCCGAGCTGCTTCATCTGCTTGAGCATCGGGCCAGCCACGGCGTCCATGCCGCCGAAGAACACGATGTCCGGCTTCTTGGCCTTCAGCGTGGTCAGGATGGCGTTGAAGTCGGTGGCCTTGTCGTTGGTGAATTCACGACCCACGACCTTGCCGCCAGCGGCCGTCACACCCTTCTCGAACTCGTCGGCCACACCCTGGCCGTAGGCGGTGCGGTCGTCGATGACTGCAATGCTCTTGCCCTTGAGGGATTCCACAGCGTACTTGCCCAGCGTGCCACCCAGGTGCACGTCGTCGGCCACCACGCGGAACGCACCTGCGTAGCCCTGGCGGGTGTACTTGGGGTTGGTGGCGGAGGGAGAGATCTGGGGAATGCCAGCGTCGTTGTAGATCTGGGACGCGGGGATGGTGGTGCCCGAGTTCAGGTGACCGATCACGCCGTTGACCTTGGCGTCCACCAGCTTCTGAGCGGCGGCCGTGCCCTGCTTCGGATCACCAGCGTCGTCTTCGGCCAGCAGCTCGAACTTGGCAGGCTTGCCACCGATGGTCAGACCAGCGGCGTTCAACTCTTCGATGGCCATGCGTGCGCCATTTTCGTTGTCCTTGCCGAGGTGGGCGATGGCACCGCTGGTGGGACCGACGTGACCGATCTTGATGACGCCGTCATCTGCTGCGGGCGCAGGAGCGGCAGCAGGTGCCGGGGCAGCAGCAGGAGCGGCGGCCGGAGCTGCCTCTTCTTTTTTGCCGCAGGCGGCCAGAACGACGGCTGCGGAAATGACGGCCAGTTTCAGGTTCAGTTGCATAGGTATCCTCGGAAAGGAATGAATTTTGGAATGCGGAGGGAACTTTTCTCCACATCCATAAAGATACTCCAAATCGTTGCGCAGAGGACGCTGCATCAGGGCTTGCACAAATCGCTTCAAGGGTTTGCCCCAGTGAGCATCATTCCAACGCATGCACCATAAGCACACCGCATGCAAGGCAAACGACCATCCATCACGCCACGGACCCGGACAGGTCGTGGGCCGTGGGCTCAACGCCCGCCTGGCGGTAGAGCCGCCACCGCTCCCGACCTTTCTCCCTGCCTCCTGGTTCCGAGCCCACCACCTCGATGATCCGCGGCACAACACCCACACCGCAGAGGGCCTGATCCGACAGATTGACCAGCACATCCACCGGCCCCCACTCGGGCTCATGCTCGCCCAGCACGATGGGCGAACGGCGGCGGACGTGCTCTGCAGATCCGCTTCTTGCATGCGGCACAAACTCACCCTGCGCCATGAGCCAGAGAGCCCTGTCGAGCGGGTCGATGGACGACGCGCCGCCGAGCACGTACACGCGGGAGCCCTTGAGGTAGGCCTTGCGCAGCAGCCTGCAGAGGTAGACCGTCCGGTCTCCGACGTTCAGGTGAAACGCGACCTCGGTCATGCCTTGCGGGATGTCCTGCCGCCTGAGCGCGACTTCTTGGGCGCTCCGGTCTCGCCCTGGAGATCGCTGAGGTACTGCAGCAACAAGGGAACCGGTCGCCCCGTCGCACCTTTGCTGGTGCCGCTCTTCCAGGCCGTCCCTGCGATGTCGAGGTGCGCCCAGGGCATTTCCGCCACGAACTTCTGCAGGAACTTGGCCGCGGTGATCGCACCACCCGCCCGTCCGGCCACATTGCCCATGTCCGCGAAGTTCGACTTGAGGCCTTCGGCGTATTCGTCGTCCAGCGGGAGCCGCCAGCAGAGATCCATTGACCGATCTCCCGCCGCGAGCAGTGCGTCGGCCAGGTCGCTCCGGTTGGCGAACATGCCAGACCGTACCGCCCCGAGAGCGATCACGCAGGCACCCGTGAGCGTGGCAATGTCGATCACGCAACGCGGTTTGAACCGCGCGGCGTAGGTCAGTGCATCGCAAAGAATGAGCCGACCTTCCGCGTCGGTGTTGAGGATCTCGATGGTCTGTCCGCTCATGCTGGTGACCACGTCCCCGGGTTTGACCGCGCTGCCGTCCGGCATGTTCTCGCAGCTCGGAATGATGCCCACCACGTTGACCTCGGGCTGCAGCTCGGCCAGCCCGGCGAAGGTGCCCAGCACGCTCGCAGCCCCACCCATGTCGAATTTCATCTCGTCCATCTCGGCCGCAGGCTTGATCGAGATGCCGCCGGTATCGAAGGTGATGCCCTTGCCCACCAGCACCACCGGCGCACTGCCTTTGGACCCACCCTGGTAGTGCATGACGATGAACCGCAGCGGCTGGGACGAGCCCTGCGCCACCGCCATGAAGGCGCCCATGCCCAGAGCCGCCACTTCCTTGGGCCCGAGCACCTCGGTCCTGATGCGGGGCTTGCGCCCGAGCTTGCGCGCGGCCTCGGCCAGGTGGCTGGGCGTGGCGTGGTTCGCGGGCCGGTTGGCCCACTCCTTGGCCAGCTCGATCCCGGCGACCTGGGCCAGACCGAAACGGAAGGCAGGACGCGCCACGGCGACGTCGCTCACACCGACGATCACCTGCCGGATCGCGCGAGCGGTGGCAGAAGGCTTGGTGGTCACATAGGCGTAGGTGCTGTCCGCCACCGCCACCATGGCGCTGTGCACCGTGGGCTGGTCGCTCGCCATCCCGCTGAGCAGCACAGCCACTTTCTTCACACTGGACGACTTCAGGCCCGACATCGCCGCCGTGACCGCCTTGCGGACCGCAGCGGGCGAACAGTCGCCAGTGCGTGCCAGCACCACCCTGACCGGTTTGAGCCCCTGGGGCCGGTAGACCGACAGGCACTTGCCCACGCCGGTTTCAAGATCTCCCCTGCGGGAGGCGTCCCGCACCAGCTCGCTCAAGGCGTCGGCGCCGTCCATACCCTGGGTGTCGTCGGGCACCAGCACCACCAGTGCGTCCACCGCGAGCTGGCTTGCCTGAACCGGGGAAAGGGCTTTGAGTTCGAAGTCCATAATCATGTCTTTCCTGTTTGATTCGATGTTATTCCATTCATCCATCCGCACCGAACTGGCACGCAGTTTCGGCGCCACCCTGGTGGTGCTCTTCACCATCGTGCTGACGGTGCTGCTGATCCGCACGCTGGGACTGGCCTCGCGCGGCAGCGTGAACCCGGAAGAGGTCATGCTGGTGCTGGGCTACACGGTGCTGGGCTACACGCAGACCATCCTGACGCTGGCCCTGTTCATCGCGATTGTCTCCACGCTCTCCCGCATGTACCGCGAGAGCGAGATGATCATCTGGTTCTCCAGCGGGCGCTCGCTGGGGGGATTTCTCAGTCCGGTGATGAGGTTCGCCTGGCCGGTGCTGCTGGTGATCGTTCTGATGGTGCTGTTCGTCTGGCCCTGGGCCAACCAGCAGACCGCCGAACTGCGCAACCGGTTCGAAAACCGCGGCGACCTCCAGCGCATCGCCCCGGGTCAGTTCCAGGAGTCGTCCAGCGGCCGGCGGGTGTTCTTCATCGACAAGGACACGGCCGACGGCACCGAAGGTCGCAACGTGTTCATCTCCAGCATCGAGAAGAACGGCAACGAGACCGTCACCTCGGCGGTGTCCGGCCGCATCGAGTGGCAGGGTGACCGCCAGTTCCTGATGCTCAACAACGGCCAGCGTCTCGAAAGCGACCCGAAGACCGGCCGCATCAAGGTCAGCCAGTTCGAGCAGTACGGGGCACAGATCGGCGCCTCGTCCTCCTACATCCGCGGCGGCCAGGCGCTCAAGGCGCGCAGCACCCTCGCGCTCATCCAGGACCCCACGCCCGCGCACATGGGTGAACTGGGTTGGCGCATCGGCATGGCACTGACCGCCTTCAATCTGGTCTTGCTGGGCGTCGCGACCACGGTCAGCAACCCCCGTGCCGGCCGCAGCGGCAACCTGCTGTTCACGCTCTTTGCCTTCATCGTGTACTTCAACCTGCTCAACGTCGGTCAGCGCTGGGTCACCGCCGGACAGGTCAGCTGGCTGACGCTGACCGTCCTGCTGCACGGCTCGGTGTTCCTGTTCAGTGCCCTGTGGCTGGCCAAGCGCCACCACAACATCCACTGGCGCACCTGGTTCAGCCTGATCGCACGTGGCGGCGCCGCGGGGGCATCCGCATGAAAACGATCCGCCGACTGATCTACGGCGAGGTCCTGATCGCCACCGGCTACGTGCTGCTGGCCTTCCTGTCGCTGTTCTTCTTCTTCGATTTCGTCGAGGAGCTGGCGGCGATCGGCCAGCCGTCCCGCCTGGACCCCAAGGTCACCTACGAGCTGACGCACGCCATGCTGTATGTGGCGCTGCTGATGCCCAGCCGCATCTACGAGCTGCTCCCGATATCGGTGCTCATCGGCTCGGTGGCGGTGCTGGCGCGCCTGGCCCAGAGTTCCGAATACACCATCCTGCGCACCAGCGGCCTGGGGCCGTGGAAAGCGCTGCGCACGCTGCTGGGCCTGGGCCTGCTGTTTGTCGCGCTCACCTTCGCGGTCGGGGACTATGTGGCCCCCATTGCCGACAAGACGGCGCAACTGCTCAAGGCCCGGTACCAGGGCAAGCTGAGCCTGGGCCAGACCGGCGCCTGGCTCAAGGAGCGGCAGGCGCACAGCAACTTCTCGGTCAACGTGGGGTCGCTCTCCCCCTCCGGTGAGCTGGGAGAAGTCCGCATCTTCGAGTTCGACAACCAGGGCCTGCTGGTGTCCACGGTGCAGGCCGAGCAGGGCCGGATCGAAGGCCACGGTACCTGGACGCTGAACAATGCGGTACGAAGAGAGTTTGATGTGGCGGGCCAGCTGTCGGCCCGGATCGTGCGCAGCCAGCACGAGTCGTTCGCCTGGCCCAGCGCGATTTCCGCGGAGATGGTGTCGGTGGCGCTGCTCAAGCCAGACCGCATGCGCACGACCGATCTTTACGCCTACGTCCAGCACCTGGAGGCCAACGGCCAGACCGCACAACGCTACGAAATCGAGTTCTGGCGCAAGGTGTTCTATCCACTCTCCTGTCTGGTGATGGTGGTGCTGTCCCTGCCATTCGCCTATCTGCATTTCCGCAGCGGCGGCATCACCGGCTACGTGTTCGGCGGCGTGATGATCGGCATCAGCTTCTTCCTGCTGAACAACGTTTTCGGCTACATCGGCAACCTCAACCACTGGCGTCCCTGGCTGGCGGCGGCGTCTCCGGCCATCATCTATTCGTTCCTCTCGCTGGGTGCGTTTGGCTGGCTGGTGCTCAGGAGATAGCCATGCTGGGCGTCATCGTTTTTGCGCATGGGTCCCGCGACCCGCTGTGGCGGGCGCCGGTCGAATCGGTGGCGCGGCAGATCCGTGACGCCGATCCGGCGGTCCGGGTGGCCTGTGCCTATCTGGAGCTGAGCGAGCCCGACCTGCCCACCGCCGCCGCGCAGCTGGTGAGCCAGGGGGTGTCCCGCATCCGGGTACTGCCCCTGTTCTTCGGCATGGGCAAACACGCGCGTGAAGACCTCCCGGTGCTGGTGGAGCAGCTGGCACGCGCCCACCCCGACGTTCGCTTCGAGCGCCTCGCCGCCGCCGGCGAAGATCCCCGCCTGACCGCCCTGCTCGCACAGATTGCGCTGGAACCTGCCCGATGAACCTGCACCAGTTCCGCTTCGTCCAGGAGGCGGTGCGCCGCAACCTGAACCTGACCGAAGCCGCCAAGGCGCTGCACACCTCGCAGCCCGGCGTTTCCAAGGCCATCATCGAACTCGAAGAAGAGCTGGGCATCGAGATCTTTGCCCGCCACGGCAAGCGCATCAAGCGCATCACCGAACCCGGCGTGCAGGTGCTCAAGAGCATCGAAGTGATTCTGCGCGAGGTCAACAACCTCAAACGCATCGGCGAGCAGTACGCAGCGCAGGACAGCGGCACGCTGTCCATCGCGACCACCCACACCCAGGCGCGCTACGTGCTGCCCGGACCGGTGGCCAAGCTGCGCCAAGCCTATCCCAAGGTGGCGGTCAGCCTGCACCAGGGCTCACCCGACCAGGTCGCCAAGATGCTGATCGAGGAAGTAGCTGAAATCGGCGTCGCCACCGAGTCGCTGACCAACTACCCCGATCTGGTCACCCTGCCCTGCTACGAATGGCAGCACGTGCTGGTCTTCCCCTACGACCACCCGCTGGTCGCGCAGGAGCGCATCACGCTGGAAGACCTGGCCCATGTGCCACTGATCACCTACCACCCGAGCTTCACGGGCCGCACCCGCATCGACCAGGCCTTTGCGCTGCGGCACCTGCGGCCCAACATCGTGCTCGAAGCCATCGATTCGGACGTGATCAAGACCTACGTGAAGCTGGGCATGGGCGTGGGCATCGTGGCCGAGATGGCGATGCAGGGTGACAACGCGACCCCCGACCTCGTGGCCCGCCCCGGCGCGCAGCTGTTCGGCCACAACCTGGCCCGCGTGGCCTTCAAGCGCGGCAGCTACCTGCGGCAGTTCGTGCTGCGCTTTGCCGAGCTGCTCAGCGACCGGCTCTCGCGCGACCTGATCCTGCGCGCCATGGCCGGCAACTCCGACGAATACGACATCTGAAGCCATGGACACCGCCACCGCCCCCCGCACGCCGCCGCTGACCTCCCGCCTGCCCGCCGTCGGCACCACCATCTTCACCGTCATGTCGGCGCTCGCCGCCGAGGTCGGGGCCGTCAACCTGGGCCAAGGTTTCCCTGACTTCGACTGCGACCCGGAACTGGTCAACGCCGTCACCCTGGCCATGCAGGCCGGCCACAACCAGTACCCACCCATGCCCGGCGTACCCGCGCTGCGCCAAGCCATGGCGGCAAAGATGGAAGCGCTGTACGGCCTGCGCTGCGACCCGAACACCGAGATCACCGTCACCGCCGGCGCGACGCAGGCCATCCTGACCACCATCCTCGCGGTGGTGCACCCGGGCGACGAAGTCATCGTGCTGGAGCCCTGCTACGACAGCTACGTGCCCAACATCGAACTGGCCGGTGGCAAGGTCGTTCGGGTGCCACTGGTGCCGGGCACGTTCCGGCCCGACTTCGATGCCATCGCCGCCGCCATCACGCCACGCACCCGTGCGCTCATGATCAACAGCCCGCACAACCCCAGCGGCCAGGTCTGGAGCGCCGAGGACATGCGCCGACTCGACGAACTGTTGGCCCCCACCGACGTGCTGCTGATCAGCGACGAGGTCTACGAGCACATGGTCTACGACGGCCAGCAGCACCAGAGCGCTGCACGCTTCCCCGGCCTGGCGGCGCGCGCCTTCATCATCAGCAGCTTCGGCAAGACCTACCACGTCACCGGCTGGAAGGTCGGTACGGTGGTCGCACCTGCGCCGCTGACGGCCGAGTTCCGCAAGGTGCACCAGTTCAACGTGTTCACCGTGAACACGCCCATGCAGCACGCGCTGGCCGCCTACATGGCCGACCCGGCGCCCTACCTGCAATTGAGCGATTTCTACCAGCGCAAGCGCGACCTGTTCCGGGAAGGTCTTGCACAAACGCGCTTTCGCCTGCTGCCCGGCCAGGGCACCTACTTCCAGTGCGTGGGCATCGAGAACCTGGCGGTGGCGGAACGCGACCTGCCCGAAGGCGAGTTCTGCCAGTGGCTGACGCGCGAGATCGGCGTGGCGGCGATTCCTCTTTCGGCGTTCTACGGCAACGGCTTCGACCAGAAGGTGGTGCGCTTCTGTTTCGCCAAAAAGGACGACACCTTGAAGGCTGCACTGGAGCGGCTGGCCCGCCTCTGACGCAGCGCGTCAGCAGCGGATCGGGTTGCGGCAGAAGCGCTCCAGTTCCCTCACGGTGCTGCGCCCGGCCACCGGCTGGCGCGCCTTGGGCCCGACGTCCAGGCTCAGCTTCATCTCGTACTTGCGAAAGAACTCGTCAAAGAGTTCACCACCCAGGGTGCCGGTCGCGGTCAGGGTGTCTGTGCGCGCATCGTGCTCCAGCAGCACGGCGCACAGCGGTTGTTCCGCCGGCCCGCCCAGCACCTGGGCACCGCGCGCCGGGTCGTACTGGCTGTGGTCGGCGCAGCAGTGGATCAGGTCGTTGCCATGGCTGGGCGTCTTGGGGTTGAGCACTGGCCCCTTGCGGAAACTGATGAAACTCAGGTCCCTGGTCGGATAAACCAGCTGGTGGGCACAGATGGCGCTGAACGCCACCAGGCTGCGGCGCGGCCCCACTCCTCCGGGCCACTGGTAGTCCTGCTGGCCCTTGGTCTTGAGGGACAGCGGCATCGCCGCCTTGCCCAGGTCCAGCAGGAACACCGGCGTGGCCTCGAACGGGTAGTGGAAGACGTAGTTCGTCTGCAGTTTCAGCTGCGAGGCCTTCACCGGATCGCCCAGCTCGTCGACGAGCAACGCCGCGGCGTAGCGACGCGGCGTGGCTTGCGCCGCCCAACTGCCCGTCCCGAGGGTGGTGGCCAGCACACCCGCGCCCAGCGCACAACCTTCCACGAAGTCACGCCGATCCATGGACACCTCCATGCGAAGAAGGCGCCAGTGAAGCGCATGCCGGGCGCCCCTGTCAACAGGGGCACGCCGGATCAGGTGTTGAGCTGGGCCCAGGCCTTGTCGATGCGCTTGATGCTCACCGGCTGCGGCGTGCGCAACTCCTGAGCGAAGAAGCTCACGCGCAGCTCTTCCAGCAGCCAGCGCACCTCCTGCAGCCGTGCGTCCTGCACCCCCTTGCGCTCGGCCACCAGGCGCCAGAATCGTTGGTCCTGCGGGCGCAGTTCGGCGAACTTGGCCGCGTCGCGCGCCGGGTCGCCGCGCAGCTTGTCCAGCCGGAGCTGCACCGCCTTGAGGTAGCGCGGGAAATGCTGCAGCTGCGCGTAGGGCGTGGCGCTCAGGAAGGTCTTGGGCACCAGGCGCTGCAGCTGCAGCTGCACGTCGGTCGCCACGTCGGCCGGCGGCTTGCTGTCCTTGAGCTTGCGCGCCGCGGCGGCGTATTCGGTCAGGATCACGCCGGCCTGGCGGGCGATCTCGTTGGCGATCAGGGTCAAACGCCCCCGCCCCTCGTCCACGCGCGCCTTGAACGCCGCGGCGTCGGCGGGCAGGGGATCGGTGAGGAAGGCTCGGTCCAGCGCCAGGTCGAGGATCTGGTTCTTCAGCTCGTCCAGCGAGCCACCACCGCCGCCGCTGTCGGTCTTGCCGACGGCCATGTAAGCCACGCCCATGGCCTGCAGACCGGGCAGGTTCTTCTCCAGGTACTTCAGCGCGTCCTTGATCTGCAGCGCGAACAGGCGGCGCAGGCCGGCGCGGTGGCGCGCCTGCGCCACCTCGGGCTCATCGAAGACCTCGATGCGCACCGCGTCGCCGTCGTCGATCAGCGCCGGGAAGCCGATCAGGGTCTGGCCGCCTTTGCGGATTTCCATCAGCTCGGGCAGTTCACCGAAGTCCCAGCTGGTGTGGCGCTGTTCGGCGCTGGACGTCTTCGCGGCCGGTGAGGTCGGTGCCTTGGCCTTGTCGGGCGCAGGCATACGGCGAACGCCATCGGCGGCCGTTGACTGCGCCGTTGCAGCGGGCGCAGCCGCGGGCGCCGCGATGTCCTTGAGCTTGAGCGAAGCCAGCGCCTGGAAGGCGCCACGCGCCTGACTGCCCAGCTCGGCTTTCAGTGCGCCCAGGTTGCGCCCCTGGCCGAGCTGGCGGCCGTGTTCGTCCACCACGCGCAGGTGCATGAAATGGTGGGCCGGCAGCATGTCCACCTTGATGTCGTTGCGCTGCACCGGCAGCTGCGTGGCCTCGCGCACCAGCTTGAGCAGCGCGTCCATCAGGTTACCGCTGCCGAACGTTTCGGGCTGGCACAGCGCCTCGGTCATCTCCTCGGCGGTGGCCGGCAGCGGCACCAGGCGCGAACGCGGCCGCTGGTGCAGGGTCTTGAGCAGGGCCTGCACCTTGTCCTTGAGCATGCCGGGCACCAGCCAGTCGCAGCGGTCTTCGCTGACCTGGTTGAGCGCGAAGATCGGCACGGTCACGCTCACGCCGTCGCGCGGGTCGCCGGGCTCGTGCAGGTAGGCGGCGGCGCAGTCCACGCCGCCCAGGCGGATGGTCTTGGGGTAGGCCTGCGTGGTGATGCCGGCGGCCTCGTGCCGCATCAGCTCTTCGCGCGTGAGGAACAGCAGTTTCGGGTTCGCGCGCGAGGCGTCGCGGTACCAGCGCTCGAAAGCCGCGCCGTTGCATACGTCGGCCGGCAGTTGCTGATCGTAGAAGGCGTAGATCAGTTCGTCGTCGACCAGCACATCCTGGCGGCGTGCCTTGTGTTCCAGCTCCTGCACCTCGCGCACGGTGCGGCGGTTGGCGGTCAGGAAGGGCAGCTTGCTGTCCCAGGTGTCCTCGTGCAGGTGGCCCACCAGGGCTTCGCGGATGAAGAGCTCGCGCGCGCCGGCCGGGTCCACTTTTTGATAGTCCACCCGCCGCTGCTGATAGACCACCAGACCGTACAGCGTGGCACGTTCATAGGCGCTGACGCGGCCGGCCTTCTTCTCCCAGTGCGGGTCCAGCACCTGCTTCTTGAGCAAATGGCCGCCGACCTGCTCCAGCCACTGCGGCTCGATGTTCGCAATGCCGCGACCGAACAGGCGCGCGGTTTCCACCAGTTCGGCGCAGACAATCCAGCGGCCAGGCTTCTTGCTCAGGTTCGCGCCGGGGTGGCGGTGGAACTTGATGCCGCGCGCGCCCAGGTACCAGTCCTCGGTGTCGTTCTTCTGGCCGATGTTGCCCAGCAGGCCGGCGAGCATGGACAGGTGCAACTGTTCATACGACGCAGGCGCGGTGTTGATGGGCCACTTGTGTTCTGCCACCACGGTGTGCAGCTGCGAATGGATGTCGCGCCACTCGCGCACACGCCGCACGTTGATGTAGTTCTCGCGCAGCAGATTTTCGTACTGGCGGTGGCTGAGCTTGTGATCGGTGCCGTGGCCGCCCCTGCTGTCTTCCAGCCACTTCCAGAGCTTGAGCGTGCCGGTGAACTCGCTCTTCTCGTCGTCGAACTTCTTGTGCGCCTGGTCGGCCTGGGTCTGCTTGTCCATTGGCCTGTCGCGCACGTCCTGCAGGCTCAGCGCGGATGCAATGACCAGCACCTCGTCCAGCGCGCCGCGCTGCTGCGCCTCCAACAGGATGCGGCCCACGCGCGGGTCCAGGGGCAGGCGACTGAGCGTCTGGCCGATGCGGGTGAGTTCGTTGGCCTCGTCCACTGCGCCCAGTTCGGACAGCAGCTGGTAGCCGTCGGTGATGGCGCGGCGCTGCGGCGCTTCCAGAAACGCGAAATCCTCCACCGCGCCCAGGTGCAGCGCCTTCATGCGCAGGATCACCCCCGCCAGCGAGCTGCGCAGGATTTCGGGGTCGGTGAATTTCGGCCGGCTGTTGAACCCGGCCTCGTCGTACAGACGGATGCAGATGCCATCGGCCACCCGGCCGCAACGGCCGGCGCGCTGGTTGGCCGCGGCCTGGCTGATCGGCTCGATGAGCAACTGCTCCACCTTCTGGCGGAAGCTGTAGCGCTTGACGCGGGCCGTGCCGGCGTCGATGACGAAACGGATGCCCGGCACCGTCAGCGAGGTCTCGGCCACGTTGGTCGAGAGCACGATGCGGCGCTGGCCGTGCGGCTGGAAGATGCGGTCCTGCTCGGCCTGCGACAGGCGCGCGAACAGCGGCAGCACCTCGGCGTTGCGCAGCGCGGGCTGATGCGACAGGTGTTTGCGCAGATGGTCGGCGGCCTCGCGGATCTCGCGCTCGCCGGGCAGGAACACCAGGATGTCACCGCCCTGGCCTGCTCCACCGCGCCACAGTTCGTCCACGCCGTCGGCAATCGCATCGTTCAGGTCGTACTCGCGGCTCTCTTCAAACGGCCGGTAACGCACCTCCACCGGGTAGGTGCGGCCAGAGACCATCAAGACAGGCGCTTTGCCTTTGCTGGACGCGAAGTAGTCCGCAAAGCGGTCCGCGTCGATGGTGGCCGAGGTGACGATCACCTTCAGGTCCGGCCGGCGCGGCAGCAGCTGGCGCAGGTAACCCAGCAGGAAGTCGATGTTCAGCGAGCGCTCGTGCGCCTCGTCGATGATCAGCGTGTCGTAGGCGCGCAGGTCGGGGTCGGTCTGCGTCTCGGCCAGCAGGATGCCGTCGGTCATCAGCTTGACCGAGGCGTCCTTGCTCAGCCGGTCCTGGAAGCGCACCTTGTAGCCCACCACCTCGCCCAGCGGTGTCTTCAGCTCTTCGGCAATGCGCTTGGCCACGCTGCTGGCCGCGATCCGCCGCGGCTGCGTGTGGCCGATCAGCTGGCCGCGCTGGCCCGGCTTCGCGTTGAGCCGGCCACGCCCCATCGCCAGGGCAATCTTGGGCAACTGCGTGGTCTTGCCCGAACCGGTTTCGCCGCAGACGATCACGACCTGGTGGTCGCGGATGGCGTCCTCGATCTCCTGCCGGCGGGCGGAGACGGGCAAGGCTTCTGGGAACTCGATGTGCAGCGCGGAGGACAAGGGGATAACTTCAGTCAAAATCGGGCAACCCGCGATTATCCTGCGCACCCCGCCCGTCTGCCCCACCCGCCCGACATGTCCACCGTCTTCAATTTCACCTTCGTGCCCTGGTTCCGTTCGGTGGCCCCGTACATCCACAAGTTCCGGAACCAGACCTTCGTGATCGGCCTGACTGGCGAGGCCATCGCTGCGGGCAAGCTGGCCTCGATCGCGCAGGACATCGCCATGATCCAGGCCATGGGCGTGAAGATCGTGCTGGTGCACGGCTTCCGCCCGCAGGTCAACGAACAGCTGCGCCTCAAGGGCCAGGAGGCGAAGTACTCGCATGGCATGCGCATCACCGACCCGATCGCGCTGGATTGCGCACAGGAAGCGGCGGGCCAGCTGCGTTACGAAATTGAAGCCGCCTTCAGCCAGGGCCTGCCCAACACGCCCATGGCCGGCGCCCGGGTGCGCGTGATTTCGGGCAACTTCATCACCGCCCGACCGGTGGGCCTGATCGACGGTGTCGATTTCCAACATACGGGCCTGGTGCGCAAGGTGGACACCGAAGGCATCCAGCGCACGCTGGACATGGGCGCCCTGGTGCTGATCTCGCCATTCGGCTTTTCACCCACCGGCGAGGCGTTCAATCTCGGGATGGAAGACGTGGCGACCTCGGTGGCTGTGGCCTTGCAGAGCGACAAGCTCATCTTCCTGACCGAGATCCCGGGCATCCGCGTGGACGCCAACGATCCTGAAAGCGACATCGACACCGAGCTGCCCCTGGCCGATGCCAAGCGCCTGATCGCCAGCCTGCCCGTCGCCACCCTGCCCACCGATCCGGGCTTCTACCTGCAGCACTGCGTGCGCGCCTGCGAAGGTGGTGTGGAACGCAGCCACATCATTCCGTTCAAGCTGGACGGGTCGCTGCTGCTGGAGATCTATGTGCACGACGGCATCGGCACCATGGTGGTGGACGAGAAACTGGAGAGCGTGCGCGAAGCCACCATCGACGACGTCAGTGGCATCGTGGCCCTGATCGAGCCCTTCGAGAAGGACGGCACCCTGGTCAAACGCGACCGCACCGAGATCGAACGCGACGCCGGCAACTACACCATCATCGAACACGACGGCGTGATCTTCGGCTGCGCCGCGCTCTACCCCTACCCCGAAGAGCGCACCGCCGAAATGGCCGCGCTCACCGTTTCGCCACAGAGCCAGAGCCAGGGCGACGGCGAGCGCCTGCTCAAGCGCATCGAGACCCGCGCCCGGGCCCAGGGACTGCAGAGCATCTTCGTGCTCACCACCCGCACCATGCACTGGTTCATCAAGCGAGGCTTCGTGCAGGTCAACCCCGACTGGCTGCCCGAGGCGCGCAAGCGCAAGTACAACTGGGACCGCCGCAGCCAGGTACTGGTCAAGAAGCTGGGCTAAGCCTGCCCAGCTAGCAGGCCGCGCCTACCGTCGGAGCAGCAGCAGTGCCGTCGCCAGCGCCGCAATGCCGGCAAAACAGAGGAAGGACCAGTTTGCGATGGACAGGCCCAGGAAGGTCCAGTCGATCGCCGAGCAGTCGCCGCTGCCCTTGAAGATCATGGGAATCGCGCGCTTGAGCGGGAAGGATTCGATCATTCCGTAGAAGTCGCGTCCGCAGCTGAGCACCTCGGGCGGGTACCACTGCAGAAAGCTCTGGCGCGCGGCGACGAAGGCGCCACCCAGTGCCAGCAGACCCATCAGGACGACGCCGACGCGCCGGCCCTTGGCCCCCGACAGGGAGGCAGCGACACCGGCCATGATGGCCACGAGGATCAACGCATAACGCTGCACGATGCACATCGGGCAGGGCTCCAGTCCCACCACATGCTGCAGGTACATGCCGAAAGCCAGCAGGCCGATGCAGCCGGCAGCCACCAGGGTCAGCACACGGCGCGGGTGCTGGTCAAGAACATCGAGGGCGGGGGTGAGGAAACTCAAGAAAACTCCAGAAGATGAAAAAGGCGCTGCGGGTGGACCCGGCCAGCGCCTTCAAGTTCCAGCGGCGGGCGATCAGCCGTTGTCGGCGAACGCGCGCTCGATCACGAACTGGCCCGGGCGCGTGGTATTGCCCTCAGCAAAACCGCGCTTCTCGCACAGCGCCTTGAGGTCGCGCAGCATCTCGGGGCTGCCGCAGATCATGACGCGGTCTTCGGCGGGGTTCAACTCAGGCAGGCCGGTGTCCTTGGCGATCTGGCCGCTCTCGATGATGTTGGGGATGCGGCCCTGGTGCACGAAGGGTTCGCGGGTTACGGTCGGGTAGTAGATGAACTGCTGGCTCACCATCTCGCCCAGGAACTCGTGCTGCTTGAGCTGGGTTTCCAGCATGTCGCGGTAGGCCAGTTCCTTGACCTCGCGCACCCCGTGGATCAGCACCACCTGCTCGAACTTCTCGTAAGTCTCGGGGTCGCGCACGATCGAGAGGAACGGCGCCAGCCCGGTGCCGGTGGCCAGCAGGTACAGGCGCTTGGCCGGCAGCAGGTAGTCGATCAGCAGCGTACCGGTGGGCTTCTTGCCGACGATGATGGTGTCGCCCACCTGGATGTGCTGCAGGCGGCTGGTCAGCGGACCGTCCGGCACCTTGATGCTCAGGAACTCCAGATGCTCTTCATAGTTGGCACTGGCGATCGAGTAGGCGCGCAGCAGCGGCTTGTCGTTCACCCGCAGCCCGATCATGGTGAAGTGGCCGTTGGAGAAGCGCAGCGCCGTGTCGCGGGTGGTGGTGAAACTGAACAGACGATCGGTCCAGTGATGAACGCTCAGGACGCGCTCTTCCAGAAATGCACTCATGGTCTTGAAGAAGATGGGTCCGGCCGGGACGCCGGACTTGGAAACAAAAACAGTTCGCGATTGTAGAAGTCGGGTTCCGGCGCGCCTTGCGATAAATCAGGAACTGGCACCGGCGCCCGAAGGGGATTCGCTTGCGCTGGGTATTCATTGCTACAGTGGAGCCCCTCTTGCAGGCCCCTGCACCATGCAACCCGGTCTTGCTGGCTGCTCGCATCATGCCGACCTTGGGTTAATACTGGAACGAATAGTTTTTCATTTTACTTAGACAACAACAGAATAAGGAAACCCCATGGCACGCACCATCCACTGCATCAAGCTCGGCAAGGAGGCCGAAGGCCTGGACTTTCCACCCTACCCCGGCGAACTGGGTAAGCGCATCTATGAGAACGTGAGCAAGGAAGCCTGGGCGGACTGGCTCAAGCACCAGACCATGCTGCTCAACGAAAACCGCCTCAACCTGGCCGATGCCCGGGCCCGTCAGTACCTCGCCCGCCAGATGGAGAAGCACTTTTTTGGCGAAGGTGCCGACGCGGCGGCGGGCTATGTGCCCCCGAGCGCGGGTCAGTAAGCAGCCGGATCACCTCCTTCCCTGGTGACCTCCTCATCCCGCCACGCGCTGGTGCTGGGCGCCGGTCTGGCCGGTGCTGCCTGTTGCGCGACCCTCGCCCGCCGGGGCTGGCGGGTCGAGCTGCTCGAACGCGGCCGCCAGGCCGCCATGGGCGCCTCCGGCCTTCCGGTGGGCATGCTCAGCCCGCATGTCACGCGCGCGCCGACACCGCTCTCGCGCCTTTGTTCCCTGGGCGTGGCCGATGCACGGTCCCAGCTCGAGCGTCTGGTGCCACAGGGCCACGGCTGGCAGGCCACGGAAGTCGACAACCTCGGACACGACCCCGGCCGCTGGCCTGCAGCAGTGGTCCGGCCGTCGGCACTGGTCCTGGCCTGGCTGTCTGAGGCGCAGTCCTCCGGGGGCCTGAGCATCCGCTTCGATGCCGCTGTGGCCAGCCTGGTCCGCGAGGATGGACAGTGGGTGGCCAGGGATGGTGCAGGCGTGGTGCTCGGCGCCGCGCCGACTGTGGTGGTGGCCACCGCCTACGGGGCATTTCCATTGCTGGAAGGAATCCACGGCCACGGATCGGGCGCGGTGCCGCTGCGACCGGTCAAGGGCCAGCTGACGCTCGCGGCCCTGCAGACGCCACCGCTCGCGCCCCGCCCCATGCGCAACAACGGGGTCTTTGTGCCGGCCTACGAAGATGCCGGTCTGCCGCCTGCATGGCCTTCCCGCGTCTGGGCCATGGGTTCCACTTACGAACGCGGTCGCGACGACACCACCGTGGATTCCGCGGCTCATGAACGCAACGCGGTGAGCCTGGAAGAGATGCATCCGCAGGCGGCTGCCGAGCTGCGACGCTGCGCCAGCGACGGGCGCCTGCTTGGCTGGTCCCAGGTCCGGTGTGCGTCGCAGGACCGGCTGCCGATGGTCGGCGCCGCGCCCGACCTGAAAGCCATGCAGGAATTGTTCAACGCCGCTGGGGCGCGCCGCGGCAGGGTCCCGTTGCTGCAGACGCCCCGTCTGCCAGGACTGTTCATGCTGACGGCGCTTGGCTCCCGCGGCCTGACGCTGGCCCACTGGTGTGCCGACTGGTTGGCCGGCCGGATGAGCGGCGAGCCCTCGCCGCTGCCCGAGCAGGATCGGGACCTGGAGAAGGCCCTCGACCCGGCCCGTTTCGCCTGGAAGGCAGCCCGCCGGCAGCCGGTGGCCTGAACCGGCTCAGGCCAGGAGTTCAAGCCAGCGCCGCCACTGGGCTTCCTGCAACGGCCGACCCACCAGGGCGCTGATGCCCGTGCGTTCCGTGTCCCGCTTGAGCCGCCGACGATTGAGCCAGGGTGCCAGGGGGTCGGCGTGCTCGCTGACCCCCACGGTCAGCGCATTGGCGTTGTGCTGTGAAAACAGCCGCGCCAGCTGCCAGGTGTCGACGTGGTGCTCGTCCAGGTCGAATACCCCACAGACATAACGGCGGCGTCCGATGCATTCAAGAGCGGCTTCGGTGCTGTCCGCCTCGTCCACCTCCGACACCCCCACCCCGGACAGCCAGGCCGTGACCTGCCCGCGCTCGCCCGCGGCGCCAACGATCAGCGCCCGCTTGTTCGGCGACTCCGAGCCGGTCTCCAGTGGCCCGGGCTGGGTCACATCCAGGTCGAGAAAGCCGGAGTCCACCCGTCGCGCGGCATACACCGCATCCAGATCATTGAGCATGACGGCCCACTGAATCGGCCGCTCCAGCACTCGCCAAGCATGCGCAGGTGCATGCGACCCCACCCAGATCAGTCGCTGACCCGGCGGGGTCTCCCTGGCATGGGACAACACCGCCTCGGCCGCGTCGCCGTCCACCAGAGCCACTTCTGCCAGCCGGGTCGGGGCCTGGACCCCGGGCGCGGTCAGTGGCACCCAGGGCGCGTAACTCAGTTCGCGCTCTTCGGACAGTCGGAAAACGGTGTTGAGCGCATGTCGCTCCACGTCGCTGAAGCCCACCACCTGCACATGAATCCGCTGCTTGACCATCGGCGCATGTTACCCGCGTGACGCCGCTGCACAACCAAAAGAGACCAGACATCCGACACCACTGATAACCAGAAGAAATATATGAACAACCAAAATGTCGTTTGAGATATATGAGCATTTGCGTAGAGTCGCGCCCCATGTCAGAACTTGCTTTTGTCTTTGCCGGTTTTTTTGTGGGCCTCGTCGTGGGCCTGACCGGCGTGGGCGGCGGTTCGCTGATGACCCCCATCCTGATTTTCTTCTTCGGAATCAAGCCTTACCTCGCCGTGGGCACCGACCTGCTGTTCGCGGCCGTGACCAAGGCGGGTGGCACCATCAATCTGGCACGCCAGCGCCTGGTGCCTTGGCGCGTGGTGGCCCAGCTGTGCGCCGGCAGCATCCCAGCTGCGCTAGTCACGCTCTGGGTGCTGCACCAGGTGGGCCCAGCCAGCCCTGCAGTGCAGTCGGTCATGACCCACACGCTGGGCGTGGCCCTGCTGCTGACCGCCGCCGCCATGCTCTACAAGGCGGCCCGTGGCAAGGTTCTGCCGCGAAGTCTGCCCACGACGGAAATCGACAAAGCCACCCATGCCCGCCACTGGAGCCTGCCGGTGCTGTTCGGCGCCGTCATCGGCACCCTGGTCACGCTGACCTCGGTCGGCGCTGGCGCCATCGGTGTCTCGGTGTTGCTGCTCCTGTTCCCGCTGCTGCCGCTGCCGCGCATCGTGGCCGCCGACATCGCCTACGCCGTGCCGCTGACCCTGGTCGCCGGTCTGGGCCACGCCAGCCTCGGCTCGGTCGACTGGCCGCTGCTGGGAAAGCTGCTGGCCGGTTCGCTGCCCGGCATCTGGCTCGGCACCCGCCTGATGCGCCACACGCCAGAGCGTCTGGTGCGCTCCCTGCTCTCGCTGCTGCTGGCCTACGCCGGCACCAAGCTGATCGCCTTCTGATTTTTCGCCTCACGACAGCCATGTACCAGTACTCCGATTTCGACCGACAGTTCGTCCAACAGCGCGCCGCCCAGTTCCGCGACCAGCTTGAACGTTTCCAGGCCGGCACGCTGGACGACGAAGCTTTCAAGCCGCTGCGCCTGCAGAACGGCTGGTACATCCAGCGCTTTGCGCCCATGCTGCGCGTGGCGGTGCCCTATGGCGAAATCAATACCGCCCAACTGCGCGTTCTCTCCAAGCTGGCCCGCGACTTCGACCACAAGGAGGCTCACGACACCTCCAAGGCCAACGCTGCCCTGGCCGACGTGCCCAGCCTGCCCGACCGCTGCGCCCACTTCACCACGCGCCAGAACGTGCAATACAACTGGATCCCGCTGCACCGCGCCGCCGACGCCATGGACCTGCTGGCCAGCGTGAACCTGCACGGCATCCAGACCAGCGGCAACTGCATTCGCAACATCACCACCGACGCCCTGGCCGGCATCGCCGTCGATGAGGTGGCAGACCCGCGCCCCTTCGCGGAAATCATGCGCCAGTGGAGCACGCTGCACCCGGAGTTCGCCTTCCTGCCGCGGAAGTTCAAGATCGCCATCACCGGTGCCCGCGAAGACCGCGCCGCCACGCCCTGGCACGACGTGGGCCTGCGCCTGCTGCGCAACGTGGACGGCGATCTGGGCTTCCAGGTGCGCGTGGGTGGCGGCATGGGCCGCACCCCCGTCATCGGATCGGTGATCCGTGAGTTCCTGCCCTGGCACCAGATCCTCAACTACCTCGAAGCCGTGGTGCGCGCGTACAACCGCTTCGGCCGCCGCGACAACAAGTACAAGGCCCGCATCAAGATCCTGGTCAAGGCCGAAGGCCAGTCCTTCACCGATCAGGTGGAAGCCGAGTACCGCGACATCGTCGAAAAAGACGGCGCGCCACACACCATCACGCAGGCCGAGCTGGACCGCGTGAGCGCCTTCTTTGTTCAACCCACCCTTCGCTGCGATCGCAAGAGTGCCGACGCCAAGATCGCCAACATCCTCAAGGCCGCCGCCGAGGACGACGTCGAGTTCAGCCGCTGGCTGACCCGCAATGTCAAGCCGCACCAGAACCCCGACCTGCGCGCCGTCACTCTGTCCTTCAAGCGGCTGGGCTCTGCGCCCGGCGACGCCACGGCCGACCAGCTGGAACGCGCGGCCGAGCTGGTGGACCGTTTCTCCTGCGGCGAAGCCCGCGTGACCCACGAACAGAACCTGCTGCTGCCCTGGGTCAGCTGCGATCAGTTGCCCGAGCTGTGGCGCGAGGCGCGTCGCCTGGGCCTGGCCAAGCCCAACATCGGCCTGCTGTCCGACATGATCGCCTGCCCAGGCGGCGACTTCTGCGATCTGGCCAACGCCCGCTCGCTGCCCATCGCACAGGCCCTGCTGGCCCGCTACCAGGACCTGGACGAACTGCACGACCTCGGCGAGATCGACCTGCACATCAGCGGCTGCATCAACAGCTGCGGCCACCACCACAGCGGCCACATCGGCATCCTGGGCGTCGACAAGGACGGCCAGGAGTGGTACCAGGTCACCCTGGGCGGCTCCGACGGCACGCGCCTGTCGGGTGAAGCGGTGCCGGGCAAGGTGATCGGTCCGTCCTTCGCGGCCGACGAGATGGTCGACGTGATCGAGGCGCTGATCGACACCTTCCGCACCCAGCGCCTGCCGGCCGAGACCTTCGTCAATACCGTCAAGCGCGTGGGGATCGAGCCCTTCAAGACCGCCGCCAACGCGGTGCGCGTGGCCACGGCCCGCACCCCGGTCACCGCCTGAACGCAGGAGCCCACGACATGAAACCCACGATCCAACTCTTCAAGGCCGACAGCTTCAGCGCCGACGACACCGGCACCCTGACCCTGCCCAACGACGCCGACCCGCGCGAAGCTGCCCTGGACGGCATCCACACGGTGCAGCTGCAGTTCCCATCGTTTGCCGACGGCCGCGCCTTCAGCCAGGCCTTCCTGCTGCGCCGCCGTCTGGGCTTCACCGGCCAGATCCGCGCCATCGGCGATGTGCTGATCGACCAGCTGGCGCAGATGCAGCGCAGCGGCTTCACACAGGCCGTGCTGCGCGCCGACCAGAGCATCGAGCACGGACAGAAGCTGCTGGCCCAGTACGACGCCTACTACCAGGGCGATGCCGTGGACACCCGCCCGCACTTCGCCCACGCCTGAGCACCAGGACGAACACCATGAGCACCATTGATCTCGCAAAAATCAACGCCGACATCGGCCGCGACGCCCCCGCCCTCGTCAAGTGGGCCCTGGGCCTGAATCAGCCGGCCATCGTCACCACCAACTTCCGCCCCTTCGAGGCGGTGATCCTGCACCTGGTCACCCAGGTCAACCCGGACGTGCCGGTGGTCTGGATGGACAACGGCTACAACACCGAGGCCACCTACCGCTTCGCCGACGAGGTGACCCGCCAGCTCAAGCTGAACCTGAAGATCTACCTGCCGCGGCGCTCGCGCGCGCACCGCGAGGCCGTGGAAGGCGCCACGCCCGCGCTGGACGACCCGCGCCACGCCGCGTTCACCGAAGAAGTGAAGCTGGAGCCGTTTGCCCGCGCCCTGCGCGAGACGGCGCCCAAGGTCTGGTTCACCGCCCTGCGCGCCACCGACACCGCCGTGCGCGCGCAGATGGACCCGGTGAGCATCAACCCGGACGGCCTGATCAAGGTTGCCCCGCTGCTGCACTGGACGTCCAAGGACCTGCACCACTACTGCGAGCTGCACGGCCTGCCCAACAACTTCGACTACGTGGACCCGACCAAGGGCGAAGAAAACCGCGAGTGCGGCCTGCACCTGGCCCATTGAAGCCCGGCCCACCGAACCGACTGCCGACAACGATCATGAACGCCCGTACCGACTCCGCCGTGCTGCAATCCGCCCACAACGCTGCCCAACACCACCTGAGCAACGCCCACCTGGACGCGCTTGAAGAGGAAACCATCTTCATCCTGCGCGAGGTGGCCGCCGCCTTCGAGCGCCCCGCCCTGCTCTTCTCGGGCGGCAAGGACTCGCTGGTCATGCTCAAGTGCGCGGAGAAGGCTTTCGGCATCGGCCGCATCCCCTACCCGCTGCTGATGATCGACACCGGCCACAACTTCCCGGAAGTGACCGACTTCCGCGACAGCCGCGCCAAGGAACTGCAAGCCGAACTGATCGTGCGCAGCGTCGAAGATTCGATGGCCCGCGGCACCGTGCGCCTGGCCCACCCGGGGGAGAGCCGCAACGTGCACCAGTCGGTCACGCTGCTGGAAGCCATCGAGGAATTTCGCTTCGACGCACTGATCGGCGGTGCCCGCCGCGACGAGGAAAAGGCGCGCGCCAAGGAACGCATCTTTTCGCACCGCGACAGCTTCGGCCAGTGGCAACCCAAGGCCCAGCGCCCCGAGCTCTGGACCCTGTTCAACACCCGCCTGGCCCCGGGCGAGCACTTCCGCGTGTTCCCCATCAGCAACTGGACCGAACTGGACGTGTGGCAGTACATCGAGCGCGAAGCCATCGCCCTGCCCTCGATCTACTACACCCACAAGCGCGAGGTGGTCGACCGCCGCGGCCTGCTCGTGCCTGTAACCGAACTCACCCCGCCCAAGGATGGCGAGACGGTGCAGATCCGCGATGTGCGCTTTCGCACCGTGGGCGACATCACCTGCACCTGCCCGGTGGAGAGCCTGGCCGCCACCGCCGGCGACATCGTGATCGAGACTCTGGCGGCTGACGTCAGCGAGCGTGGTGCGACGCGCATGGACGACAAGACGTCCGAAGCTTCGATGGAGAAGCGGAAAAAAGACGGTTACTTCTGAAGCCGACTTCGCACCCACGAACCGACCTTTCCCCGGACATTCCCATGAACGCTGTTGTTACCCCCTCCACTGCCGCCGACACCCGCACCGCCCTGAAGTTCATCACCTGCGGCTCGGTCGATGACGGCAAGAGCACCCTGATCGGCCGCCTGCTGGTGGACAGCAAGGCGGTGCTGCAAGACCACCTCGCCGGCGTGCAGCGCCAGGGTGAGACCGATCTCGCACTGCTGACCGATGGCCTGTCGGCCGAACGCGAGCAGGGCATCACCATCGACGTCGCCTACCGCTACTTCAACACCGAGGCCCGCAAGTTCATCATCGGCGACGCCCCCGGACACGAGCAGTACACCCGCAACATGGTCACGGCCGCCTCGGCTGCCGACGCCGCCGTGGTGCTCGTCGACGCGACCAAGCTGGACTGGAAAGACGCCGGCCTGAAGCTGCTGCCCCAGACACGCCGCCACTCGCTGTTGCTCAAGCTGCTGCGCGTGCCCTCCGTCGTGTTTGCCGTCAACAAGCTCGACGCGGTGGAGGACAGCGCACTGGCGTTCACCAACATCTCGGGTGCTCTGAGCGCGTTTGCAGCGGACGCCGGGATCGAGGTCACCGCCACCGTCCCGGTCTCAGCCCTCAAGGGCTGGAACGTAGTCGACGCCCCCGTGCAGGCTGGCTGGTGCGGCTATCAGGGCCCGACCCTGCTCAACATCCTGGAGCACCTGCCGGTGACCCGCCCGGACACCGAGCTGCCGCTGGCCTTCCCTGTGCAGTGGGTCGAAAAGTTCTCCTCGTCTTCGGACACCAGCCAGGGCCGCCGTGTGTTCTGGGGCCGTGTCGCCACCGGCGTCGTCCAGCCAGGCCTGCAGGTCAAGGTCATGCCCAGCGGCCAGACCGCCACCGTGGCGCAGGTGCTCAACCACGTGCGCAACCCGCAGGCGGTCCCCGCCGGTCACAGCGCCGGCATCGTGCTCGACCGCGAGGTCGATGTCTCGCGCGGCGACTGGCTGCTGGCCGTGGACGAGCAAGGTCAATCCCTCGAAGCCAGCCGCGAGATCCGCGCCACGGTCGCTTGGATGGACGATGAAACCCTGGTCGCCGGCCGTGTCTACTGGGCGCTGCATGGCCACCGCTGGGTCAAGGCCAAGGTCAAGCGCATCGTGCACAAGTTGGACATCCACACCCTGGCCGAAGGGGAAGCCACCCAGCTAGAACCCAACGCCATTGGCCACGTCGAACTGGCGCTGCAGGAACCGCTGGCCACTGCACCGTTCGCACAGTCGCGTGCGCTGGGTTCGCTGGTGCTGGTGGACACCGCCAGCCACAAAACTTCCGGCGCCGTGCTGGTGAACTGACGCGCTTCGCAAGTCGGGTTTAACCAATATCAAGGCCAAGGGCTTCCCCGGGGCCTTACCCTCCTGCTCCGCCTAAAATCCTGGTTTGATCGATTTTCCTCCCACACCATGACCCACGTCGTCACCGAAGCCTGCATCCGCTGCAAATACACCGACTGCGTCGACGTCTGCCCCGTCGACTGCTTCCGCGAAGGCCCGAACTTCCTGACCATCGATCCGGACGAGTGCATCGACTGTGCGGTCTGCATTCCCGAGTGCCCGGTCAGCGCCATCTTCGCCGAAGAGGATCTGCCCAAAGACCAGGTGCACATGACAGCGCTCAACGCCGAACTGGCCAAGCTGCCGAACTGGAAGAGCATCACCAAGCGCAAAGATCCGCTGCCCGACCACGAGGAGTGGAAAGACCGCACCGGCAAACTGTCCGAACTCGCCCGCTGATCCCAGGAGATGATGACCGGTGACGTGATCGAGACCGATGCGGTCATCATCGGTGCCGGTCCTGTGGGCCTGTTCCAGGCTTTCCAGCTGGGGCTGCTGGAGATCCGGGCCCACATCGTCGACGCGCTCCCGCACCTTGGCGGGCAGCCCGCAGAGCTCTATCCCGACAAACCGATCTATGACATTCCTGCCGTGCCCGCCTGCACCGGTCAGGAGTTGACCGATGCGCTGCTGAAACAGGTTCGCCCCTTCGAACCCACCTTTCATCTCGGGCAGACGGTATCCCGTGTCGAACGACAAGGCGATGATCGCTTTCTGGTGTCGACCTCCCAGCGAACCTCGCTGCTGACCAAGACGGTGTTCATCGCCGCAGGTGTCGGCGCCTTCGAGCCACGTCGCCTCAAGCTCGAGGGTCTGGAGACCTTTGAAGGCTCGCAGCTTTTCTTCTTTCCGCGCCTCCCGGAACAGGAAATCGGGCGTCGCGTGCTGGTGGTTGGAGACACCGACAGCGCCATGCAATGGGCGCTGTCCCTGGTGAACCAAGGCGGCGTCGATGTGACACTGATGCACCGACGCGATGTGTTTCAGTCCGGCACGGACTTGCAGACGCAGATGCGCGCGCTCTGTGCACAGGGACGCATGCGGTTGCTGATTGGCCAGGCCACCGCCTGCGAATCGGATGGCGAACGTCTGAGCGCTGTCAGTGTTTTGCGGGCCGATGGCGCCGCAGAACGCCTGGACGTCGACAGCATGTATGTGATGCAGGGACTCTCACCCCGTCTGGGCGCCATGGCCCAGTGGGGACTCGCGCTGGAACGCAAACAGCTGGTAGTCGACACCGCGACGTTTTCCACCAGCGAGCCCGGGATCTTCGCTGTTGGCGACATCAACACCTACCCGGGAAAGAGGAAGCTCATCGTCTGTGGCTTCCACGAGTGCGTGCTCGCAGCGTATGCGGCAGCCACGCGGGTGTTTCCCGGCAAAGCCATCCACCTCGAATACACAACCTCCAGTTCCCGACTGCATCGCCTGCTGGAAGTGCGGCCCGAGCCACTTGGCGGCCCAGTTCCATAATTTTTTGAAGAAACTGTGACCCGGCTTCCAAACATCATAAAAATCACACTATAATCTGAGGCTGTTCCCTGATAGCTCAGTCGGTAGAGCGACGGACTGTTAATCCGCAGGTCCCTGGTTCGAGTCCAGGTCGGGGAGCCAAAAACACAAAAGCCAGCAAGCATTCGCCTGCTGGCTTTTTTATTTTCTGGTTGACGGGCGCTGTTTTGGCCGCCAGCAGTGTTCTGAGGCCGGCCTTCGGACGCACACGCTCCCGGCTTCGATGATCGACGGCCCCGTCTGGATGACGGCCCCGCGCGAACACGCGATCTGCCTCTCGGGGAATCGGGACCTCTTCGCTTTGCGCTCGCGGCATCCCTAAGCGCATTCACCTCCCGCCGTGGACATGGCGCCCCTCATAATTCCGGGGAATCTCGAATAGATGCTCTGAACGCCTACGGCTGATCTACGGTGTCTGGGTCGAGTCCAGGGCGGGGAGCACCCAAAGGACACTCAGGTCATTGGCCCAAGTGCTTTTGTTGTCTGAAACGACCTTCAACAACGGCTGTGCCGCCTCACATGAACCGCCTCCTGTTAAAAGCCGCCTTCTGGGCAGCCGTGGTCCTCATGGGCACCCTCTCGCTCGTGCCCGCGACCGAACTGCCTGCGCAGGTGTTCAACATATGGGACAAGGCCCAGCACGCCGGAGGCTTCCTGTTGCTGGCCCTGCTGGGCGGACTCGCTTACCAGAGGCCGCGGGGAAAAGTGTTGATCGGCCTCTTGGTCTACGGGGCCTTGATTGAGGTAGCCCAGTCCGCAACAGGCTGGAGAAACGGCGATCTGTTCGACCTGGTGGCCGATGCCGTGGGTGTGTGGCTGGGCGCCCTGTTGCTCGCAATGCCCCTGCCTTGGTCGCAGCGATCCCGCCCACAATAGGCGCATGTCGTCCACCCCCACGTTCACTCCGGAACTCCCATGGCTGGAGCCGGGCGATCCATTCCCAGCAGTGGAACGCGCCTGGGGCGCGACCGACCCCGCGCCAGGCTTGCTGGCAGCAGGAGGGGCTCTGGACGTTGACACCCTTCTGCGCGCGTACAGCGAAGGCATTTTCCCCTGGTACAGCGCGGGGCAGCCGATCCTCTGGTGGTCGACCGACCCTCGGATGGTGCTCCGCACGCACCAGTTCAGGTTGCACCGCTCGCTTCGCAAGACGCTGATCAAGCTTCTGCTGGACCAGCGACTGGTCATCCGGTTCGACCACGACTTCGAGCGCGTGATCCGGGCCTGTGCGCATACGCCCCGCAAAGATCAGGCGGGCACCTGGATTCTGCAGCCCATGATCCAGGCCTATCTGCAGCTGCATTCCGCAGGTCATGCGCACAGCGTGGAAGCCTGGATCGATGGAGAGCTTTCTGGCGGGCTCTACTGCGTCAATCTCGGTGCCATGGTTTTCGGAGAGTCCATGTTCAGCCGCCGCAGCAATGCCTCCAAACTGGCGATGTGCGGACTGGTCGCATTCTGCCTGGCCAATGGAATTCCCCTCATCGACTGTCAGCAGGAGACCTCTCATCTGGCATCACTCGGTGCAACCCTGATGCCAAGGACCGACTTCAGCCAGCACCTGCGAAAGACCACGTCCCACCGTGCACCGGTGTGGCGATTCGAGCCCGTATACTGGAACCACCTCATCACAGGCCCTGACGCAACAGCGTGACGCACCTGAAAGAACTTCCGCTGCAGGCGTTGCAGTTCTACGCCACGGCGCCCTACCCCTGCAGCTACCTGGCCGGCCGACAGGCCCGTTCGCAGGTGGCAACGCCAAGTCACCTGATCCACAACGACGCCTATTCGAACCTCGTGACCCTGGGCTTCAGGCGCAGCGGGGTGTTCACCTACCGCCCGCACTGTGACGGTTGCCATGCCTGTGTTCCGCTGCGCATTCCGGTGAACGTGTTTCGCGCCAGCCGCAGCCAGAGGCGCTCCATGGCCCGGCATGCCAATCTGGAGACCCGGGTTCTCGGACTGTGTTTCGAACCTGAGCACTACCAGCTGTACCTGCGCTACCAGAACAGTCGCCATGCCGGTGGTGGCATGGATCAGGACAGCATTGACCAGTACAGCCAATTCCTGCTGCAAAGCCGTGTCAATTCACGGTTGGTGGAGTTCCGTGAGCCCGCCCGCTCAGACCGTCCAAGCCGTCTGGTGATGGTGTCCATCGTCGACGTCCTCAACGACGGACTATCGGCCGTGTACACGTTTTACGAGCCATCCGACGCGGGCGCCAGTTACGGCACCTACAGCATCCTCTGGCAGATAGAACAGGCCCGTGAGCTGGGCCTGTCGCACATGTATCTGGGCTACTGGATCGAGCAGAGTTCGAAGATGAACTACAAGGCGGCCTTCAGACCGCATGAACTGCTCAGAGATGGGCAGTGGGTGATGGCGCCTTGATTTCATCTCGTAAAATATCCGCAACTCTATTGCGGCCATGACAAAACGAAACGACTCCCTGCCCAGCACCCCGACTGTCCAGGTCATAGAACGGATGTTCAATCTTCTGGAGGTTCTCGCCTCCCGCGAAGAGCCGGTGTCGCTCAAGGAAATCAGCGAGAAGACCGGCCTGCACCCTTCAACCGCACACCGGATTCTCAACGACCTGACCATCGGCCGCTTCGTGGACCGCCCTGAGGCAGGAAGCTACAGGCTCGGCATGCGCCTCCTTGAACTTGGCAACCTGGTGAAAGCGCGTCTCAGCGTCAGGGATGCCGCGCTCGCTCCGATGCGGGAACTTCACAAGCTGATCCAGCAACCGGTCAACCTGAGCGTCCGGCAGGGCGATGAAATCGTCTATGTAGAACGGGCCTACAGCGAACGGTCCGGAATGCAGGTCGTACGCGCCATTGGCGGGCGTGCCCCGCTGCATCTGACTTCGGTGGGCAAACTGTTTCTGGCGGCCGACGAACCTCAACGGGTGCGCGCGTATGCAACCCGAACCGGTCTTGCCGGCAACACCCGCAACAGTCTGACCCAGCTGCCCAATCTTGAACGCGAGTTGCAGCAGTGCCGCATGGCAGGCCTGGCCCGCGACAACGAGGAGCTGGAACTGGGTGTGCGTTGCATGGCCGCTGGCATCTATGACGACCAGTGCCGTCTGGTCGCTGGCCTGTCGATTTCAGCGCCCGCCGACCGCATCGACGAAAACTGGGTTCCCAAACTCCGCTCAACAGCCGCAGAGATTTCGATTGCTTTGGGGTGTCCCAAAGGATTCGCCACACAGCCAGCCGCCCGCTGATCCACAAACAAAAAGCGGCCCGAAGCGGGCCGCTTTTTTATCCGTTGGGGCGGCAGAAGAGACTCACCCTTGCGGACGCACCGCCGCCTGGTGCATTGGTTGGGCCTCGACCCAGCGTCGCACACGCTCGGCATCCTGAGCCCTTCCCAGCTGGCCCGTGGCATCAAGGAAGACCATGATCAACTGGCGTCCTGCGACACGGGCCTGCATCACAAGGCATCGCCCCGCCTCCGAGATGTACCCGGTTTTCTGAAGACCGATATCCCAGTCGGGATCACGAATCAATCGGTTCGAGTTGCGATACTCCAGTGTCCTATGGCCCAGTTCGAGCTGGTGACTCGGCGAGGTCGATAGGCTGCGGAGCAGCGGCCGTTGATACGCCACCGACACCAAAGTCGCCAGATCACGCGCGCTGGACTGATTCAGACTGGACAAGCCAGTGGGCTCGACATAGCGGGTGTCGCGCATGCCCAGTTCTCGTGCCTTCGCATTCATGAGACGCACAAACTGGTCCAGTCCTCCAGGGAAGGTGCGCCCCAAAGCATGAGCGGCTCGGTTCTCACTGGACATGAGCGCCAGGTGCATCAACTCCAGACGCGTCAGGGTGGTCCCCACCGCCAATCGCGAGCGACTGCCTTTGACCGTATCCACGTCGTCGGACGTGATGGTCACCATCTCATCAAGGGGCAGGTTTGCATCGGTGACCACAAGCCCGGTCATCAACTTCGTCAGCGAGGCGATTGGCAGGACAGCAGAATCGTTCTTGCTGAACAGCACCTCATTGGTTTGCTGGTCCACCACCAGTGCAACGCTTGAATTGAGAGCCAGAGGGTCTCCAGCAGCCCGAAGCCCCATCTGTTCACCCATCGAAGAACGGGGCTCCATCGCCACCGGACGCACCGTACTGCTGCGCGGGTGCGCAGCCAGTCGCACCGGCTGACGACCACCACGCACATACCTCGCTTCACTGAACTTGCGGGACTTCGCCAAGCGGGTGCTGTTTTCGGGCTTGCGCTTGCTCGCCCGGGAATCAGACCGGGCCACACGAGTGGCCTTTGCCCCCTGCTTTCTCTTGGCGGAGAGTTCCTTCTTGCCCGATCGCGCACTCAGTTTGGTGACGCTGGCGCGCTTGCTGCGTTCGGCAGGCTGGGCATCCGCTTTGCGAGCGGTTTTTTCGGCTTTGTTGGAGGCCGCCTCCGCGGTCACCGGCAACGCCAGGGACACCGACATCACGGCAACCGCAACCAAGTGCAGCAGCGTGACAAATCGTACGCGGGACAATTTCATGGACTCCACTCCAGCGACCTCAAAGATGAGCCCAAGTATAGGAGAACGAAAAAAAACTAGCAATATCAAACGCTTGTAACGCACTCCTCAGTGAACGCCAAAACAACCGTGAAGATGCACGGCTATTCGGAGCCTCATCCGAGGATTTCGTTACAAGTGGTTGATTTGTAATGCTTTATCCTTGCGCAGCAACCCGCTCTGCCTGGCTTTCCAGTTTGTTCAGAGCACTCAGATAGGCTTTGGCGGAGGCCACGACGATGTCGGGGTCGGCTCCAACCCCATTCACCACCCGGCCACCGAGCTGCAGACGAACCGTCACCTCTCCCTGGCTTTCGGTTGAACCACTGGTGATGGCATTGACCGAGTACAACACCAGTTCCGCACCGCTCTTGACATGGCTCTCGATGGCCTTGAGCGAAGCATCGACGGGGCCATTGCCATCGGACGAGCCACGGATCTCTTTGCCTTCGACAGTGAACACCACCTCTGCATGAGGGCGTTCACCGGTTTCACTGCGCTGGGACAGCGACACCAGGCCATATCGTTCCTTTTCGGCGGTCACGCTCTCGTCGCTGCACAGTGCCAGGATGTCTTCGTCGAAAATCTCGCTCTTGCGATCAGCCAGCTCTTTGAACGCGGCAAACGCCGTGTTGATCTCGCTTTCCGAGGCCATCTCGATGCCCAGATCCTGCAGGCGCTGCTTGAACGCGTTGCGACCACTGAGTTTGCCCAGCACGATCTTGTTGGCGCTCCAGCCCACATCCTCTGCGCGCATGATTTCGTAGGTGTCGCGCGCTTTGAGCACCCCATCCTGGTGGATGCCCGAAGCGTGCGCAAACGCGTTGGCCCCGACAACAGCCTTGTTGGGTTGAACCACAAAACCGGTGGTCTGGCTGACCATACGGCTGGCTGGCACGATTTGGGTGGTGTCGATTCCAATGTCCAGATTGAAATAGTCGCGACGGGTCTTCACCGCCATCACGATCTCTTCGAGCGAGCAGTTGCCTGCACGTTCGCCCAGTCCATTGATGGTGCACTCGACCTGGCGAGCGCCGCCGATTTTCACACCGGCCAGCGAGTTGGCGACCGCCATGCCCAGATCGTTGTGGCAATGCACAGACCAGATGGCCTTGTCGGAGTTGGGAACTCTCTCCCGCAACGTGTGGATGAAGTTGCCGTAAAGCTCGGGCACCGCATACCCCACCGTGTCAGGAATATTCAGCGTTGTGGCCCCTTCGTTGATCACGGCTTCAAGCACCCGACAGAGGAAGTCGATGTCGCTGCGATAGCCGTCCTCCGGGCTGAACTCGATGTCATCGACAAGGTTCCGCGCAAAGCGCACCGACTGCTTGGCCTGCTCGAACACCTGGTCCGGCGTCATGCGCAGCTTCTTCTCCATGTGGAGAGGGCTAGTAGCGATGAAGGTGTGAATCCGCGCCCGACTGGCCCCTTTGAGGGCTTCGGCGGCGCGAGAGATGTCGCGATCATTGGCACGGGCCAGCGAGCAGACCGTCGAGTCCTTGATGGTGTTGGCAATCGCCTGGACGCAGTCGAAGTCCCCATTGGAACTGGCGGCAAAACCCGCCTCGATCACATCGACTTTCAGCCGCTCGAGCTGACGTGCAATACGCAGCTTTTCGTCCTTGGTCATGGAAGCACCAGGCGACTGCTCGCCATCGCGCAGGGTGGTGTCGAAAATGATCAGTTTGTCGCTCATCTCAGTTCTCCGGTGTGTGGCCTCGTGGACCACTCTTGAAAAAACCCGCAGTTCCAAAACAAAACGGCCCGCTGCGGGTGCAAACGGGCCGTTGTTGGAAATCACTCGCGCGTTACCAGACCTGCCCGTGCCGGACACCCAGTAGTAGCGAGGAGGAAACGGATTTCATACAGAGCAATGTAGCACAACGGCCCGGACATCCCTACAAAAGCCGTCCATGACCGCGATTGACATCGCCGCGTCACTCGTGCAGGCCACGCTCGTCCGGTTCGTCGGTCGACGTGCTGATCACGCTGGTTGGCCGCCCCTTGGCCTTGCGCCAGAAATACATGGCATAGCCAGAAAGACCATACAGAACGAACAACCCGAACAACACCGTGGGCGGATGGATGTTGATCACCGCAATACCCAGCGCCACCAGCACGATGGCAGCAAACGGAACACTCTTCTTCAGACTCAGATCCTTGAAACTGTAAAACGGCACATTGGTCACCATGGTCAGGCCCGAGTACAGCGTGATCGCGAACATCGCCCACACGAGATCGGCCTTGACCAGTTCCAGCTCGTTGGCCAACCAGATGAACCCGGACACCAGCGCCGCAGCAGCGGGCGATGGCAGCCCCTGGAAGTAACGCTTGTCGACCACTCCCGTGTTGACGTTGAAACGCGCCAGCCGCAGCGCCGCGCATGCGCAGTACACGAAGGCAGCAATCCAGCCCCAGCGGCCGATGTCCCTGAGGACCCAGACATAGGCCACCAGCGCGGGTGCTGCACCGAACGACACCATGTCGGACAAGGAGTCCATCTGCTCACCAAAGGCACTTTGCGTGTTGGTCATGCGGGCCACACGTCCGTCCAGGCTGTCCAGAACCATGGCAGCGAAGATGCCCACGGTCGCAAGATCAAAGCGGCCATTCATGGCCATCACGATCGCGTAGAACCCGCCGAACAGAGCCGCGAGGGTGATCATGTTGGGCAGCATGTAGATGCCCTTGGGGCGCCGCGGGCTCTCCGTCATGGGCTCGTGAAGGGGGTCGGATCCGTCGTGCATGAGGAATGGGCTTCAAGCCGAAAAGCGTCAAAAAAGCAGTGTAAGCCAGTGGCAAGCCCGCACAAACGACAAAGGCCACCGAAGTGGCCTTTGCATCGGACGCCGAGGCGATCAGTTGCGGGTCTGGTCAACCAGCTTGTTCTTGGCGATCCAGGGCATCATGGCGCGCAGCTGGGCACCCACCACTTCGATCTGGTGATCGGCGGTGTTGCGGCGGCGAGCGGTCATGCTCGGGTAGTTCAGACGGCCTTCCTGAATGAACATCTTGGCGTAGTCGCCGTTCTGGATGCGCTTGAGCGCGTTGCGCATGGCCTTGCGCGACTCTTCGTTGATCACTTCCGGACCGGTCACGTACTCGCCGAACTCCGCGTTGTTGGAGATCGAATAGTTCATGTTGGCGATACCGCCTTCGTAGATCAGGTCGACGATCAGCTTGAGTTCGTGCAGGCACTCGAAGTACGCCATCTCGGGGGCATAGCCCGCTTCGACCAGGGTTTCGTAACCCATCTTGATCAACTCGACGGCACCACCGCACAGGACGGCCTGTTCGCCGAACAGGTCGGTCTCGGTCTCTTCCTTGAAGTTGGTCTCGATGATGCCGGCCTTGCCGCCACCGTTGGCCATGGCGTAGGACAGGGCCAGGTCACGAGCCTTGCCGGACTTGTCCTGGTGCACCGCGATCAGGTGGGGCACGCCGCCGCCTTGGGTGTAGGTGTTGCGCACGGTGTGGCCGGGGGCCTTGGGGGCCACCATCCACACATCCAGATCGGCGCGGGGCACGACCTGGTTGTAGTGCACGTTGAAGCCGTGGGCGAACACCAGCGAAGCGCCTTGCTTGATGTTGGGGGCCACGTTGTTGCTGTAAACCTCGGCGATTTGCTCGTCGGGCAGCAGGATCATGACCACGTCAGCGGCCTTCACGGCATCGTTGACTTCCATCACGGTCAGGCCAGCCTTGCCGACCTTGTCCCAAGAGGCGCCGCCCTTGCGCAGGCCGACCACGACCTTGACGCCGCTGTCGTTCAGGTTCTGGGCATGGGCATGGCCCTGCGAGCCATAGCCGATGATCGCGACGGTCTTGCCCTTGATCAGGCTCAGGTCACAGTCTTTGTCGTAGAAAACTTTCATGGTCATTCCTCTTTGGAGTGTTGGTTTGCCGTTCGTACACGAGCCCGTCGAAGGCCCTCGACAGGCCCAGCCCGAACGGCGGTTCGGCTGAGCCCGAAAAACCTGAGATCTTAAACGCGCAGAATGCGCTCGCCACGCCCGATGCCGCACGATCCCGTACGCACCGTTTCAAGAATGGCAGAGCGGTCGATGGCTTCCAGAAACGCGTCGTTCTTGCCCTGGTCGCCCGTCAGCTCGATGGTGTAGCTCTTCTCCGTCACGTCGATGATGCGACCGCGGAAGATGTCCGCCATGCGCTTCATCTCTTCGCGCTCCTTGCCCACCGCACGCACCTTCACGAGCATGAGCTCACGCTCGGTGTAGGCGCCTTCGGTCAGGTCCACCACCTTCACCACTTCGATCAGGCGGTTCAGGTGCTTGGTGATCTGCTCAATGACGTCGTCCGACCCGGTGGTCTGGATGGTCATGCGCGAGAGCGATGGATCTTCCGTCGGCGCCACGGTGAGCGACTCGATGTTGTAGCCACGGGCCGAGAACAGCCCCACGACGCGGGACAGCGCACCCGCTTCGTTCTCAAGCAGGACAGCAATGATGTGTTTCATGATGAAGATTCCTCTTTTCTGAGCCCTCCCCTGCGCACGGTAATGCACAGGCTCGGCTGCAAATAGATTCGTCGAAGGGAAGCACCTTGGCGTTGCACACTGATGCGCGCAGCGCCGGGTGCGGAGGGAAAGTCAGAGCTCTTCTGAGCCCAGCAGCATTTCGGTGATGCCCTTGCCGGCCTCCACCATGGGCCAGACGTTCTCCGTCGGGTCGGTGCGCACGTCGATGAAGACGCAGCGGTCCTTGATGGAACGCGCTTCACGCAATGCGGCTTCCACATCTTGTGGGCGCTCGACCAGTATGCCAACGTGACCGTAGGCTTCGGCCAGCTTGACGAAGTTCGGCAGCGCATCCATGTAGCTGTGGCTGTAACGGCCCTGGTAAATCAGTTCCTGCCACTGGCGCACCATGCCCAGATAGCGGTTGTTCAGGGACAACACCTTCACCGCCGTGCCGTATTGCTGGCAGGTGGACAGCTCCTGGATGTTCATCTGG
Source organism: Hydrogenophaga sp. H7 (assembly GCF_002025745.1). Lineage (NCBI taxonomy): Bacteria > Pseudomonadati > Pseudomonadota > Betaproteobacteria > Burkholderiales > Comamonadaceae > Hydrogenophaga > Hydrogenophaga sp. H7. The sequence goes on along the minus strand of NZ_MCIC01000014.1, from coordinate 281,981 downwards.
ATAGAGCCTTCGCCGGTGATGCACCAGCAGTCGGCATCGGGCTTGGCCAGCTTGATGCCCATGGCGTATGGCAGACCCACACCCATGGTGCCCAGGCCGCCCGAGTTGATCCAGCGCCGAGGCTCGTTGAACTTGTAGAACTGCGCCGCGAACATCTGGTGTTGGCCCACGTCGGACGTGATGTAGCAGTCATCGTCCTTGGTCAGATTCCAGAGCGTTTCCACCACCATCTGCGGCTTGATGACCTGCGTATTGGTGCGGTCATAGCGCAGGCAGTCGCGCGAACGCCACCCCTCAATGGTGTCCCACCAGGAGGCCAGCGCCTTCTCGTCCGGCCTTGCCTGAGCTTCCTTGATCATGTTGATCAGCTCGGTCAGCACATCCTTGACGTCGCCCACGATGGGCACATCGACCTTCACGCGTTTGGCGATGCTCGAAGGGTCGATGTCGATGTGGATGATCTTGCGTTCCACCGAAGCAAAGTGCTTGGGGTTGCCGATCACGCGGTCGTCAAAGCGTGCACCCACCGCCAGCAGCACGTCGCAGTTCTGCATGGCGTGGTTGGCTTCGATGGTGCCGTGCATGCCGAGCATGCCCAGGAACTTGCGGTCGGTCGCCGGGTAGGCGCCCAGCCCCATCAGGGTGTGGGTGACCGGGTAGCCCAGCAGGTCAACCAGGGTACGCAGTTCGGGAACCGCGTTGCCGAGAAGAACGCCACCACCGGTGTAGATGTAAGGTCGTTTGGCGTTCAGCAGCAGCTGCAGCGCCTTGCGGATCTGGCCACCATGCCCCTTGCGCACCGGGTTGTAGGAGCGCATCTCCACCGACTCGGGATAACCGGTCCAGGTGGCCTTGTTGAAGGACACGTCCTTCGGAATGTCCACCACCACAGGACCCGGACGACCGGTGCGGGCGATGTGGAAGGCTTTCTTCATCACGTCGGCCAGATCGCGCACATCCTTGACCAGGAAGTTGTGCTTGACGATGGGTCGCGTGATACCGACGGTGTCGCATTCCTGGAATGCGTCCGAGCCGATGGCCGCCGTGGGCACCTGGCCCGCGATGATGACCATGGGAATACTGTCGGTGTACGCCGTGGCAATACCGGTGACGGCATTGGTCACGCCAGGCCCCGAGGTGACCAGCGCCACGCCCACATCGCCGGTGGCACGGGCGTAGCCGTCTGCGGCGTGCACGGCGGCCTGCTCGTGGCGCACCAGCACGTGCTGCATGGTGTCCTGCTTGTACAGGGCGTCGTAGATGTAGAGCACCGCACCACCCGGGTAACCCCAGATGTACTTCACACCTTCGGCCTGCAGGGCGCGCACCATGATTTCGGCGCCCATGAGCTGTTCGGATGCGGGGGATTGGCCGGCAGCAGCAGCGGCCGAGGCCAGTTCGGCCTTGGAGATTTCCATGATCAACCTTTCGAGAATTTCTCTGACGAAATACCTTGGGTGCTCCTTCACCTACTCTCGTGAAGCGGTGTCGGAACTTGAGGCCAGTGGACATGAGCGGACACATACCCCGCCGGACCATGACCCGTTTGCTTTTTTGAATTGCAACTTGGCATTATCGCACTGCAACACGAACCTTCGCGTATGACCCGCCAAGATGTTCAGAAACGTTGCGCAAAGCACCCGTCGCGGGGTGCGACAATCGCCGGCTGTCCCGCGCTCCACAATGCAAGCCTCTCCTGTCTCTGCCGCTCCGCCCTCTCTCATCGCACCACCGCTGATGCGCCGCATGGCCTGCTGGCTGTACGAGGGCACACTGCTCTTTGGCGTGGTGTTCATCGCCGGCTACTTTTTTTCCGCACTCACCCAGACCCGAAACGCCCTGGACAACCGCCACTGGCAGCAGGCGTTTCTGTTCATCGTGTTCGGCATCTATTTCGTCTGGTTCTGGGCCAAGGGGCAGACGCTGGCCATGAAGACCTGGCACATCCGTGTCGTCGACACCAAGGGGCATGCCCTGACCCAGACGAGGGCTCTGGTTCGCTATCTGCTGAGCTGGCTGTGGTTCCTGCCGCCGCTGGCCGCTGGAGGAGTCTTCAGGCTGCCCGCGGGGGAACTGTCGGTCATCGTGGTTGGATGGGTGCTGGTCTGGGCACTGCTCTCCCGGTTCCACGCGCAGGGCCAGTTTGTCCATGACGCGCTGGCTGGCACACGCCTGGTGCATTTCAAGCCCGACCTGCCCCCTCGTCCGCGCAAATTCTGGCACCTGTGAAAACCGTGTCCGATACCCCTACCGATCCCACCGACGCCCAAAAGCGCCGGCACGGACTCAGCCGGATGTGGCACGCCTTCGGCTACTCCATGGCAGGGCTGCGCGCAGGCTGGCAGGAAACGGCGCTGCGGCAGGAGATGCTTGCTGCAGCGTTGCTGCTGCCGTCGTCCCTCTGGCTGGGTCGCAGTTGGGTGGAGGTCGTTCTGCTGGCAGGCTCGGTGCTGCTGGTGCTGATCGTCGAGTTGCTCAACACCGGCGTGGAGTCGGCCATCGACCGCATCGGACCTGAATGGCACGAACTGTCCAAGCGTGCCAAAGACATGGGCAGTGCTGCGGTGCTGCTCAGCCTGTTGCTGTGTGCCGGCACCTGGGTTGCGGCCATCATCCATCGAATCTCATGAAATCACCTGCGTTCTCTCTCTGCGTCTACTGTGGCTCTCGACCGGGCGCCAATCCTGCCTACGCGCAGGTTGCGAGGTCCGTGGGCGAGTGGATCGGCCGCCACGGCGGCCAGCTGGTCTATGGCGGTGGACACAACGGATTGATGGGGCTGCTGGCCGACGCGACACTGGCGGCCGGCGGCCGGGTGGTCGGCATCATTCCCAAGGCACTGGTCGAGCGGGAATGGGCCCACAAGGGCTGCAGCGAACTGCATGTGGTCGATACCATGCACGAGCGCAAGCGCATGATGGCCGAGCGGGCCGATGCTTTCCTCGCCCTCCCTGGCGGTATCGGTACGTTCGAGGAGTTCTTCGAGGTATGGACCTGGCGCCAGCTGGGCTACCACGACAAGCCGGTCGGCCTGCTCAATGTCGATGGCTACTACGACGGTCTTCTGGGCTTCATGCAAACCGGTGTCGACCAGCAGTTCATGGGGCCCTGGCAGATGGAGTTGATCCGCGTGGGATCCGACTGGCAACAGCTGCTGCCGGAGCTGGTGCAGGCCGGGGGCGTCACGCCCGCCGACCAGCTGGACCGGGTTTAGACCGCAGTTTCGTCCTCTTCACCAGTACGGATGCGCACCACGCGCTCAACCGGCGTCACAAAGATCTTGCCGTCACCGATCTTGCCGGTGCGTGCGGCGCGCACGATGGCATCGACACAACGGTCCACGTCGTCCGACTTCACCACCACCTCCAGCTTGACCTTGGGCAGGAAATCCACCACGTATTCGGCGCCGCGGTAGAGCTCGGTGTGACCCTTCTGGCGACCGAAACCCTTGACCTCCGTCACGGTCAGACCGGTCACGCCTTGTTCGGCGAGCGCCTCCCGAACCTCCTCCAGCTTGAACGGTTTGATGACGGCGGTGATCTGCTTCATGTCGGGGTCTCCAGTCAGGCGGGCAAAGTTGCCGGGTAATTATGCCCAAGGGTGTCAGCCCCCATGGGGCACTCGGGCGTGTCAGGCGCGGTACCGGCTGGTGATCGGATAGCGCCAGTCTTTGCCGAAACTGCGGTGCGTGACGCGAATGCCGATGGGTGCCTGGCGCCGCTTGTACTCGTTGATGCGGATCAGCCGAACCACCTTGTCGACATCGGCCTGCGGATACCCTTCCGCCACGATCTGGTCCGGGCTGCGGTCGTTCTCCATGTAGCGCTCGATGATGGCATCCAGGACCTCGTACTCCGGCAGGCTGTCCTGGTCCTTCTGGTCCGCCCGCAATTCGGCGCTGGGCGGCCGCGTGATGATGCGCTCGGGAATCGGGTTCGTTCCGGTGCCATAGGGATCGTGCGCGTTGCGCCAGCGCGCCAGGCGGAACACCATGGTCTTGGCAACGTCTTTGATCACCGCAAAACCCCCGGCCATGTCGCCGTAGAGCGTGCAATACCCGGTGGCCATCTCACTCTTGTTTCCGGTGGTCAGCACGATGGAGCCGAACTTGTTGGACAGCGCCATCAGCAACGTGCCGCGGATGCGCGCCTGCAGGTTCTCCTCCGTGGTGTCCTCGGGACGCCCCTCGAACAGGGGGTTGAGCGACGCCCGGAATGATTCGAACTCTGGCGCGATGGCGATCTCGTCGTAGCGCACCCCCAGGCGCGCCGCCATGTCGCGCGCGTCGATCCAGGAAATGTCTGCGGTGTAGTGGGACGGCATCATCACCGCCCGCACCCGGTCCTTGCCCAGCGCATCGACCGCAATCGCCAGCACCAGGGCTGAGTCGATACCGCCCGACAACCCCAGCAGCGCCCCGGGGAAGCCGTTCTTGCCCAGGTAGTCGCGCACCCCCAGCACCAGTGCGTGCCAGAGATCGGCCTCCAGGCTGTGCGGCCGGTCCATGCCGGCCTCGATCTGCCAGCCACCGCCGGCCCGGGTCATGGCAATGTCAAACAGCGTCTCTTCAAAGCTGACGGCACGGCCCACCAGCGTCCCGTCGGAGCCCAGGACAAAACTGCGCCCCTCGAACACGATTTCGTCCTGCCCGCCGACCAGGTGGGCATACACCAGAGGAAGACCAACCACCCGGGCTCGATCGCGCATGGTGGCCTCCCGTTCGCCTCCCTTGCCGGCATGAAACGGCGAGGCGTTGATAACCACCAGCACCTCGGCACCGGCGGCTCGGGCATCGGTTGCCGGCTCGTCGAACCAGGCGTCCTCACAGATCAGCAGGCCCACTTTCGCAGACTGCCCTGTGCTGTCCAGAACATCGAATACGCAGGTGTCACTCCCTGGAACAAAGTAACGACGCTCGTCAAAAACCTGGTAGTTGGGCAGCTCGCGCTTGGCGTAGGTGTGGGTGATGCGCCCCTCGCAGACCACGCTCGCAGCGTTGTACAGGCTGGCCACCGACACGCTTCGGTTGCGCATCCCTGCTTCGTCGCCTTTGCGGGCCGGATGTCCCACCACGATGTGCAGGCCTTTGAGGTCGGCCGTGCCGCTGGCGATCACTTTGAGCGCATCATCGCAGGCGTCGATGAAGGCTGGCCGGAGGAACAGGTCTTCCGCCGCGTAACCACAGAGCGCCAGTTCAGGTGTCACAAGCAACTGCGCACCGCCAGCATGGGCGCTGCGCGCCGCCTCCACAATGCGCCTGGCGTTGCCAGTCATGTCCCCCACCACGAAGTTGAGTTGGGCCACACAAATCTTGAGCGTCATGGAATCGGAACCAAGGGGAACAACACAGGGAACGACCGCCGGAGCGCCTGGCCCCGGCGGGGGGGTGGAAGATTATGTCACCCGGGTTTTCACCGTGCCGGCGGACATCCCGCTCGCCGGTTGGAATGCCCTGCTGGCGCTGGAGGCCGACCCCAGCCCCTTCATGCGGCTGGAGTATCTGGCGGCGCTGGATGCCAGCGGCAGTGCCACCCGCCGCACCGGGTGGCGGCCGGCCTTCATGACCTTGTGGGACGGTGGCCACATGGTCGCGGCCTGCCCGCTGTACCTGAAGCAGCATTCCTACGGCGAATACGTGTTCGACTGGGCATGGGCCAACGCCTACGAGCAGCATGGCCTCTCCTACTACCCCAAGGCTTTGGTGGCGGTGCCTTTCACCCCTGTGCCTGGCGCCCGGCTGCTGGCGCGCGACGATGCATCGCGCGCCGCATTGCTGCAGGCGCTGCTCCGTTACTGTCAGGAACAGCAACTCTCGTCGCTGCACCTGTTGTTTGCCCAGCCGCGCGATCAGCAGGCCTGCGTCGACGCCGGGCTGATGCTGCGCCACACGGTCCAGTTTCACTGGCACAACCAGAAGTATCTGGATTTCGATCAGTTTCTGGCCAGCCTGCAGCAGGACAAGCGCAAGAAGATCCGCCAGGAGCGGCGCAAGGTCGCCGACGCCGGCGTGCAGTTTCGCCATGCACAGGGGCGGGACATCAGCCCCGCAGACTGGCGGTTCTTCTACAGCTGCTACGAGCGCACCTACCTGGAGCACGGCAATGCGCCCTACCTGCAGCCTAATTTTTTTGCCCGCATGGCCCGGGACATGCCCGAGAACTGGCTGATGTTCGTCGCAGAAAGCGATGGACGTCCGATTGCGAGCAGCCTGGTGGGCATCGACGCATCACAGCGGGTGGCGTACGGCCGCTACTGGGGCGCGCTGGAACGGGTGGACTGCCTGCATTTCGAGGCCTGCTACTACCAGCCCCTGAACTGGTGCATTGACCATGGATTCGAGCGATTCGAAGGCGGGGCCCAGGGCGAACACAAGATGGCCCGGGCGCTCCTGCCGACGCGCACCAGCAGCGCCCACTGGCTGGCCCACCCGGCATTTTCCGATGCGGTGGCGCGTTTCCTGGAGCGCGAGGAGAGCGGCGTGGACAGCTATCTCTCGCATCTGGCAGAGCGCAATCCGGTTCGTGCATCCGCGGGGGCGCCACCAGCGACCACTCCCGACAATCTGGCGTAGTCACGCCGTACCCGGGCGTGTTTCACCGAATGCTTCGTGGCACTCGACCTGCGCAAACTCTCTCAGCGACTTGTTACGCTCTCCCTACAATCGAGAACCATGGACCCGACTGACGCCTTCTTCACCCAGACCGTTGTGGGCGCGCCGTTCACTGTCCTGCTCGGCCGGCGCCGCCAGCCCGGTGGTTCACAAGCGGAAGGCCTGCACATCAATCTGGCCACCGGCGAAAGCCGTCTGAGCCAGCTCTGGCAGGAATGGGCGCTGCTCAGCCATGCCACACCACCCGGGACCGCGAGGACCCGGCCGGGTCGTGTCCGCCGCCTGATGGAGCGTCATGCGCTGTGGGTGGCGGTTCTGGGTTTGCTGTCGCTGACCGGGTCGGCCGTGTCCTGGGGGCTGCTGCTGTGGAAATAAAGTTGCCACAGGACACGCTGACGATCGACCCGATCGCCATGAACGTGGTCAACCGGGTGGCTGCCGGGAGCCGGCTGGAGGGAGACTTGCTGTTCGAAGGCGGTCTGCTGGTCCAGGGAGAAATCTCCGGGCAGATTCGGGTCAACGGTCGGCTCATCATCTGGAAGGGTGGCGTGGTGCGGGGCACGGTGCGCGTGCAGGGCGACCTGTACCTGTTTGGCCAGCTCGGCGTGACCGAAGGTTCGGCGCAGGACACGCAGCTCGAATGCCACGGCATGGCCTATGTAGCCCAGACCGGTGTGTCCACGGGCACGCTGATGGCCAAACGATTGCAGCTGTACGAGGGCGCGGATCTTCGCGGGCCGTTCAAGACGCTAAAGTTGGGAAGCACCCTGCCCGTGTTGCATGATGTCCAGTCCCAGCAGCCCTTGAGAGCACCCGGAGGCCGATCATGAAAGCACGCCGCTATATCCCTCCCGAACGCCACCTCGAACAGCACCCAGGATCCAAGACCATGATGAACGACCAGAACAGCTTCCCAGCCGTGCCCAGTCCGGAGCAGCAACCTGCATCCGACCTGCCGCAGGCGCTGGAGGTGGACGTGGGCCGCGCCATGCCGCCGGCCATGGCAGAACCGATTCCCATGCTGCAGGCTCAGGACAGCACCATGCCTGAGATCGACGCGACCGATGTGGCCTCGGCCCGCAGCATGCTGGCCGACGGCATGCACTTTGTGGGCAACGCCCTGCTCAAGGGGCCGTTCAGCGTGGCGGGCCAGATTGATGGCAACCTCACGCAGGCCGAAGGCATCCAGGTGTCGGTGGTGGTCACCGAAACCGGGCGCGTCAAGGGGGACATCACCGCCCACAAGATCTCCGTCATGGGGCACACCGATGGTGTGCTCGACTCGGGCCAGGGCGAAGTGTCCCTGCACGACTCCGCCAGCGTTCACGGACTGGTGCGCTACGGGCGCATCCAGGTCAACGGCGCCGATCTGAACGCCACGCTCGAACGCGTGGCACCCGCCCGGAAAGTGACCTGACGGCCTCATGCAGTGGCAGCGGAGCGAACACCAGCAACCGCCAGCTCCCCGCCAGTCGTCGGTCCCCGACTCCGAGGCGGTGCGTCTGGCCGCGCTCCAGGCCAGCTGGCGCCGGGACCGGCGTGTGGCACGGCGCAGGATCGTCTGGCGCTGGATCGTCTGGTTCGCCCTGCGGTACCTGCCCTGGCTGGTGGCCGCACTGGCACTGCTGTTCGCCGCGGGCTACCTGGCAGGCTGGCTCCCGGCAACGCCCGCAGCAGCCGAGCCACGAATGATCGAAGCAGAGGCTGCGATGTACGCGCCCTTGCCGGCTGCTGTGGACCCTCCGGAGTCCATTGCCGAAACTGACTGGACGCCGCTGAATCTGCACGCCAACGCGCAGCTTGAATTCGCCGCCAACGCAACGACAACAGCCGTTGAAGCGCTGACATCTCCCGATACACTCACCCTCACCCCTGAAAACTGGTTGCACAGCAAGGAGCCCTGATCTCATGAGCCACAACCCTGCGTCCACGCGCCTCGTTCCGGCCGAGCGCCTTTCCGCCATCACCAGCTTGATCGCCGAAGGCGCCGTGTTCGACGGCAACTTTCACACCACGCGCGACCAGGGCATCAAGGTCGACGGCCAGCTCAAAGGCAACATCACCTTCGAAACCGGCGGCACCCTGCATGTGGGCGCCACTGGCGTGATCGAGAACACCCGGCTCGAGGCCGACTATGTGTTCATCGAAGGCAAGGTGATCGGCGCCGTGATCGCCCGCAAGGCGCTGGAAATCACCGGCTCGGCCACGCTGATCGGCGACGCCAGCTACGACGAGCTGATCGACATTCATCCGCGCGCCCGGGTGCGCGGCAAGATCGAGTACCGGGGCGACATCGACGCAGCGCAGAACTGACCCCCTCTGCTGCGCCCACAAAAAAAGCCTGCCACTTGGCAGGCTTTTTTGCGCCCGACACCTCGAAGGTGGCGGTGAAAGATCAGCCCTGCGCCTTGTTGTATGCAGCGATGCCGTCCATGATTTCCTTGTGCGCAGACTCGGGACCTTCCCAGCCCGCGACCTTGACCCACTTGCCCTGCTCCAGATCCTTGTAGTGCTCGAAGAAGTGTTCGATGGCTTTCAGGCGCATCGGGTTCAGGTCTTCCGGCTTCGTCCAGCGGCTGTAGAGCGACAGGATCTTGTTCGTCGGCACGGCCAGCACCTTGCCATCCTCACCAGCTTCGTCGGTCATCTTCAGGATGCCGATGGCGCGGCAGGGCACCACGACACCAGGCATCAGCGGCACGGGGGTGACCACCAGCACATCGACCGGGTCGCCGTCGCCGGCGATGGTCTTGGGCACATAACCATAGTTGGTCGGGTAGTGCATGGCGGTGTTCATGAAACGGTCCACGAAGATCGCGCCCGATTCCTTGTCCACTTCGTACTTGATCGGATCGCCGTTCATGGGGATCTCGATGATGACGTTGAACGCTTCGGGGATCTTGTCGCCAGGGGTGACGTTGTCGAGAGACATGGGTTCTTTGGAAAGTTGAAGAAAACGCTAGTGATTAACCCTGATTTTACTGATTCCAACCTGACTTCCTGATCCATATCAGTTCGTGTCTGAAGCAATTCCCGCTACATTCACTTCGTTGGCCAATCGCCCTGCCCCACCCGCCCCGGGTGCGTGACGGACGCGAGGAAGCAACGCAGCGGGGGTAGTCCTCTCAGCGTTGCCCCCTCCAAGTCAAACGTTACGGAGCAGGAGAAATCTATGGTTGGACAAACTGCGCTGATCTTTGCGCTGGTGTGCGGGCTGGTGGCCGTGGTCTATGGTTTCTGGTCCCGCAGTTGGATTCTTTCCCAAGACCCGGGCAACGCCCGCATGCAGGAAATCGCCGGTGCCATCCAGGCCGGCGCTGCCGCCTACCTCGCCAAGCAATACACCACCATCGGCATCGTCGGTGTCGTGCTGGCCGTGCTGATCGGCGTGTTTCTTGACGGCCCCACGGCCATCGGTTTCGTGCTGGGCGCTGTGCTCTCGGGCGCCTGCGGCTTCATCGGCATGAACATCTCGGTGCGGGCCAATGTGCGCACCGCACAGGCCGCCACCAAGGGCATCGGCCCGGCGCTGGACGTGGCCTTCCGCGGCGGGGCCATCACCGGCATGCTGGTGGTGGGTCTGGGCCTGCTGGGGGTGGCGGGCTTCTTCTGGTTCCTGGTGGGCAACGGCAACCTCACGCCCGACAAGAACCTGGCCAAGCTGCTCAACCCGCTGATCGGTTTTGCCTTCGGCTCGTCGCTGATCTCGATCTTCGCGCGACTGGGCGGCGGCATCTTCACCAAGGGTGCCGACGTCGGCGCCGACCTGGTGGGCAAGGTGGAGGCCGGCATTCCCGAGGACGACCCCCGCAACCCGGCCGTGATCGCCGACAACGTGGGCGACAACGTCGGCGACTGCGCCGGCATGGCGGCCGACCTGTTCGAGACCTATGCGGTCACGCTGATCGCCACCATGGTGCTGGGCGCCCTGATGGTCGTGGCCGCACCGATGCAGGCCGTGCTGTACCCGCTGGTGCTGGGCGGCGTGTCCATCATCGCGTCCATCATCGGCTGCTTCTTCGTCAAGGCCAGCCCAGGCATGAAGAACGTCATGCCCGCGCTCTACAAAGGCCTGGCCATCGCTGGCGTGCTCTCGCTGATCGCCTTCTATTTCGTGACCACTGCCATCATTCCGGACAACGCCATTGCCGCCGCCGGCAGCCAGATGCGCCTGTTCGGGGCCACGGTGGTGGGCCTGGTGCTGACCGCTGCGCTGGTGTGGATCACCGAGTTCTACACCGGCACCCAGTACTCGCCGGTGCGCCACATCGCCCAGGCGTCCACCACCGGGCACGGCACCAACATCATCGCGGGCTTGGGTGTGTCGATGCGCTCCACCGCCTGGCCGGTGCTGTTCGTCTGCGTGGCCATCATGGCCGCCTACTCGCTGGCCGGCCTGTACGGCATTGCGGTGGCCGCCACCTCCATGCTCAGCATGGCCGGTATCGTGGTTGCGCTGGACGCCTACGGCCCCATCACCGACAACGCGGGCGGCATTGCCGAGATGGCCGAGCTGCCCAGCAGCGTGCGCGACATCACCGATCCGCTGGATGCCGTGGGCAACACCACCAAGGCCGTGACCAAGGGCTACGCCATCGGCTCGGCAGGCCTGGCCTCGCTGGTGCTGTTTGCCGACTACACCCACAAGCTCGAAACCTATGGCCAGAGCGTGAGCTTCGACCTGAGCGATCCACTGGTGATCATCGGCCTGTTCATCGGTGGCCTGATCCCTTACCTGTTTGGCGCCATGGCAATGGAGGCCGTGGGCCGCGCGGCCGGTGCCGTGGTGGTCGAGGTGCGCCGCCAGTTCAAGGAGATCCCGGGCATCATGGAAGGCACGGCCAAGCCCGAATACGGCAAGGCCGTGGGCATGCTGACGGGCGCGGCCATCAAGGAAATGATCGTGCCCAGCCTGCTGCCGGTGGTGGTGCCGATCCTGGTGGGGGTGTTCCTGGGTCCGAAGGCACTCGGCGGTCTGCTCATGGGCACCATCGTGACCGGTCTCTTCGTCGCCATCTCCATGTGCACCGGCGGTGGTGCCTGGGACAACGCGAAGAAGTACATCGAGGACGGCCACCACGGCGGCAAGGGCAGCGAAGCCCACAAGGCGGCCGTGACCGGTGACACCGTGGGCGACCCCTACAAGGACACCGCCGGCCCGGCCGTGAACCCGCTGATCAAGATCATCAACATCGTGGCGCTGCTCATCGTGCCGCTGCTGCCGATGGTCTGACGCCGTCTACGCCTGCTCCGACCGCCACAGCGCACGGCCCCGGAGCAGGCTTCTGTTCATGCCTAGTGCGAACGCGCCAGACGACGCACCACTTCGCTGGCCACTGGCGTCATGGCGGGCAGTTCCGCCACCCGCCCCTGTTCGATGGCCTGCAGGATCAGTTCGTTGATGCCGCCCACCGCGGCCAGAGCCAGTCCTTCGTCGATGGCGCTTTCCCCCGGCCCGCGGCCAAGGGTCTCCACCATGAACGAGGCCAACGCGTCCATGACGTCCCTGCGAGCCCGTTCGCCCGCCACTCCCAGGTGGTGGATCTCGATGAACAGCGTGCGCAGCAGCTCGGGGCTGGCCGCCATGTGCGTGAGATAGGCCTGCAGTGCTTGCTCCAGTTGCTGCTGCCAGGGCCGCTCGGCCGACACCGAGTCCCTCAGGGTTTTCAGGGCGTTCATGCTCACCGCTTGGTACAGCTCCAGAAAACAGGCGTCCTTGCTCTCGAAGTGCTCGTAGAACGTACGCTTGGAGACGCCAGCCTCCCCCACCACGTCGGCAATGGTCACCGCGGCCAGCCCCTTGGTAGCGGCCATGCTGGCCATGGCCTGCAAAAGGCGTCGCCGGTGCTCGCTGCCGTTGAAGGTCTCTGGTGCGGTCTGGTTCAAGGCCATGACCGACATCTTAGGCCGCGGGACCACAGGGTTTGCCGGCTTGACACCCATGCCTGAAAGCAAGACCATGACGAATCTGGTACCAATCGGTACCAACTACCGCTTGAAGGCTTGAAGTCATGACCGAACTTGTCGTACGCCGCCTGTTGATCGATCTGGACCAGCCCGTGGAACGCCACTGGTGCGGCGGTGACGCATTCCTGACCGCCTGGTTCAACGCCCTGTCCATGAGCTTCCCGATCGGCGAGCAGTTCTTCATCGACTCGGTGCGCGCCGGCTTCAAGGCCCTGCCACCGGAACAACAGGCGCCGCTGCGCGACGAGGTCCAGGGCTTTGTGGGCCAGGAGGCGACGCACCGACGCATCCACGCCTTGTTCAACGCCCAGATCGAGAAACATGGTCTGACCAACCACTGGGAGCCCAGAGCGCGTCGGCGGCTGGCACGGATGGACGGAGCCGATGTGCGCCACGGTGTGGCCATCACGGCAGCCAACGAACATTTCACAGCCCTCTTCGCCGAGTGGATGCTCGCGCACCCCGAGTTGCTGGATGGCTGCGAACCCCGGCTGAAAACTCTGTGGTTGTGGCACAGCGCTGAGGAAGCCGAGCACAAGTCCACAGCCTTCGACATCTACCAGGCCCTGGGTGGCAGTCAAGCCTGGCGGCTGCGCTGGATGCGCCGCGTGACCGTGTTCTTCCTCGGCGACGCGCTTCGGCAGACCGTCTCCAACCTGCGCGCCGACGGCACGCTGTGGCGCTGGTCCACCTGGCGCAGCGCCGCCCGGCACCTGCTCGGACGCGACGGGCTGCTGCGCACCAGCTACACGCCATGGAAGCGCTATTTCCGCCGAGACTTCCACCCGACCCAGCAACACAGCGAGCTGTCCGAGCGCTGGCTGGCTGCCAACGCCCAGGTGTTCGTGCGGGTAGGCAGCAGCGCCTGAGTGCCCGCGGGCATTGTCCCTGCCCAGAGCCCGTGTGTCCAGGCTGGGCTATGCAGGGTCGACCATAATCTCGCCATGTCCGAACGCGTGATTCCCCTGGTCGACCAACGCATGACGACCCGCGCCGCGGTCGTTCCCACCACACCGATTGCTGCCACCGGTCTGCTCGGCGATGCGCTCGGGCGGCCGCTGCGCGACCTGCGTATCAGCGTCACCGACCGCTGCAACTTCCGCTGCAGCTACTGCATGCCCAAGTCGATTTTCGACAAGGACTATCCCTACCTGCCGCACAGCGCCCTGCTCAGCTTCGAGGAAATCACCCGCATTGCGCGCCAGTTCGTGGCCCATGGCGTGCAGAAGGTCCGCCTCACCGGTGGCGAGCCGCTGCTGCGCAAGAACATCGAGATCCTGATCGAGCAGCTGGCCGCGCTGCGCACCACCGAAGGCCGGCCGCTGGACATCACGCTCACCACCAACGGCTCGCTGCTGCAACGCAAGGCGCGCGACCTCAAAGCTGCTGGCCTGCGGCGCGTCACCGTGAGCCTGGACGGGCTGGACGACGCTGTGTTCCGCGCCATGAACGATGTCGACTTCCCGGTGGCCGATGTGCTGCGCGGCATCGAGGCGGCGCGCGAGGCCGGACTGGGCCCGGTGAAGATCAACATGGTGGTCAAACGCGGCACCAACGAGCACGAGATCCTGCCGATGGCGCGCCACTTCAAGGGCACCGGTGCGGTGCTGCGCTTCATCGAATACATGGACGTGGGCGCCACCAACGGCTGGCGCATGGACGAGGTGATGCCCAGCGCCGAGGTGGTGCAGCTGATCCACCGCGAACTGCCGCTGGTGCAGCTGGACCCGTCGGCGCCCGGTGAAACGGCCGAACGCTGGGGCTACGCCGACGGCAGCGGCGAGATTGGCGTGATCAGCAGCGTGACGCAGGCCTTCTGCCGCGACTGCAACCGCGCCCGACTCTCCACCGAAGGCAAGCTCTATCTCTGCCTGTTCGCCACCCAGGGACATGATCTCAAGCCGCTGGTGCGCGGTGGTGCCAGCGACGCCGAACTGGCCAGCGCCATCGCCGGCATCTGGCAGGGCCGTGACGACCGCTACTCGGAACTGCGCGCCTCCATGCCGCCAGACCAGGGCGCGGGCGGGCGCCGCATCGAAATGAGCTACATCGGAGGCTGAACCCATGCAAGCGGGAGACATCACCGGGCTGGTCCTGGCCGGCGGGCGCGGCTCGCGCATGGGCGGCGTTGACAAGGGGCTGCAGAACTTCCACGGCACGCCGCTGGCGCTGAACGCGCTGATGCGGCTGCAGATGCAGGAAGGAGGTCTGGTCGGCGACCTGATGGTCAACGCCAACCGCAACCTCTCGGCCTACGAGGCCTTCGGCACCCCGGTGTGGCCCGACACACTCGACAATTTCGCCGGACCGCTGGCGGGCTTTCTCACCGGTCTGGAGCGCTGCGAAACCCCCTGGCTGCTGACCGTGCCCTGCGACTCGCCGCGCTTTCCGCTCGACCTGGCACGGCGTCTGGCACAAGCCTTTGAATCGCCCGACACAGAGATCGCCATGGCGGCCGCCCGCGAGGACGACGGGCAATGGCGGTCCCAGCCGGTGTTCTGCCTGATGAAGGTGGACCTGCTCGAAAGCCTGGCCGACTTCACACGCGGCGGTGGCCGCAAGATCGACCACTGGACCGGCCAGCACCGCACCGTGGTGGTTCCGTTCGACCGCCCGGACGACGACCCGCTGGCGTTCGCCAATGCCAACACGCTGGATGAACTGCACGCACTCGAAAAACCGTGATGGACCGATGAAGACGATTGAACAGATTGCCGCCGAATTGCAGGGCTACGACCCGAAGGCCCTCAGGGCTGCAGACGTCAACGAGTTCCTGGCGCGACTGGTGACACCGGTCAGCGAAACAGAAGCTTGCGGCGTGTTCGGCGCCCTGGGGCGGGTGCTGGCGGAGGATGTGGTTTCGCCGATCAGTGTGCCGCCGCACGACAACTCGGCCATGGACGGCTTCTCATTCGATGGCGGCCAGTTGCAGCCGGGGCAGCCGCTGGTGCTGTGCTGCCTGGGCACCGCCTACGCAGGCCAGGCCTGGAGCGGCCAGGCGGGTGCGGGCGACTGCGTGAAGATCATGACCGGCGCCATCATGCCCGCCGGCACCGACACCGTGGTGCCCATCGAGTTCGTGAAGGTCGAGGGCGAGACAGTCACCGTGCCGGCCGACGTGGTCCGCCAGGGCGACAACCGCCGCCTGCTTGGCGAAGACCTGATGGCCGGCCGCCCCGCCCTGGCGCGCGGCCAGACCCTGGGACCGGCGGCGCTGGGCCTGATTGCCAGCCTGGGCCTGCCCACCGTCCCCGTGTTCCGGCGCCTGAAGGTGGCGTACTTCTCAACCGGCGACGAGATCCTGAGCCTGGGCGAGGCGCCGCGCGAGGGCGCGGTCTACGACAGCAACCGCTACACCGTCTTCGGCCTGCTCACCCGCATGGGCATCGAGGTCCTCGACATGGGCGTGGTCAAGGACGAGCCGGCCGCGCTCGAAGCAGCGTTCCGTCGTGCTGCGACCGAGGCCGACGCCATCATCACCAGCGGCGGCGTGAGCATGGGCGAGGCCGACCACACCAAGGCCATGATGAAGCAGCTGGGCGACGTGGCGTTCTGGCGCATCGCGATGCGGCCCGGACGGCCCATGGCCGTGGGCCGGATCGTCCAGGAGGGCAAGTCGTCGGTGCTTTTCGGATTGCCTGGCAACCCAGTGGCCGTGATGGTCACCTTCCTGGCCTTCGTGCGTCCGGCCCTGCAGCGCATGATGGGCTGCACCGCCTGCGAGCCGGTCCTGCTGCAGGCCCGCAGCGCCGAGGCGCTGCGCAAGAAGCCGGGCCGCACCGAGTACCAGCGCGGCATCGTCACGCGCGAGGCGGACGGCACGCTGCGCGTGCGCACCACCGGCAACCAGGGCTCGGGCGTGCTGCGTTCGATGGTCGAAGGCAACGGCCTGATCGTGCTGCACCACGACCAGGGCAACGTGGCGGTGGGCGATCCTGTCGACGTGATGATGTTCGATGGCGCGATCTGAGCCAACTCAGAGCCAGCGTCTCACACGCGCCATGTAGGTGCGGTACTCCTCGCCAAACAGGCCCAGCAGCACCCGTTCTTCGGGCGCGATCTGGAAACGGGTGAGGTACAGGACATAGGCCATCGGCCCCAACAGCAGCGCCGGCCAGTGCGCGAGGTAGACGCCCCAGGCCAGCAACAGGAACACCATGCCGACGTACATGGGGTTGCGGGTGATGCGGTAGACGCCGCGCGTGACCAAGGATGAGGCACGCTCGGGGCGCAGCGGATTGACCGTGGTGCGCGACGCGCGGAAGGCCAGCAGCCCCGCGAGATCAAACGACAGTCCGACCAGCACCAGCAGCGCCAACGACAGTCCGTTCGACCCGGTGGGCACATGCCACTCGGGACCGCCGGCCGCCCAGACCATCAGCAGCGCGGTGACCAGGCCCACCAGGGGCGGCGGCACCCGGTGTTCGAGCCAGCTCATTTGGCCACCAGCACGTCACCGGGATGCGACGGAACCTGGGCGGTCTCCTGCGGCAGCACGCGCGAGCCGTGCCGGGTGCGCGCCAGCAGCATGTACATGGTCGGCACCACGAAGATGGTCAGCAGCGTGCCCACCGACATGCCGCCCACGATGACCCAGCCAATCTGTTGGCGGCTCTCGGCGCCCGCGCCGGAGGCCAGCGCCAGCGGCAGGGCTCCGAGCACCATGGCACCAGTGGTCATCATGATGGGGCGCAGGCGCAGCGCGGCGGCTGCGGTCACGGCCTCCAGCTTGGACTGGCCCTGCTCGCGCAGCTGGTTGGCGAACTCCACGATCAGGATGCCGTGCTTGGAGATCAGCCCCACCAGGGTGATCAGACCAATCTGGCTGAACACGTTGAGTGTGCCTCCCGTAAGCCGCAACGCCAGCAGCGCGCCGAGCATGGACAAGGGCACCGACAGCAGGATGATGAACGGGTCGACGAAGCTCTCGAACTGGGCCGCCAGCACCAGAAAGATGAACAGCAGCGACAGCGCGAACACGATGGCCAGCGAACCCGACGAGCTGCGGAACTCCCGGCTCTGGCCGTTGAGGTCGGTGGTGTAGCCCGGCGGCAGCACCTCGGCCGCGATGGTGTTCATGATCTGCAGCGCATCGCCCAGCGCCAGCTCGGGACCTAGGTTGGCGGTGATGGAGGCGCTGCGCCGTTGACCGAAGTGGTTGAGCTCGCGCGGCACCACCACCTCGCTGACCTTGACCAGTGAAGCCAGCGGAATCATGGCGTCGCCCCGCCCACGCACGAACAGGCGGTCGATGTCGTCGGGCGCGCTGCGCTGCGTGCGGTCGGTCTGCACCACCACGTCGTATTGCTCGCCGCCCTGCTTGTAGCGGGTCACGGTGCGACCGCCCAGCAGCGTCTCCACGGTGCGGGCGATGGCGTCCACGCTCACCCCCATGTCGGCCGCGCGCTCGCGGTCCACGTCCATGCGGATCTCCGGCTTGTTCAGCCGCAGGTCGGTGTCGACCTGCTGGAACCCGGGGTACTTCGCCATCTCGTCCTGGAAGCGGCGCACGGTGCGCGAGAGGTTTTCGTAACTGTCGCTGGTGACGATGACGTAGTTGATCGGCCGCTCGCGGAAGCCCTGGCCCAGCGAGGGCGGCGTGATCGGGAAGGCGCTGATGCCCGGCAGCGCGCCGATCTTGGGCTGCAGCTCGCGCGCGATTTCCAGGGTGCTGCGCTCCCGCTCTTCCCAGGGTGTGGCACGCAGGAACACCGAACCCTGGGCAACGGTCGGGTTGCCGATGTTGGCAAAGATGCGGTCGAACTCCGGGTAGTCCTGTCCGATGCGTTCGACCGCTTCGGCGTAACGGCGCGTGTAGTTCAGCGTGGCGCCGTCCGGGCCGTTGATGTTGACCAGGATCACGCCCCGGTCCTCCAGCGGCGCCAGCTCCTGCTTGGTGGTCTTGAGCAGCCACCAGCTGCCCACCGCGCTGGCGAGCATGATGCCCACCACCAGCCAGCGCACCCGCAGAGCACCCGCCAGCATGCGGCTGTAGCCGTTGGTGATGGCCACCAGCACGCGCTCCATGCCTCTGTCGAACCAGCCGGGGTTGGGGTTGTGGCGCAGCAGCTTGCTGCTCATCATGGGCGAGAGCGTCAGCGCCACGAAGCCCGAAACCACCACCGCGCCGGCCAGGGCAAGCGCAAACTCGGCGAACAGGCGTCCGGTGCGCCCGGGCGTGAAGGCCAGCGGCGCGTACACCGCCGCCAGCGTCAGCGTCATGGCCACCACCGCGAAGCCGATCTCGCGCGCCCCTCTGATGGCAGCGTCGAAAGGTTTCATTCCCTCCTCGATGTGCCGGTAGATGTTCTCCAGCACCACGATGGCATCGTCCACCACCAGACCGATGGCCAGCACCAGCGCCAGCAGCGTCAGGGTGTTGATGGAAAAACCGAACAGCGCCATCAGCGCGAAGGAGCCGACCAGGCTGACAGGGATCGTCACCAGCGGAATGATGGAGGCGCGCAGCGTTCGCAGGAACACGAAGATCACCAGTGCCACCAGCACCACCGCTTCGGCGATGGTGGTGTAGACCGCCTTGATCGAGCGGTCAATGAAGACCGAATTGTCGTTGGCGATGTCGACGTTGATGCCGGGCGGCAGGTCGGCCTTGACTTTCTCCAGCAACTGGCGCACTCCCGCCGAGAGTTCCAGCGGGTTGGCCGTGGCCTGGCGGATCACGCCCAGCGACACCGAGTCGCGGCCGTTCAGGCGCACCGAGCTGCGTTCGTCCTGAGGGCCCTGCACCACCCGCGCCACGTCGCCCAGCCGGATCGGCAGGCCGTTGACGTTGCGGATGGTGACGTCGCGGAACTGCTGCGGCGTCTGCAGGTCGGTGGCGGCGGTCACGTTGAACTCGCGCTGACTGCTCTCGATGCGACCAGCCGGCACTTCGAGGTTGGAACGCCGCAGCGCATCCTCGATGTCCTGCACCGTGAGCCCATAGGCCGCGAGGCGGTCGGGGTCGGCCCAGATGCGCATGGAGTACTTGCGCTCGCCGTACACCCGCACCTCGGCAGCACCCGGCGCGGTCTGCAGCACCGGCTTGGCGATGCGGTTGGCCAGATCGGACAGCTGCAGCGCGCTGTGGGTGTCGGAGGTCAGGGCCAGCCAGATCACCGGAAAGGCATCGGCCTCCACCTTCGCGATCACCGGCTCGTCGATGCCCTGCGGCAGGCGCTGCCTCACCCGGCTGACCTTGTCGCGCACATCGGCAGCAGCCGAGTCGGGGTCGCGTTCGAGCTTGAAGCGCACTGTGATCTGGCTGCGCTCCTGGCGGCTGATGGAGGTGATCACGTCCACCCCTTCGATGCCGGCAATCGAATCTTCCAGCGGCTTGCTGACCTGCGACTCGACCACCTCGCTCGAAGCGCCGGTGAAGGTGGTGCTGACGGTGACCGTCGGTTCGTCGATCTTGGGGTACTCGCGCACCGTGAGCCCCTGGAAGGCCACCAGGCCCACCAGCAGGATCAACAGGGACAGCACGCTCGCGAAGACCGGGCGGCGGATGGCAATCTCGGGCAGTTGCATGGTCTGGTTCCTGTGCGGTGCGGAACGGCCTCAGCCCGCGGCGGGCGGTTTGCCGCCCGCAGGCGCATCACCCGGCTTGGCGGCGGGAGCGCCGGCCGGTGGCCCGCCCTTGCCAGCGCCTGGCTGGCCGGCTTCGGGCCGGCTCATGTCCACCACACGGACGGCGGTCCCGTCCTGCTGCAGCCGCTGCTGCCCGGCGACTACCACGGTGTCGCCCACCGCCACACCGTCGGTGATTTCCACCTGGCCGGCGCGGCGCACGCCGATGCGGACCTCGGTGCGCTGGGTGACCAGCTTGGCGCCATCGCCCTCGCCTTCCTTGCGCAGCTTGATGACGAACTGCTTGCCCGCCTGCGGCACGATGGCCTCCTCGGGCACGACCAGGGCCGCGTCGTTGACCGAAAACACGGTGTTGACCCGCGCGAACATGCCCGGGCGCAGGTCCTTGCCCGCGGTCGAGGGCAGCACCGCCCGCACGGCCACCGAGCGCCCGTTGGCGTCCAGCAGCGGGTCGACCGCCTGGATGCGGGCCTGAAAGTTCTGGCCAGGCAGCGCATCCAGCTGAACCTGCACCGACTGGCCCGCCGCCACCAGGCTCTGGTAGCGCTCGGGCAGGCGGAAGTCCACCGTCAGCTGCGAGGTGTCTTCAAGGTTGATCAGGTCGGCACCGTCCTTGACGTATTCGCCGAGGTTGATGTTGATCAGGCCCACCGTGCCGTCGAAGGGCGCCACGACGCGCATGCGCGCCAGCCGAGCCTGCGCCAGCGACACCTGGGCATCGGCCACCTGCAGCGCGGCACGGCTTTCATCGAGCACCCGCTGGGCCACGAAGGCCTGGGCCACCAGCTCCTCGTTGCGCTTGAGGTTGGCGCGCGCAATCGACAGCTGCGCCTGGGCCTGGCTCAGTTCCGCCTTCTGCAACGTGTCGTCCATCTGCACCAGCAACTGGCCCTTGCGCACCCGGGCACCATCCGACACCGCGATCTGCACGATGCGACCGGCCACCTCGGGCCGCAGGGTCACGCTCTGGCGCGAACGCAGGGTGCCGACGGACTGGGCATCGTCCTGCAGCCGTTGGGTCTGGACCTTGGTGACCTCGACCCCCGGCATGCTCCCACCGCCTTGGCCAGGTCGCCCACCGGCAGCACCTGCGGGAGCGGGTGTGCCCGGTGCGGCACCGCCCGCCGTGGCCTGCTGTGCGCCTGAAACGGGCCGGTTTTGGAACCACCAGGCGCCGGCCGACGCCAGCGCAATGCCGCCCACCGCGACCCAGACGTAGAGTTTTTGTGCCATGTATTCTTCGTGCCCGCGAAGCCCTCAACCAGCAATCGTGCTGCGAATGAGACGGAGAAAGAAACGCAATGTATCAGCGCAGACGCTGCTGCGCTGCGCAAGTTCCCGAAGCCCCAGGCGAACGGTCGCCCGTTCATCGGAGATTCATCGGATCACGCGGCTCTCAGGCAGGCACACCCCGGTTCGCCAGGGCATCGGCCCGCTCGTTGCCCGGGTCACCGGCATGTCCTTTGACCCAGTGCCACTCGATCTTGTGCGTGCCCTGGTGCACCAGCGCGTCCAGGCGCTGCCAGAGGTCGGCGTTCTTGACCGGCTGCCGGCTGGCCGTTTTCCAGCCCTTGGCCTTCCAGCCGTGTATCCACTCGGTAATGCCCTTGCGCACGTATTCGCTGTCGAGATAGAGCGCCACCGTGCAGGGGCGCTTGAGAGCCGCCAGACCTTCGATGACCGCGGTCAGCTCCATGCGGTTGTTGGTGGTCTCGCGCTCGCCACCCCACAACTCCTTTTCGTGCCCGCCCGATTTCAGGTAGACCCCCCAGCCGCCCGGACCGGGGTTGCCCTTGCACGCCCCATCGGTGTACATCACCACGTGGTTCAAATTCAATGCTCCAGAAAGGCGCCTCTCAGCGCCGGTTTGCGATGGTCACGGGCGCGGTGCCCGAGGCCCGCCGGGGTCGCCAGGCGGGCCCCAGCAGGCGGACGCCGCGCACCCGCTTGACCGCAACAAAAAAATAGACCGATCCGAAGATCGGCCACCAGCGGGGACCGGCGCGGTCCATCCAGGCGTACCGCTGCAGCCACTTGTCGCTGTGGACTGCGGGCCGGTAGCACCCGAAGTGGTGCGACTCGACTTCGAGGCCCAGCAGGCGGAACCAGTCCCGCAACCGCCCGGGCCCGATGAACTCGCCGGCCTCGGGGAGGTACAGCTCCGACAGACCCAGCGCCGAGATGCCGAAGCGGCCCATCAGGCGCGCGCGGCTCTGGCGCAGCCCCCAGAAGCTGTTGGGGTTGAAACCCGCCACCACCACACGTCCTTCGGGCACCAGCACACGCTCCACCTCGCGCAGCACATGGTGCGGGTCGGCGCTCAGCTCCAGGGTGTGGGGCAGCACCACCAGATCCAGACTCGCTTCGGGAAAAGGAAGCGCCGCTGCGTTGGTCACCAGCGCCACGCGCGGGATCGCTGAGGAGGATTCCCCTGCGGCTTCGGCTGCGAGTTCCGAGTCGCTGGCCGGTCCGGTCGGAATGTCCTCGGCGCTCAGCATTTCCTCTGGCAGGGCCAGCCATCGGTGAGGCATCCGGTTGGCCGCCAGAGCATGCAGTTCCGGCAGCCCCAGCTGCAGCGCGTTGTAGCCGAACAAGTTCACCACCGAACGGTCGAACTGACCCTGTTCCCACTGGAGCAGGTAGCGCCCCGGAGGGGTCTGGAACCAGTCGGTCAAACTTATAATTCGGTCATTCATTCTGGGTGTTCAAGCGACGGTCTCTTCGGGCCGCAACCCGGTCCCGCCCGGTACTCTACACGCCCTGCCCAAGGTGCGAGCCCCATGACCCTGATCCCGCTTCCCGCCTTCAATGACAACTACATCTGGGTACTTCATTATGGCCGGCGTGCGCTCGTGGTGGACCCGGGGGAATCGGAGGGTGTGCTGAGATGGCTGGGTTCGCAGGGCATCACGCTCGACGCCATCTTGGTCACCCACCATCACGGCGATCACACGGGGGGTGTGGACGCACTGAGGCAGGCCACCGGCGCACGGGTGATCGGCCCCGCACGCGAGGTCGTTCCCGAGCCCCTTGAGCGTGTGAGCGATGGCGACACCATCGACCTGCTGGGCCTGCGCTTCGAGGTGATGGACGTGCCGGGCCACACGGCAGGCCACATCGCCTACCACTGCGCCGATGTGGACGGCCGGCCTCTGCTGTTCTGCGGTGACACGCTGTTTTCTGCCGGCTGTGGCCGCCTGTTCGAAGGCACACCTCAGCAGATGCTGGCCTCGCTCGACCGCCTGGCGGCCCTGCCGGACGACACCCGGGTGTGCTGCACCCACGAGTACACGCTGTCCAATCTGCGGTTTGCGCGGGCGGTGGATCCGGACAATGCCGATCTGCAGGCGCACGAACAACACTGTCAGTCGCTGCGCGAGCGGAACCTTCCCACGCTGCCCAGCTCCATCGGACTGGAAAAGCAGATCAACCCCTTCCTTCGCGTGCGTGCGCCGGCCCTCTCAGAAGCTGCCCGCCGCCATGCCCCAGAGACCCCTTCCGACGCGCTGGGTGTGTTCACCACGCTGCGTGCCTGGAAAAACGTGTTTCAGTAGTCCATGACCTTTCTCTCTTCGTTGCCCGTCCGCGCGCGCTGTTGTTCGGCACGTTCCTTGAAAGTGCTGAGCAGCCTCGGATTCGCGGCGCTGCTGGCCGCCTGTGCAAACACCCCACTGCCACCGCACGAGCCGCCGCAGACGCCGTCTCCCGGCGCCACCGCCCCGTCCCAGGCCGCCGCTCCCCAGCTTCCGCGGGTTCAGACGCCCCATGCCCCGCTGAGCGAGATTTCCATCGCGTCCGCCACGCCACCGCCCGTCACCATGCTGGCGGCACCGGCGGACATCTGGGAACGCATCCGCCGCGGTCTCGCGATGCAGGACCTCGACGGCGAGCTGGTGCGCGACCGCGAACAGTGGTACGCCTCGCGGCCCGACTACATCCAGCGCATGACCGAGCGCTCGAGCCGCTACCTGTTCCACATCGTCGAGGAGATCGAGCGGCGCAACCTGCCCATGGAGCTGGCGCTGCTGCCGTTCATCGAGAGCGCGTTCAACCCCCAGGCGGTGTCCAGCGCCCGGGCCGCAGGCATGTGGCAGTTCATGCCCGCCACCGGCCAGTCCTTCGACCTCAAGCAGAACGTGTTCCGCGACGACCGCCGCGATGTGCTGGCCTCGACCCGTGCGGCGCTCGACTACCTTGAACAGCTGCATGCCCGGTTCGGCGACTGGCACCTGGCGCTGGCCGCCTACAACTGGGGCCAGGGCAACGTCAACCGGGCCATCACCCGCAACCAGCGCGAGGGCCGCCCCACCGGCTACACCGACCTGAACATGCCGCTGGAAACGCGCATGTACGTGCCCAAGCTGCAGGCGGTCGAGAACATCGTCGCGCGCCCCGAAGTGTTCGGCACCGTGCTGCCATCCATCGGCAACCACCCCTTCTTCGACACGCTCACGATCGAGCGCGACATGGACGTCTCGCTCATCACGAGTCTCGCGGGCATCAGCGAGCGCGACTTCCGCACGCTCAACCCGTCCATCAAGCAACCGCTGGTGATGGCCGCGGGCACTCCGAACATCCTGCTGCCCTGGGACAACGCCAAGGTGTTTGAGGAAAAGCTCAAGACCTACAACGGTCCGCTGGCCAGCTGGACCGCCTGGGTGGCGCCGTCCACCATGAGCGTGTCTGATGTGGCCAAGCGCGTGGGCATGCGCGAGTCCGAGTTGCGCAGCGTGAACAACATCCCGCCGCGCATGAAGGTCCGGGCCGGTTCCAGCCTGCTGGTCCACCGCAACGGCGCGCGGGATCGGGACGTGAGCGAGTTCGTGGCCGACAACGCCCAGCTCAGCCTGGCGCCCGAGGTGGTGCTCCGGCGCACGGTTGTTCGCGCCCGCAAGGGCGACACGCTGGCCCGTGTGGCCCAGCGCTACCGGGTGAGCACCGTCAGCGTGGCGGGCTGGAACGGCCTGTCCGTGAACGCGAAGCTCAAGTCGGGCCAGCGCCTCACGCTGATGCTGCCCAAATCCGTCCGCGTGGCCGAGCGTGCCCCTGCCCGCTCGGCGAAGGCCGGCAAGGCCACCCGCAGCAAGCAGGCCAGCGCGAAAAAGCCTGCTCGTTCCGCCAAGGTGACCAAGGGCAAACAGAAGAGCGTCCGGGTCGCGTCGGAGGAGCGCTCCAGCCGCAAGACCACCAAACGCTGAACATCCCCGGCGCGGCGCCTCAGGCCTTGAACCGAGCCTTGGCCTTGAGCGCCATGTCGTTCGTGAAAGTCTGCGAAAGGTCCACCTGGCGCAACGGTGACGCGGTGTCGAACCGGGACATCACCCGCGCCATGGTCGCGGGCCCGGCATCGGGCATCAGCCCGTCGGGCGACCATGCTTCGCGAGCACGGCTGAACGCCGCCAGATACAGCGCCCGGTCACCCTGGAAGTACGACTCCGGCACCACCTTGTTGATGTCGGACAGGCCCGCCGTCTGCAGCCACTTGAGCGCATGGACCAGGCCATGGACCAGCGCCTGGCACTCGTCGCGGTGCGTGCCCAGGTAGTCGGCTGCCACGCTCAGACAACCTGCGGGCATCGGTCCACCGAACACATCGGCGTTGCCGCGCACAGTGCGTGTGTCCGCCACCAGGCGCAGCGCACTGTCCTGCTCCAGCTGGGTGATGACCGGGTCGGTGTAACAGATCGCATCGACCAGGCCGTTCCGGAAATTCGCCAGCGCCGCCGTCGGGCTGGCGACGGGCACGAAATCCACGGTTTCCGCGCCCAGACGGCCGGCCGCCATCAACATGAGCACCATGCGGTGCGCTCCACTGCCCAGAGACGGCACCAGCACCTTGCGCCCACGCAGGTCTTCGATGTTTCGGAAGCCCGCGAGTGTCTTGTGCGACACACCGAGCACCAGTTGGGGCGCACGCCCCTGCAGCACGATCGAAGGATAGGACTTGCCGCGCGCACGCAAGGCGACGCTGGTGCTGTAGGGACCGGAGAGCACCTGCGCCGACCCGGACAGCAGGGCCTGCAAGGCTGTTCCAGGCTCCATGAGGTCGCGCACCTGGACATCCAGCCCCTCGGCCGCGAAGTACCCCATGCGGTCGGCAATCGTCAGCGGCAGGTAGCAGAAGGCCGCGCGGTTCTCGACCGCCAGCACCACACGCCCGAACGGCGCGCGCGAAGGCTGCGACTGCAACTTCGCGCTGCCCTGCGCCATCGCCGCAGGCAGCCCGGCCACCATCGGCAAAGCCGAGGCCCAAGACCGCAACCACTCACGGCGATTCCACATGCACGCGTCCTTCGGTTCCCTGATTCGATGGAACCGAGCGTAGGTCACGGACGCCCGCTGCGCATCGGGACGAGTCCCGAGCGGGTTTCCACCGACGCCAAATGCAAGCCGATGTAACGGCCGCCGGCGTCGCAATCAGATGAAGAGCAGCGCGATGTTGGCTGCGAACGCCAGCGCCCACACGGCGCTGCGCAGCGTGGCCATGTCGGCCACGTAGAACAGGATGTACATCAGCCGGAGCACCACGTACAAAAAGCACAGCAGATCCAGCCGCGTCTGGAAGACCGAATGCTGGTGCGCAATGATCACCGCGCCGATGTAGAACGGCATGGCCTCGAAGCAGTTGGCCTGCGCCGCGTTGGCCCGCGCGCGCCAACCCGACTGCCGTGCCAGCCATTCGCGCGGCAGGTGGTTGTCGTAGCCGCCGTCCCGGCGGGGTTTGGACACCGCCCCCGACTTGGCCAGCCAGGCGCAGCCGAGCGGCAGCAGGGCCACGACCAGCACGGTCCAGTAGGCCACGGTCAGTCCGGCATAGGTCATGAAAACACCTTGAAACAAAAACGGAGGCCGGACGCTTCAGCGCCGGTCCACCAGGGCGTGGGCGATGGTGCCCAGATCGACGTATTCGAGCTCGCTGCCCACCGGCACCCCGCGCGCCAGGCGCGTGACATTGACACCGCGGGTCTTCAGACCCTGCGCGATGACATGGGCCGTGGTTTCACCTTCTGCGGTGAAGTTGGTCGCCAGGATCACCTCGCGCACCACCCGCTCGCCCTGCTCGGTCGCGTCGATGCGCTCGAACAGCTTCTGCAGACCGATCTCGCGCGGACCGACACCGTCGAGCGGGCTGAGCTTGCCCATCAGCACGAAGTACAGGCCCTTGTAGGCGCCGGTGCGCTCCATCGCCGCCTGGTCGGCCGGCGTCTCGACCACACAGAGCAGGCCACGGTCGCGTCGCGGGTCGTCGCAGGTCGGGCAGATGTCGTTTTCGGTGAAGGTGTGGCACATCGTGCAGTGCTTCACCGAACTGCAGGCGTGCTGCAAGGCCTGCGACAGACGCAGCGCGCCCTCGCGGTCGTGCTGCAGCAGATGGAAGGCCATGCGCTGGGCGGATTTCACCCCCACACCAGGCAGGCAGCGCAGCGCCTGCACCAGCAGTTCCAGCGAGTGGGTATCGGCCACGCGAGGGTGCGTGGTCAGAACGGGAACTTCATGCCACCCGGAAGCCCGGGCATGCCGGCGGTGAGCTTGCCCATCTTCTCCTGCGAGGTCTCTTCGGCCTTGCGCACCGCGGCGTTGAAGGCGGCGGCCACCAGGTCTTCGAGCATGTCCTTGTCGTCGGCCAGCAGCGAAGGGTCGATGGTCACGCGGCGCACGTCGTGCTTGCAGGTCATAACCACCTTGACCAGACCGGCACCGGACTCACCCGTGACCTCGATGTTGCCCAGTTCGTCCTGGGCCTTCTTGAGGTTTTCCTGCATGGCCTGGGCCTGCTTCATCAGGCCGGCGAGTTGTCCTTTGTTGAACATGGTGTTCCTTGGGTTGGGGTTCTTGGAATGAATAAAAGCTGTGCGTTCAGGCCTCGGTGGCCCGCAACGATCCGGGCACGATTCTGCCGCCAAAGTCGCGCATCATGGCCTGCACCAGAGGGTCGTCGTGAATGATGCGCTCGGCCTCGCGCTGGCGCCGGTTGGCCTCGGCCGCCAGGCGCAGGGACGCCGAGTCGCTCACCGGGCCGATCTCCACCGCCAGCCGCACCGCATGACCCTGCGACTGCAGGGCCGTCGACAAACGTTCGCGCGTGCTGGGCTGGTTGAGCGACTCACGCTCCACGCGCAGCAGCCACTGGTCGGCATCGCGCGCCACCAGCTGCGACTGCAGCGCCAGCTCACGCACCAGTGCCGAGACCACCTCGGCCTTGACCATCTGCTGCACCAGGGCGAACCAGAAGTCGCCCTCGGGCGTGATCACCGGCTCCGGCAATCGCACCGGCTCCGAGGGGTCGCGCATCTGCTCCACCCGCGGGGACAGGCTGGCCTCGCGCACCGGAATTTCCACCACGCGCCGGCTGGTCTGCACGCCCTCTTCCGGCGGCTCCGGCATCGACTCTTCACCGGGTTCGTCGACCCAGGGCGGTCCGTCGACGTCCGTGGGTTCTTCGGGAGCCGCGCGCGCCATGGGCGCTGCCGCGGGCTGGGGCGCAGGCATTGCAACAGCCGGTGCGGAGGCCGGTGGAGGCCGCACCTGAGGCGCCGGACCTGGCGCAGGGGCCACCGCCGCCTGCGGCTTGTGCATCGGTGCGGGTGCAGCGACAGGCTCAGGCCCGGATTTCAGTGTTTTTTTTTCCGGCGAGGCGCTGGCGGCGCCGGCCGGCTTGAAGGCCAGCAGCCGCAGCAGCACCATGGTCAGCGCCGCGTACTCATCGGGCGCCAGTCCCAGCTCGGCACGGCCGTGCAGGCACAGGCTGTAGAGCAGCTGCGTCTCGTCGGCCGGCAGGGCCTGCGCCAGCCGCACGATCTCGGGCTGGTCGGGGTCGTCCGAGGCCTCCAGCGCCGCCCGCTCGGGCACGGCCTGCAGCACGGCCATGCGCTGCAGCAGGCTGGTCATTTCTTCCAGCGTGGAAGCGGCGTTCAGCCCGTTGACGCGCAGCGCATCGACGGTGTCCACCACCGCCGCGCCATCACCGCGCGCCAGGCCATCGATCAGCCGCAGCACGTGCGAACGGTCCACCGCGCCCAGCATCTGGCGCACCGTGGCCTCCTGCAACTGGCCGCCACCGAAGGCGATGGCCTGGTCGGTGAGCGACAGCGCATCGCGCATCGAACCGCGCGCCGCGCGCGAGAGCAGGCGCAAGGCCTGCGGCTCGGCCGGCACGTTCTCGGCCGCCAGCACCTGGCCCAGGTGTTCCAGCACCGTCTCGGGCGCCATCGGCCGCAGGTTGAACTGCAGGCAGCGCGAGAGCACCGTGACCGGCACCTTCTGCGGGTCGGTCGTGGCCAGCACGAACTTGAGGTATTCGGGCGGCTCTTCCAGTGTCTTGAGCATCGCGTTGAACGCGTGCCCGGTGAGCATGTGCACCTCGTCGATCATGAAGACCTTGAAGCGCCCCTGCACCGGCTTGTAGACCGCCTGCTCCAGCAGCGACTGCACCTCATCCACGCCGCGGTTGGAGGCCGCGTCCAGCTCGGTGTAGTCGACGAAACGGCCGGCATCGATGTCGGTGCAGGCCTGACAGACACCGCAGGGCTCGGCGGTGATGCCGCCCTGCCCGTCGGCGCCCAGGCAGTTGAGCGACTTGGCCAGAATGCGCGAGACCGTGGTCTTGCCCACGCCGCGCGTACCGGTGAACAGGTAGGCGTGGTGCAGGCGCTGGGTCGTCAGGGCGTTGGAGAGGGCTTGGACCACATGCTGCTGCCCCACCATTTCGGTGAAGCGGCGCGGACGGTATTTGCGGGCCAGGACGACATAGGACATAGGCGACAGATTCTAAAGGTCACCCCACGCCGCAAAGGACACAGGCATCGCCTACAATCGCAACTGACGGGCCTTCCCGCATGGTGAAGCGGCCAACCGGGTCAGGTGGGGAACCAAGCAGCCCTAACTGTGGAGCCAGTGCCGGGGTCAAGGCTCGTCACCTTCTTCTTTCTGCTGTGCGGCAACAGCCCGCCGCACAGCGGCTACCACCCTTGTGATCTCCTCATCCTGCATGCCCGGAAAAATGGGCAACGCCAGGGCCCGGCTGGCAAGCGCGCTGGCATGAGGCAGCGTCCGCTCTCCATACCGGGCCAGCCAGGCCGGCTGCGCATGGATGGGGCGTTCGTAATAGATCTTGGTTTCGACGCCCGCCGCGGCGAGGCTCTCCCGCAGACGGTCACGGCGCTCACACCGCAGGACAAAGTAATTCCAGGCGTGGCCCTCGCGGTCGTGTGGCAGGGTGATGCCCGGCAGCCCGGACAAGCCGCTCAGGTAGCACCGCGCAATCTCTTGGCGTCTGGCCAGCCAACCATCCAGCTGATCCAGCCCCATCAGGAGCAGCTCCGCCTGCAGCGCGTCCATACGGCTGTTGTAGCCCACATCGATATGAACTGCGCTGCTCAAGCCGTGATTGCGCAGCGCCTGCGCGCGCTCCACCAGCCACGCATGCGGACTGCTCAGGGCGCCAGCGTCACCGCTTGCCCCCAAGGTCTTGGTGGGATAGAAGCTCAGGGTGCTCAGGTCTCCCCAGGCTGCGGCAGCGACCCAGCCACGGTCCGGAGTCCAGGCGCGTGCGCCCAGCGCCTGTGCAGCGTCTTCGACCAGCGGCAGCCCCCGGTCCCGGCACAGCTGCGAAACCCCGGGCAGTGCGCTGGCATCGCCGAACAGCGGCACAGCGAGAACGGCCCGTGTGCGCGGCGTCAGCCGCTCGGCCACTTCCTCGGCACCGGCAAGGAAATCGTCGGGAGCGCAGTCGCACAAGACCGGAACGGCGCCAGCCCGCACCACAGCCTCGAAACAGGCGAAAAAGGTGTAGCTGGGCAACACGACCTCGTCGCCAGGGTCGAGGTCGAGCAAGCGCAGCGCAAGCACCAGGGCATCGGTGCCGGAGTTCAGCCCCACCACCTGCCGAGCGCCCAGTCGCAGGGCCAGCGCTCCTTCAAAGCGCGACACAGCAGGCCCCTGGATGTAGCAGCCGCTGCGCAGCACCTGGGACCAGACCGCCATCGCGCGATCTGCGGCTTCTGGCTCCTGCCAGGGGCTGCGAAAAAAAGGCACCTTCATAGCTTCGCCACGATGGCGAGAGCCCGACGGGCAGCGATGGCGCCGTCCTGTGCATCTGCCAGCAGCGAAGGCAGGCCGCGCAACTCGTGATGAAAGGCGGTGTACTGTCTGGTCAGGGCATCGGACTGCCCCAGATCGGACCGGCTGGACAGAAGCAGCTCATTCCAGGCTCCTTGGTCGCCCCAACACACGCTGGCAAGAGAGATGTCCGCGCCGTGGCGGACATGAAAGTCCACACGCGTGTCGCCCATCCGCGCCACGACCTGCATGCTGTCCTCCAGAGACTGCACATCGAGAATGTGAAGGAATTCATCGGGTCCGCAGCGCAGGAGGTGGGGCGCCAGATCGAGGTCGTGCACCATCAGGTCCAGCACCACCGAACGGGCGGTGCCGGGCAGGCGGGACTGGCGCCGGAACACCAGGTGACCAGGAACCTGACCCCACGGCAGGTCGATCAGCGCCGGGTTGAAGCGCTCGATGTGGCCGATGAAGAGCTTGCGCCCCGTCACGCGGACAGCGTCCAGCATGGCGTCAATGGCCTGCTCGCTTTCGGCCATCGGCTTCTCGACCAGCACGTCGATGCCCCGGTGCATCAGCGCCACCGCCAGATCCGCGTGGGTTTCCGCGGGTGTGACCACCGCAGCGGCCTGCACCGCCTTCGGCAAGGCGTCAAGGGAGGCCATGGCATTGAAGCCCTGCGCCTGCGCAGCGGCCCGCGCCTGCGGGTCGGGGTCGACCACACACACCACTTCGTAGGCCGGGTGGGCCTGCAAGCGCAGGGCGTGCACCCGGCCAAAGCGACCAAACCCCAGAACGGCGATGCAGGTGCGAGTTCCCATCGTCGTCTTGATTAGCCCGGGAGGCCCGCAGCAGTCACCATGCGCAGCAGATGCCGTGCGCGGATCACATCCTTGTAGATGCCCGCAGCCTGCCGCTCTTCGCCCACACGCTCGAAGTGGGGCATCTCACCTGGCAACAACCCTTCTTCATAAGGCGTGCGCGCCGCGGGGTAGAGGCATTCGCGGGCGAAGGCCTGCGTGCCGAAAGTGTCGAACATGGTCTGCACCTCGGCCAGCAGCACCGGGCTGCAGCGCCGGGCGTAGTCCAGCACCTGCTCCAGCTTCTGGCGGAGCTCGGCCTCCGTCAGTCGCACCTCGATCTCGATCTGGTCTTCACGCGCAGGGTCACAGGGATGACCCACCAGGGGGATTTCCAGGTTGCGCACCTCGCGGCCCGCCGCGCGCAAGCGCGACACCAGGCGGTTGGCCAGCACCCGGCAAAGGTCGTGCGACGGGTTGTAGCCCTCTGCCTCGTCCGCCACCACCGTGTCGATGCCGGCCTCCAGTGCCGCCCGGGTGAGCCCGTCGAGCCATTCTCCGAATGGAGAACTCCCCGTCCCCAGCAGCGCCTGGTACACCACCGAATCGGACACAGGCGCCAGCCACTCGCTGCGCACGTCCAGCCCCCATTGGTTCAGCATGCGCCGGCTGTCCTCCAGCCGGGGCTGACCAATGGAGCCGTCCCCGCTGGTCAGCACCACGACCTGAGGGCGGGCCTGCTGGACCCATTGGAAAACACGCAGCTCATGTCCGGGGTGGGCAACCAGGAGAAGGGGCTTCATGGCGGTCATTGCATCGGGTGGTCGTGTGGAGAGTGCGGCGTGCCCAAGATCAGTGCTTGAAGCGCGAAACCAGCCAGCGCATGGGCGCGGTCAGGCGCCAGGAATGGCTGCTCCTCAAGGCCTGCACCTCGCGTTCGAATGCATCGGCCTGCGTCCTGGCGTCCTGCAACTCCTGCACCTGCCGTTCCAGCCAAGCTGCGCGATCGCTCAACCCGCTCAGAGCCTGTGCCTGTTGTTCGAGCTCCATTGCCCTGGCCCCGGACGCCAGAAGGTCTTCCTGGGTGTTCGCCAGGCTGGTTGCGGTGCCGATCAGACGCGACTCAAGGTCCTGGATGCGCGCGAGCAACAGGCCGACCTGCACCGCGACCTGCGGCGTGCCGAAGGGCACCAGGTTGTCGGCCACATGCCGGGCGAACTCGCGCAGTTCATCCCGTGGGTCGATCACCGCGCGCCCGGGCTCGGCCTCGATCACCTGGCGCGCCAGCGCTTCCAGCGCGTCGGCGCTGGCCTCCAGCGACACATGGGTTCGCACGTAGTCACTAACAAGCGCCGCATCGGCTGCGTCGTAGCGGAGCACTTCGCGCCGGATCGCATCGCTGTCAATGGGCGCCTGCATCAGGCGGCGACCGAAATTCCAGCGATGCCATTCCTGCACCTTGTCGGCCGTGACCAGTCCCGCCAAACCCATGCCTTCGTTCAGCAGGACGACTGCGCAACCGACCGCCATGGCCTCCATGGCACAGCGCGCTTTGGCAAACACCAGATCGAACGCTCCCAGCAAGTCCTCAGGCGCCGTCGCCTGGCGGCCGACGCCCTGCCCGATCACCTCCAGCGTCAGTCCCAGCGACTCGCACGCCGAACGGATGGCGCGCGTGTCCGGACTCTCGGTGGCGTAGTTGCTGAAGATGGCCGCCCTGCGGGGCCGCCCGGGCAAGGCAGGCCGCGGTCGAAACCGCTGCAGATCCACCCCGTTGGACACGATGGCAATCCCCGCGGCCGGAATGCCGCTCTCCAGCGACAGGCGCTCGGCGCAATTGGCGTCCACCGCCACATGCTGCCGCACCCGGGAGAACAACGGCGGTTGGCCGTGGGAAGCCGTGCGGTCGTGGCAGATGGAGATGGCCGGCACGTCCAGGAAGTGCGCCAGGCAGGCCACCGTGTCGTCGCGTGTGTTGCCGATGATGATGTCGGGCGCCTCGGCCACCTGGCTCAGCTCAACCACGCAGGCAATGCAGCGCTGGCGCAGCCCGTCCACCATGTCGCCCATGATGGGTGCATAGACCACCACCGAGTGACCACGCCGGTGCAAAACGGTGGCCACGTCGTGCACAAAGAGCTCGGCGCCAGAGCGGTGGGCCATGCTGCAGACGGCCAGCAGAATCTTCACAGAGGTCCTCTTCGGGTCTTGGGGCCTGTCATCCGGCTGGATGATAGGGCATGCTCCTGACCGGAGGCCTTCAAGACAAAGGGCCGCATTGGCGGCCCTTGCTCATGTCCGGCGGCGGCTGATCAGAACGCGTCGATCTTCAGCCCCTGCTTCTTCACCACGGCCTTCCAGCCGTCCAGATCGCGCTGCAGGAACTGGCCCAGCTGGGCGGGGCTTCCCACCGCGGGTTCCAGCGCGTCCTTGGCGAGGCGCTCCTTCACATCCGGCATCTGCACCACCTGGGCCAGCGCGGCGTTGATCTGCTGCACCACCGCATCCGGCGTGCCCCGCGGCGCGACCAGTGCGAAGTAGTTCAGCACGTTGAAGTCGGCCATGCCGGCTTCCTTCATGCCCGGTACGTTCGGCAGCGCGGGGCTGCGCTCCGGGCTGGTGACCGCCAGTGCCTTGAGCTTGCCGTCGCGGATGTGGGGCGCGAGCGCGGGGATGGTGCCGGTCAGCAGCTGCAGCTGGCCGGAAATCGTGTCCAGCGTGGCC
Source organism: Hydrogenophaga sp. H7 (assembly GCF_002025745.1). Classification (NCBI taxonomy): domain Bacteria; kingdom Pseudomonadati; phylum Pseudomonadota; class Betaproteobacteria; order Burkholderiales; family Comamonadaceae; genus Hydrogenophaga; species Hydrogenophaga sp. H7. Next base: position 247,232 of record NZ_MCIC01000014.1, on the reverse strand, counting down.
GGCGCGATGCCACGGTAAGGGATGTGGGTGATGTAGATGCCGGCGCGCGCCTCCAGCGATTCGAGCACCAGGTGGTTGATGCCGCCCACGCCGGCCGAGCCATAGTTGAGCACGCCCGGCTGCTGTTTCGCCAGCGCGATCAGTTCGGGCATGGAGCTCGCAGGCAGATCCTTGTTGGCCACCCAGACCAGCGGGCCGTGCGCGATCATGCCGACTGGCACGAAACCGCCCACCGGGTCGTAGCCCGCCGTGGGCAGCGCGGCGGCCACCGTGGTGAACGGCGCGGCGGCCAGCAGCAGCGTGTGACCATCGGGCGCGGACTTGGCCACCTCCTGCGCACCGATGGCCCCCGAGGCGCCGGTGCGGTTCTCGACCACCACGTTCACCTTGAACAGCTCGCTCAGCTTCGCAGCCACCAGACGGCCCATGGCGTCGGTGCCGGCGCCCGGCGCGAACGGCACGACGATGCGCATCGGGCGTTCGGGAAACGTGGCGGCGGATGACAGTGCGGGTGCCAAGGCCAGGCCAGCGGCGATCTGCTGGCAGAAGCGGCGGCGGTTCGGGTGGGGTGTGCTCATGGTCGTTGGGAACTCAGGTTCTGAATGACAAGCCGGACACTTTAGGTCGGCGCCTTGACGCCGTGATGACAGAAGGGTTTCAGTTGGCCCGTTGCAGCCAGTCGAGCACGCCCTGCCCGGCCCGGTGGCCGCTGGCCAGGCAGGCGGTCAGCAGGTAGCCGCCGGTGGGCGCCTCCCAGTCCAGCATTTCGCCGGCGCAGAACACCCCAGGCAGCTGCTCGCACATCAGGCCGCTGTCCAGCGCCTCGAACAGCACGCCACCGGCGCTGCTGATGGCCTCGTCGATGGGCCGCGCCGCGACCAGCGGCAGCGGCAAGGCCTTGATCGCCCGGGACAGCTGCGCCGGGTCGTTCATCGCGTCCTTGCCCAGCCGTTCGTACAGCACCGCGGTCTTGATACCGTCCAGGCCCAGCCGGCTCTTGAGGTGGCTGGAGAGGGAGCGCGAACCGCGCGGATGGGCCACCTCGCGCTGCACCCGCTCCGCGGTCCAAGCCGGCAGCAGATCCAGCTCCAGGGTGGCCTCGCCCGCCCGGACGATCTGGTTGCGCAGCAGCGCGGACGCCGCGTAGACCAGGCTGCCCTCGACGCCGGTCTGTGTGGCGACGAATTCGCCCTGGCGCTCGAACACCGGCACCGCCTCGCTTTCGAAGCGGATCGCGACGTTCTTGAACGGTTGCCCGGCAAAGCGGCTGCGGAAGTGTTCGGTCCAACCCCCAGCGACGTCAAAGCCGCAGTTGGCGGGCAACAGAGGTGCCACCGCCACACCGCGCGCCGCCAGCAGCGGCACCCAGGCGCCGTTGGAACCCAGGCGTGCCCAGCTGCCGCCGCCCAGCGCCAGCACCACGGCGCGGGCCTGCACCTGCTGTTCGCCCGACGGGGTTTCGAACCTGAGCGTCCGGCCATCGACGGCCCAGCCCAGCCAGCGGTGGCGCATGTGAAAGCGCACGCCGGGGCCGCCACCGGCTGGGTGGCGCAGGCGCTGCAGCCAGGCCCGCAGCAATGGCGCAGCCTTCATGTCGGTCGGGAAGACGCGGCCCGAGCTGCCGACGAAGGTGTCGATGCCCAGGCCCAACGCCCAGGCGCGCACATCGCCAGCGCCGAAGTCGGCCAGCAGGGCCTCGATCTGCTGGCGCCGCTCGCCGTAGCGGCCCGCGAACCGGTCGGCCGGTTCGGAGTGGGTCAGGTTCATGCCCCCCTTGCCGGCCAGCAGGAACTTGCGGCCGACCGAGGGCATGGCGTCGTACAGGCTCACCGGCACGCCGGCCGCCGACAGCACCTCGGCGGCCATCAGACCGGCCGGTCCGCCGCCAATGATCGCGACGTCAGAATTCATGGGGTTTCCAGTTCAATCAGTTGTCCGGTGGCGCTGACGAAGGCCAGCCGCACCGGTTCGCCAGGACGGGCCGCCTGCAGCGCCCGGCGGTAGCGCGCCATCTGCTCGCGCAGCGCGGCCTGCAGTTCCGGCCGCTCGGCGCTCTTGAAGTCAAGCACCCACCATTCGCCGCTGTCGCGCCGCCGCACCAGCCGGTCCAGCCGCAGCAGTTCGCCCTCGTGCCAGAGCTCGACCTCATTGCCCCAGTGCAGCAGGTCTTGCGCCGACCAGGCCCAGGCGGCCTCGCCCGCCACCACACGCTGCGCCATCGCCAATGCCTCATCGCCGGCCTGGGGGCTCAGCTGGAATTCGCGCACCACCGCCCGCAGGTGCTCGTCGGTCCAGGTGAAGTCCCCCAACGGCGTCGGCCGCCACTGCAGCAGGCGGTGCATGGCCTGGCCCAGGCGGGAACGTTCGTCGTCTTCTGCCACGTCCGTGTCGGGCATGTCCATGCGGAGCCACTTGGGGTCCAGCGCCGGCAGCGCCGGCAGTTCAATGGGCGTATGCACCGCGACCGCCTGGGTGGCCACCACCGGCGCCGGCAGCGGCTGCGCCAGCGGCTGCAGCCGCCGCCACCAGCTCTGGTCGGGCGGCTGGTGCGGCACGAAGCTGGAGATCACCAGGTTCGTCTCGGCCCGTGTGAGCGCGACGTACAGCGCATTGAGTTCCTCCAGCGCACGCGCCTGCTGTTCGGTGGCGAGCAGGTCCACCGCGCAGCTGGGCGGCTTCTTCTCGCTCGCCAGGAACACGAAGCGACGCGGTGCATCCTCGCCAGCCGGCCAATCCACCAGCACGCCCATGCTCTCGGGCTTTTGCGGCGGGTTGTCGGTGTCCAGCAGGACCACGGTGTCGGCCTCCAGGCCCTTGGCGCCGTGGATGGTGAGCAGCCGCACGGCGCCCGGCTGGTGGGCGCCGCCCGCGGCGATGCCGCCCGCCTTGAGCGCCCGCACGAAGCGGTAGGGCGTGAGAAAGCGTCCGCCGTCCTGGGCCAGCGACTGAGCCAGCAGATCCCGCAGCGCGGCCAGGGTGGCGCCGCGTTCGCTCGCGGGCACCGCGCAGGCAAAGCGCGCCAGCACGTCGCCGTGGTCGACGATGGCCGAGAGCGCATCGTGCGGCGGCAGGCGGCGCAGCCAGTCCTGGTAGAGCGCGAGCGTGCCGGCGGTGGCGGGGTCGACGCTGGGCAGCACCTCCCACCAGCCGGGTTTGTCTTCAAGCCCCTCGCCTGCGGCGCGCACCGCGGTGGCCAGCGCCACCAGCCGGTCGTCGTCCCAGCCGAACAGAGGCGACTTGAGCGCCCGCGCCAGGCTCAGGTGGTGGCGCGGCGACACCAGCGCGTCCAGCAGCGCGACCATGTCCTGCACCGCGGGCGATTCGATCAGTTCGGCCTCGCCGGGCGCCTCACTCGCAATGCCGCGTTCGCGCAGCGCCTCATGCACGAGATGCAGCCGGTTGCGCTTGCGCGCGAGCACCATGAAACCGTCGGGCGCGTGGCCTGAGGCCACCTGCTGCGCGATCCAGTCGGCCACCTGGGCGGCCTCGCGCTCGGCACTGCCCTCTTCGTCGGGCAGCACGCGCGGCTGGTTCAGGCTGTCGCGCCAGACCGGCTCCTCGTCGCTGCTCGCGTCTTCTTTCGCGGGGCGTTCGATGGCCGGCAGCGCGCCCACCGAACCGGCCTCCTGGCTGTGCGTGGTGTGGGGCCGGAAGCCGGCGTATTCGCCCGCCGCCGTCGCCGCGGCCATGGCCGTGTTGAGCGTCTGCACCACCGCCTGCGAACAGCGGCGCGTGTGGTCGCAGCTGAGCAGCGCGCCACCCAGCCCCTGCACCACGAAGGCCTGGGCGGCCTTGAACACCTGGGGCTCGGCGCGGCGGAAGCGGTAGATCGACTGCTTGGGGTCGCCCACCAGGAACACCCTGGGCGCCTCGCCCGAACCGGCCCCGGCGTAGGCGCTGAGCCAGCCGTACAGCGACTTCCACTGCAGCGGGTTGGTGTCCTGGAACTCGTCGATGAGCAGGTGGCGCACGCGGGCGTCCAGCCGCTGCTGCATCCAGCCCGAGAGTTCGGCGTCGCCGAGCAGGCGGCAGGCGGCGGACTCGAGGTCGTTCATGTCCACCCAGCCGCGCTCGCGCTTGAGATCGGCGTAACAGGCCAGCAGCACCCGCGCCAGGCGGGTCATGCGCTGCTGGTGCAGCCAGGCCTCGTGCTGGGCCTGGGCCTTGAGCAGCTCCTGCAGTTCGGCTTCGGCGGCCTGGGCCGCGGGGAACTTGGTCAGGTTGGTGTTGAGGCGGTCTTCGGTCGCCACGAAGAAGGCCTTGCGCAGCGCCGCCAGCCGCCCACCCACGCGACCCGGCTCATCACCGGCGGCGAGTGCATCCACCACCGCATCGGCCGCCTTCTGGGGGGTCTTGTTCTTCTCCGCGCCCAGTTCCCGGGCCCAGCCCAGCCAGCGCGCGCTGACTGCCTCGCCCGCCAGGGCCTGCTCCGGCCGTTCGAAGCCCGCCAGCCGCGGCACCACCTCGCTGAAATGCGCCACCGAGCGCTCCAGCAGGCCGGTGGCGTCCGCCAGACCCAGCTCGACGCGCTTGGCCAGCGCCGCCTCCAGCGCCTTGATCGTCTGGTGGCGGCCGTGGCGCGCCACGCTGTCGAAGAACGCCTGCCGGTCTTCGTTGCCGGCCGCCAGCGCCGCGTAGAAGCGCGGCCACAGCAGGGGCATGGCCTTCTTGTCGTTTTCCAGCAGCTCGTAGGACAGCGGCAGCCCCAGCTCCTGCAGCACCGTCAGCGGTGCGCCCCGCAACAGCGCCGAGAACCAGCTGTGGAAGGTGCGCAGCTGCACCTGGCGACCCGAGGCGGTGACCCGCTGGTGCAAGGTCTTGAGTTCGGGCGCGCGGCGCCGGGCCTCGGCATCGCCACAACCCCAGCTGCGCAGGGTCTGGACCAGCCCGGCCTCATCGAGGCTCGCGCATCTGCGCAACTCGCTGCCCAGCCGTGCGCGCATCTCGCCAGCGGCCTTCTTGGTGAAGGTGATGGCCAGGATGTCCTGCGCGGGCGTGCCGTCGAGCAGTGCCCGCACGATGCGCGCCACCAGCATCCAGGTCTTGCCCGCACCCGCGCAGGCCTCGACCGCGATCGACCGCGCAGGGTCGCAGGCGGTGGCGTAGAAGGCCTCGGCCGACACCGGCTGGCCATTGATCTGGTAGGCGGCCTGCGTGCTCATGCACCACTCCAGAAGTCCTTGCGGCACAGGCCCCGGGCGTCGCAGTGCTCGCAGACGCGCCCTTCGCCGAGCGCGGGCATCGGGTGCCCGGCCGCCACGCGCGAGAGGTCGGCCACCAGGCCCTCGCGCAGGCGTTCGCGCGCCTGCAGCACCAGCGGCTGCTCGATCAGGTGGGTGGCGCCTTTTTTCCCGCTGGCCGATCGGCCGTCGGTGATGCTCAGGTAGGCCGCACGCAGGTTCTCGTCGGGCAGCAGTGCGGCATAGAACGCTAGTTGTGTGTCCTCGAACGGATGCCTGACCCGGTCTTCGGTCTTCTGCCGGCTTTCGGTCTTGTAGTCGATGACCAGCGGCAACCGGCCCTCCGGGCTGTCCTGGCGGTCGATCCGGTCGAGCTTGCCCCAGAGGCGCCAGGGCGGCAGTTCTGCCGCCAGCTCGGCCTCGGCGCGTTCGAACACGGGGCCGGGACGGCCGGGCTGGGCCTCGTGGCCGGCCAGCCAGTCGAGATAGCCCTCGCGCAGCGCCGGCCAGACCGCCTGGTACGGAAGAAAACCCGCCTCGGTGGCGTCGCCCTGCAGGCCCATGGCGGCCGCCACTTCGTCCCCGATCTGGTCCAGCCGCTGCGCATCGGCCTCGCGGCCCGGGCGCTGGTCGCCGCGCTCCTCGTGAAAAACCTTGAGCACCGCGTGCAGCCAGTTGCCCAAGTCGCGCTGGTCGGGCTCGGCCTCCAGCTCGGGCGCATCGCTCACCCGCAGCTGCCGCAGCGCGAAGAAGCGGTAGGGACAGTCGCGCAGGTCCTGGTAAGCGCTGGCCGACAGCCGGGCCGGCACCAGCGCCGACGCCGACGGCTGGGGTGGCGGCACCGGCGCGGGGTCCAGGCGGCGGCGCAGGTCGTGGCTGCCTGCGGAGGCAGCGACCGATTCACCATCCGGCAGCGCCAGCACCCAGGGGCTGGGCGACAGCGGCTCGCCGTCTTTCTGGCAACGCCAAAGAACGTCGACCGAGGGCGCACAGAGCGCAGCGGTCCAGGCGCCTTGTGTCGCGGCCGACAGCTGCTCCCGCGTCGGCAGCCCCAGCGCCACCCGCTGTGCGGCCGTCCAGGGGCCGGGCAGCTCGGGGCTGGGATCGAGCGTGACCTCGTCACAGCCCGGCATCACCACCGCCGCGAAGCCGCGCCCCAGCAACTGGGCCATCGGCAGGATTGTCACAGGCGCTTCGACGTCGCTGCGCGGGAGGAAGCTGACGCTCTCCAGCACGTTCCGGACCCAGGCAGAGAACGCCGCGAGACCCATGCGCGGCGCCGGCCGGGCGCCATCGGCCAGCGCCTGCCCGATCTGCCGCAGCTCGGACGAGGCCCCTTCGTTCAAACGCAGCACCTGCAGCACCTGCTGCCCGGCCGGATCGTTGCAGAGCATGGACCACAGCCCGCACGCCTCCAGCGCGGAGCGCAGATCGTCGAGCCAGCGCTCCAGCGGGCGCGCCGCCTGCAGAGACTCGAGCATCGCCGTGAGCCCCTCGGGCACCAGGGGCGCCAGCGCCGCGTGCCGAAGCACCGCCCGCCAGGATGAGAGACCATGCTCGCGCGCCAGTTGTTCCAGCGCTTCCACGCCGCCGGCCGGCCAGATGCCGCCCTGCTTGAGCAGGTCGAGCACGTCGTCGGTGCGGGCCCGGGGATCCGCGGCTCGCAGCAGGCTCATGAGCCTTGCGGCCGCCTGGGTGGTGGAGAGCTTCCAGCCGGTGTCGTCGCGCAGCGGCACACCGACCGCGTGCAGCATGGCGCTGATGCGGCGGACCAGCAGGCGGTCGTTGGCCACCAGGGCCAGCGGCACCCGCCTCTCGTTGACGCGGGCGATCACCGTTGCAGCGGCGCGGCGCGCCTCGTCTTCCGGGTCGGCGCAGGCCTGAAGGCACAGCGCACCGTCGTGGGTGCTTTCAGACACGCCCAGCAGCTTTGCCAGCGAGAACACCTCGGAACGCCCGACCCAGTGCGCGGCCAGCGCCTGTCCCAGCGGGTCGTCCTGAAAACCCTGCAGCAGCCAGAGCCGGTCGGCCGCGTGGCCGGGCGCCGCGCGGTCCGACCAGAGCACGTCGGTGGCAAACCCTGCACTGCCCACCCAGGCCAGGGCCAGGGAGGCCACCAGCGCCTCCCACTGCGGGCCGGGCGTCAGGGCGGCGCGTTGCCGTTCGGCCCAGGCCGCCCGCTGCCCCGGCGGCACAGCTGCTGCGAGCGGCACCAGCTGGCGGGCCGCATCGACCAGACGCGACACCAGCTCGGCGCGCAGCGCCGGGTCCCGCTGGCCCCTGGCCATGCGGTCGACCAGGGCCTCGGCCACCAGACTGTCTCGCGCCATGTCGCCGCTGAGATCGGTGGGCGCGGGCCACCAGGGCGCCAGCCCGGCCGCCCAGTTGCGGGTGGTCTCGAAACGGGGCGCAAAGCCGGTGGGATGAGACGCGGCCCAGGCCCGACGGGCCGGATCGATCAGCTGGGCATACGGCAGCAGCACCAGCCACCGATCCGGCGAGCCGCCGCCTGAAGCCAGCGCGGCCTCAATGCGGCGCACCACCGCCTGCCATCCGTCAGGGGCGACCGGCATGGGCCCAGGCGCTGTGGGGTGGTCTGGCGCAGGCGTCATCGGTGGGGGGTTTCTGTCACAATGTCTCGGTTCACAGGCTCCCGCTCTTGCAGCTGCCCTGTTTCCGACTTTAACTTCCCCGATCCACGTTCTTCAGGATGAACCATGGCCAGTGAGCTGATCACCCACGTTTCCGATGCAACCTTTCAGGCCGATGTGCTCGACGCCAAAGCCCCTGTGCTGGTCGACTTCTGGGCCGAATGGTGCGGCCCCTGCAAGATGATCGCGCCGATCCTGGACGAAGTGGCCGGCTCCTACAACGGCAAGCTCAAGATCGCCAAGGTCAATGTCGACGAAAACCGGGACATCCCCGCCAAGTTCGGCATCCGCGGCATCCCCACGCTGATGCTGTTCAAGGACGGCCAGCTGGCTGCCACCAAGGTGGGCGCCATGAGCAAGGCCCAGCTGACGGCATTCATCGACCAGCAACTGGCCTGACCGGCCCGGCGCCGGCCACCGCTGCTCCGGGTGCAAGGCCTGGGGTCGGCTCCGGTGGCCGGTTTTTTCCTGTCATAATTCTCGCGTCAGCTGGCCCACCAACGCCCAGCCCCTCCTGACAGCGCCAGTCCGCCATCCGGACATCAGCGCCCCCTCCCCGGTTCTGACAAGACTCCCTTCCGGAGCGATTTCCATGCACCTTAACGAACTCAAGGCACTGCACGTGTCTGAAGTCCTCAAGCAGGCCGAAGCGCTTGAGATCGAAAACACCGGCCGCATGCGCAAGCAGGAGCTGATGTTCGCCATCATCAAGAAGCGCGCCAAGGCCGGCGAACAGGTGAACGCGGACGGCGTGCTGGAAGTGCTGCCCGACGGCTTCGGCTTCCTGCGCAACATGGACACCAGCTTCACGGCGTCCACCGACGACATCTACATCTCCCCCAGCCAGATCCGCCGCTTCAACCTGCACACAGGCGACATGATCGAGGGCGAGGTCCGCATTCCCAAGGACGGCGAGCGCTACTTCGCGCTGAACAAGCTGGATGCCATCAACGGCCTGCCACCCGAGGCGAACAAGCACAAGGTGATGTTCGAGAACCTGACGCCGCTGTTCCCCAAGCAGCAGATGCGCCTGGAACGTGACATCAAGACCGACGAAAACATCACCGGCCGCGTCATCGACATCATCTCGCCCATCGGCAAGGGTCAGCGCGCACTCATCGTCGCACCGCCCAAGAGCGGCAAGACGGTGATGATGCAGCACATCTGCCACGCCATCACTGCCAACCACCCCGAGGTGGAACTGATGGTGCTGCTGGTGGACGAGCGCCCGGAAGAAGTGACCGAAATGCAGCGCACGGTGCGCGGCGACGTGATCGCTTCCACCTTCGACGAGCCGGCCGCCCGCCACGTGCATGTGGCCGAGATGGTCATTGAGCGCGCCAAGCGCCTGGTCGAACTCAAGAAGGACGTGGTGATCCTGCTGGACTCCATCACCCGCCTGGCCCGCGCCTACAACAACGTGCTGCCCAGCTCTGGCAAGGTGCTGACCGGCGGCGTGGACGCCAACGCCCTGCAGCGACCCAAGCGCTTCTTCGGTGCCGCGCGCAACGTGGAAGAAGGCGGTTCCCTGACCATCATCGCCACCGCACTGGTCGACACCGGCAGCCGCATGGACGAGGTGATCTTTGAAGAATTCAAGGGCACCGGCAACAGCGAAATCCACCTCGACCGCCGCCTGTACGAAAAGCGCGTCTTCCCCTCGATCCAGCTCAACCGCAGCGGCACCCGCCGCGAAGAACTGCTGCTGGCACCCGAGATCCTGCAGAAGACCCGCATCCTGCGCCAGTTCATGTACAACATGGACGAGATTGAGGCCATGGAGATGGTGCTCAAGAGCATGAAGGCGACGAAGAACAACTCCGAGTTCTTCGACATGATGCGCCGCGGCGGTTAATACCGCAGCAAACATCATATAATTCAAGGCTTTGCAACTTGCGACAAGTACGAGAGAACGGTTCTCCCGCGGCTGCCGCACCTGACCCAAGGAATCGCCATGAAAGAAGGCATTCACCCCAACTACCGCGAAGTCTGCTTCGTGGACCTGTCGAACAACTTCAAGTTCGTGACGCGTTCCTGCGCGAACACCAAGGAAACCATCAAGATGGAAGACGGCCGCGAGCTGCCGCTCTACAAACTTGATACCTCCAGCGAGTCGCACCCCTTCTACACCGGTACCCAGAAGTCGGTGGACAACATGGGTGGCCGCGTCGAGAAGTTCCGCAATCGCTTCGGCAAGAAGTAATCGGACCGATCGACCCTGCGGGCCTGCGCCCGGGAAAGAAAGCAGCCGATCTCCCGGCTGCTTTTTTTTTCGCCCTGCGTGCCCCGCGTACCCCTGTATATTCCCCGCCGTGAGTCTTGCCACCCCCGCCATCGTGACCCAGTCGGCTGTGCGCCGTCTGCCAAGGCTTGCCCTGCTGCTGCTGGGTCTGGCCTATGTGCTGCCCGGATTTCTGGGGCGGGAGCCCTGGAAAAACCTGGACGTGGCCGCCTTCGGCGCCATGATGGAAATGGCCCGGGGCAGCAGCGGCTGGTGGCAACCCCAGGTGCTGGGACAGCCCGCCGAGATGGTGGGCCCTCTTCCTTACTGGCTGGGAGCACTGGCCATCCGGTTTTTGCCGTTTCTGCCGCCCGACCTCGCCGTCCGGGTGCCGTTCGGCATGATGCTCGCGCTCACCCTGGTCTGCACCTGGTACGCGACCTACCACCTCGCGCGCCAGGCCAGCGCACAACCCGTGGCCTTTGCCTTCGGTGGCGAGGCGGACCCGATCGACTATGCGCGCGCGATGGCGGATGCGGCGCTGCTGGCGCTGGTGGCCTGCCTGGGCCTGGCCCAGATGTCGCATGAAACCACGCCGGACCTGGCGCGGCTGGCCATGGTCAGTGCGGTGCTCATGGCGGCCACGCGCATGGCGCTGCCGCTCACCCGCCACCCATGGAAAGCCGTGGCCCTGTGGGGTGCGGCCACGCTGGGCCTGGTGCTTAGCGGCGCGCCCTGGATTGCGCTGGCCCTGGGCACCGGTCTGCTGTTGCTGGTGTGGACCAGCCGGTCGGCTCAGGGTGCGGCAGCGCCGCAGGAGCTGAGCTGGGTGATGGGACTGCTGGCACTGGCCGCATTGCTTGCTTCGATCACTGAGCAGATCCACTGGCCCCAGGCGCTGTCGCTGCCCGCTTCCATGGCAGACTGGAAGCGCTGGGGCAAGCTGCTGGTGTGGTTCACCTGGCCCGCCTGGCCTCTGGCGCTCTGGACGCTCTGGCGCTGGCGCCACCAGCTGCGCAGCCCACATGTGGCGCTTCCGTTGTGGGCCGCACTGGTGAGTGTTGTCAACAGCGCGATCAACCCGGATTTCGACCGTTCGCTGCTGCTGGCCCTGCCGGCCATGGCTGTCCTGGCCGCTTTCGCGCTGCCCACGCTCCGGCGCAGCGTGTCCGCCCTGATCGACTGGTTCACGCTGGTGTTTTTCAGCGGATGCGCTCTGGTGATCTGGGTCATCTGGTTCGCCATGCAGACCGGCGTCCCAGCCAAACCCGCCGCCAACGTGGCCAAGCTGGCCCCCGGGTTCAACCCCGAGTTCTCGTGGCTGCTCCTGCTGCCTGCGCTGCTGGCCACCATTGCCTGGGGCTGGCTGGTGGCCTGGCGCGTGGGGCGGCATCGGCAGGCGATCTGGAAGAGCCTGGTGCTGCCGGCCGCGGGCGCCACCCTGTGCTGGTTGCTGCTCATGACGCTGTGGCTGCCGCTGCTGGACTATGGCCGCAGCTATGGGCCGGTGGCGCGCCGCATCGCCACGCTGGTGCCGCCAGGCTCCCCTTGCGTGCTGGTGGACGGGCTTGGTCAGACGCAGATCGCGTCGCTGCAGTTTCAGGGTGGCCTCAGCTTGCGCCGCACCGGTGACGAGACCGCAGGCGAGTGCCGCATCATGGTGGTGAACCCGGACACCCAGCCGACGCTGGACGAACGGGTGGCACTGACGGAATGGGCCTACAAGGCCACGGTGCGGCGCCTCAATGACCGCGAACGGGTGCTGATCTACCAGCGGGTGGGCGGTCCGGTTCGCTAGCTGCCGGTGGCGCGCACGCGCGTGACCGGCAGCGCGATGATGAAAGTGGAGCCGCGCCCGACCGTGCTGTGCACCACCACCTGCCCACCGTGGCGCTGCGCCACATGTTTGACGATGGCCAGCCCCAGACCCGTGCCCCCCGTCTCGCGCGAGCGGCTGCGGTCCACGCGGTAGAAGCGTTCGGTGAGGCGCGGCAGGTGCTCCGCCTCGATCCCCGGTCCCGTGTCTTCCACGAAGAACTCCCCCGCCCCGTCATCGACAAGGCGCCAGCCGGCCCGGATGCGCCCTCCCGGCGGCGTGTAGCGGACCGCATTGCTCAGGAGATTGGACATGGCGCTGAGCAGTTCGCTGCGGTTGCCTGCCACCTCCAGCGCCGGCCCGGGCACCACCTCGATCCGATGCACCGGATCGGCGATCACGGCGGACAAGCCCTGCGCCTCCAGCACCGCCTGGCGCAGCAACTCGGAGACATCGACCCACTCCCCGGTGCCCGGCACGGGACTGCCTTCCAGGCGGGACAGTGTCAGCAGATCGTTGACCAGCGTCTGCATGCGCTGGGCCTGCTGGCTCATGAGACCGAGGAAGCGCTGGCGGTCGGCCTCCTCCAGCGGCAGGCTCTGCATGGTCTCCACAAAGCCGCTGAGCACCGTCAGGGGCGTGCGGATTTCATGCGAGACGTTGGCCACAAAATCCCGGCGCATCGAATCGGCCAGCTGCACCGCCGTGACATCGCGCGTGAGCATCAACTGTCGCTGGTCACCATAGGCGTGGATCTGCAGCGAGATTTTTCTGGGTTGTGTCGGACGCTGGCCGGGACCGTCGACCTCGATCTCGGCACCGAAGTCACCTGCGTCCATGTAGGCGTTGAAGCTCGGATGCCGCACGAGGTTGCGCACGTACTGCCCGATGTCTCGCTGCGGATCGATGCCCAGGTGCTGCGCCGCCGTCAGGTTGCACCACTCGATGCGCGCCATGCTGTCGAGCAGCACGACGCCGTTGGGTGAGGCCTGGATCGCGGCCAGAAAATCCTCCAGCCGCTCGTCGCTGCCATGGGCCTTCTGTTCGAGGGCGCGGAACCGCTTGCGCGTGCGCTCCAGCAGTTCACCCCAGAGCCCGGAGAGTCTGGGGATGTGAATGTCGTCGGCCCGGCTCAGCCAGCGCAGCAGCTGCGCAGCGCGCACGCTGTCCCAGGCCAGCCAGAGCATGGCCCCCAGGCCCGCCCCCGCCAGCGTCCAGGTCACCGAGCCTCTGGTCCAGCCCCACGCGCCAGCCGCTGCCACCAGCAGCATCAGCCCAAACGCCCGCCCGATCATGCTGCGCTGTCGCCGCTTCCCTGCCCGACAGCCACGCGGGACGTGAGGCGGTAGCCCGCGCCGCGCACCGTTTCCACCATGCCGGCGGCGTCGCCCAGGGATTCCCTCAACCGCTTGACGTGTACGTCCACGGTGCGCTCCTCGATGAAGACATGGTCACCCCATATCTTGTCGAGCAGGGTACCACGCGTGTGCACGCGCTCCGGGTGCTTCATCAGGTAGTGCAGCAGCTTGAATTCGGTCGGTCCGAGCTTGAGTTCGGCCTCGCGGAAGCTCACGCGGTAGGTGGCCGCGTCCAGCGCCAGCTCGCCCACCTGCACCGAGTCGTTGACGATCTCGGGCGCACGGCGGCGCAGCACGGCGCGGATGCGCGCCAGCAGCTCCTGGGTGGAAAACGGCTTGGTGATGTAGTCGTCGGCGCCTGCGTCCAGCCCTTGCACCTTGTCCGACTCGTCGCTGCGGGCGGTCAGCATCAGGATGGGCACGGTCTTGGTGCGCTCCTGGCGGCGCCAGGTGCGGGCCAGGGCAGCGCCGCTCTCGCCGGGAAGCATCCAGTCCAGCAGGATCACGTCCGGCAGAACCGCGTCGATCTCGCGGCGCGCCGACTCACCGTCGAACACCACCGTGGGTGCAAAACCGTTGTGGCGCAGGTTGACCGCGATCAGCTCGGCAATCGCCGGCTCATCCTCGACCACCAGCACGCGGGGAAGTTTTTTCATCCGACCACCGACTGCACTTTGTCCATCGAGCTGTGGCGCACATCCTCGCCCTTGACCACGAAGATGATCTGCTCGGCGATGTTCTTGGCGTGGTCGCCCACGCGTTCCAGTGACTTGGCCAGGAACAGCAGGTCCAGGCTCGGCGAGATGGTGCGCGGGTCTTCCATCATGTAAGTGATGAGCTTGCGCAGGAAACCGTTGTACTCGCCGTCGATGGCGTCGTCTTCCTTGATGATGGCCAGCGCCATGTTGGTGTCCAGCCGCGCGAACGAGTCCAGCGTCTTGCGCAGCATGCCGGCGGCCAGGTCGGCGGCCAGGCGCAGCTCGGAAATCGGCAGCGAGCGCGGCGAGCCGCTTTCGATGATCGACTTCACCATGCGGGCCACACGGGCGATCTCGTCGCCGGCGCGCTCCAGGTTCTGGGTGGTGCGCGAGATGGCCATCAGGAAGCGCAGGTCGCGCGCGGTGGGCTGGCGGCGGCCGATGGTGGAGATGATCTCGTGGTCGATGTTCATCTCCATCTGGTTGATCCGGTTCTCGGTCTCGATCACCTGCTCGGCCGTCTCCTGGCTCAGATGGACCAGGGCGTAGACCGCCTGGTGCAGCTGCGATTCGACCAGCCCGCCCATCTCCAGCACGTGGGTGGAAATGGAATTGAGCTCGGCGTCGAACTGGCTGGAAATGTGTTTGTCACCCATGGTGGTCTCCCTGATCAGCCGAAGCGGCCGGTGATGTAGTCCTCGGTCTCGGTGCGCGTGGGCTTGAAGAAGATCTGCTCGGTGGAGCCGAACTCGATCAGCTCGCCCAGGTACATGTAGGCCGTGAAGTCGCTGCAGCGTGCGGCCTGCTGCATGTTGTGCGTGACGATGGCAATCGTGTAGTCCTTCTTGAGCTCGTGCACCAGCTCTTCCACCTTGCCGGTGGAGATCGGGTCCAGCGCCGAGGTCGGCTCGTCCAGCAGCAGCACCGAGGGCTTGACCGCCACGCTGCGGGCGATGCACAGGCGCTGCTGCTGACCGCCGGAGAGCGACAGGCCGCTCTGGTGCAGCTTGTCCTTCACCTCGTTCCACAGCGCGGCCTTGCTCAGGGCCCACTCCACGCGGTCGTCCATCTCGCTGTTCGAGAGGCTTTCGTAGAGGCGCACACCGAAGGCGATGTTGTCGTAGATCGACATCGGGAACGGCGTCGGCTTCTGGAACACCATGCCGATGCGCGCACGCAGCAGGTTCAGATCCTGCTTCGGGTCGAGGATGTTGTCGCCGTAGAAGTTGATCTGGCCTTCGGCGCGCTGGCCGGGGTAGAGGCTGTACATGCGGTTGAGCGTGCGCAGCAGCGTGGACTTGCCGCAGCCCGACGGGCCGATGAAGGCAGTGACCTTCTTCTCGGCGATGTTCATGGTCACGTTCTTCAGACCCTGGAACTTGCCGTAGAAGAAGTTGAGATTGCGCACCTCGAGCGCGTTGCGCTGTTCGACGGCGGCGGGAGCGATGGCGGTGGCGGTCATGTGGGTGGTTTCCGTGTGGGTGGCGCCTGGCTCAGGCAGGAGTCTTGTTCCGGAAGAAGACGCGGGCAACGATGTTCAGGATGAGCACGGCCAGGGTGATCAGCAGCGCGCCGCCCCAGGCCAGACGGATCCAGTTGTCGTAAGGGCTCATGGCGAACTGGAAGATCACGACCGGCAGGTTGGCCATGGGCTTGCTCATGTCGGCGTTGAAGAACTGGTTGTTCAGCGCGGTGAACAGCAGCGGCGCGGTCTCGCCGCTGATGCGGGCCACGGCCAGCAGCAGGCCGGTCATGACGCCGCTCTTGGCGGCGCGCAGCGTCACCATGGAGGCCACCTTCCAGCGCGGTGCGCCCAGGGCGAACGCCGCCTCGCGCAGGCTGCCCGGCACCAGTCGCAGCATGTTCTCGGTGGTGCGCACGATCACCGGCACCGCGATCAGCGACAGCGCCAGCGTGCCGGCCCAGCCGGAGAAACCGCCGACCGTGGCCACCGCGATGGCGTAGACGAACAGGCCCAGCACGATCGAGGGGGCCGACAGCATGATGTCGGTGACGAAGCGGGTCAGCTCGGCCGTCTTGCTGGTGTCGCCGTACTCGGCCAGGTAGACGCCGGCAAAGATGCCGATGGGCGTGGCGAACAGCACGGTGGCGCCCACCATCAGCAGGCTGCCGACGATGGCATTGCGCAGACCGCCGCCTTCCGAACCCGGCGCCGGCGTGTCCTGGGTGAACATGTTCAGGTCCAGCGCGGCCAGGCCGTTGGACAGCAGCACGTACAGGATCCACAGCAGCACCGCCAGGCCCAGCACCATGGAGCCCATGGACAGGGTCAACCCGACGGCGTTGGAGAGCTTGCGGCGCTGATAGAGGGATTGGTTGAAGTCGTTCATGTCACAGCCCCTTGGCCTTCTCGGCGCGCACGATCATCCACTTGGCCAGCGCCAGCACGATGAAGGTGATGACAAACAGCAGGAAGCCCAGCGCGAACAGGGCCGAGATGTGGAAGTCGGCGGCTTCGCCGAATTCGTTGGCCAGGGTCGAGGCGATCGAGGTGCCCGGCGAGAACAGCGAGGTGGGCATGCGGTTGGCGTTGCCGATCACGAAGGTGACGGCCATGGTCTCGCCCAGCGCACGACCCAGACCCAGCATCACGCCACCGATCACGCCCTTCTGGGTGTACGGCAGCACCACGCGCCGCACCACTTCCCAGGTCGTGCAACCCAGGCCGTAGGCCGACTCGCGCAGGATGGGCGGCACGATCTCGAACACGTCGCGCATCACGGCGGCCACGAAGGGCAGCACCATGAAGGCCAGCACGATGCCGGCGGCCAGGATGCCCATGCCGTTGGTGGAGCCGCCGAACAGGAAACCGATCAGGGGCATGCCGCTCATGAGCTTCTGCACCGGCACCTGGAAGTAGTCGGCGAACAGCGGTGCGAACACGAACAGGCCGAACATGCCGTAGATGATGGACGGCACGGCGGCCAGCAGCTCGATGGACGTGCCCAGCGGGCGGCGCAGCCAGGGCGGGCAGGTTTCGGTCAGGAACAGCGCAATGCCGAAGGCCAGGGGCACCGCGATCAGCAGCGCAATGCCGGCGCTGGCCAGGGTGCCGACGATGGCGATCGCGGCACCGAATTCTTCGTTGATGATGTCCCACTCGACGTACCAGATGAACCGGGCGCCGAACTTCTGCAGGACGGGCAGCGCATTGATGAACAGCGAGACGATGATGCCCAGCAGGGCGAACAGCACCAGCAGCGAGAACAGCTGGGTGATGCGGTGAAAAAGGGCATCCTGCAACCGCTGCTTGCGCGCGATCGACAGCATGCGGGAGTTGGCTGGCGCTGCAGCCTCGGATGGCGACGTCATGGTGATGCCCACGCTCATGATGGGGTCCCCTTCAGGTGCTTTCATACCGTTGAAAGGCCCGGGAACCGGTGCAAAGTGTGCACCAGAGCCCGGGCCACGGGTGCCGGTCTTACTTGGCGACCTGGTTCCAGACCTTGCTGCGGATCTGGGCGGTCAGGGCATCGGGCAGCGGCACATAGTCCAGTTCGGTGGCCAGGGTCTTGCCCTTGCTGAAGGCCCAGTCGAAGAACTTCAGGGCTTCGGCCGACGCGACCTTGTCGGCCGGGTTCTTGTACATCAGGATGAACGAGGCGGTGGACACGGGCCAGGCGTTGTCGCCCTTGGCGTTGACCATGGAGATGCCCATGCCCGGCACGCTGAACCAGTCGGCGCTGGCGGCGGCGGCGGCGAAGGTGGTGTCGTCGGGGTTGACGTACTTGCCGTTGGCGTTCTGCAGCTGCATGAAGTTCATCTTGTTCTTCTTCACGTAGGCGTATTCCACGTAGCCCAGCGCGCCCTTGATGCGGTTGACGTTGGCGGCCACGCCTTCGTTGCCCTTGCCACCGACGGACGAAGCGGCCGGCCACTTGACGGCGGCACCCTTGCCCACGGAATCGGCCCACTCCTTGCTCACGGCGCTGAGGTAGTCGGTCCAGTTGAAGGTGGTGCCCGAACCGTCGGCGCGGTGCACCACGGTGATGTTCTCTTCCGGCAGCTTCTTGCCGGGGTTCAGGGCGACCAGCTTGGGGTCGTTCCACTTGACGATCTTGCCCATGAACATTTCGGCCAGCACGGGGCCGGTCACGCGCAGTTCGCCAGGCTGGAAGCCTTCCAGGTTGATCACGGGCACGGTGCCGCCAATGATGGCCGGGAACTGGATCATGCCGTCCTTGTCCAGCTCTTCACCCTTGACCGGGGCGTCGGTGGCGCCGAAGGTCACGGTCTTGGCGCGGATCTGCTTGATGCCGCCGGAGGAACCGATGGACTGGTAGTTCAGGCCGGTGCCGGTTTCCTTCTTGTAGGCCTCGGCCCACTTGGCATAGACCGGGAACGGGAAGGTGGCGCCCGCGCCGGTGATGTCGGCAGCAAAGGCCGGGGCAATCGCCATGGTGGCCAGAGCGGCTGCGGCGACGGTCTTCAGAAGGGAGCGTTTGGAGATCATTCGGGTCCTCACGGGTTGGTGAAAAGGTTCACAACCCGGGACTCTAGGCACCCACCGTGACAGCTCTGTGACAAAACGACGATGTCATATGACAGCCGTCAGAAAAGGCGGGCCATGTCCTGCACGTCTTCCGCAAACATCTGGCCTCTTTCGGCCAGCAGCAGGCGGCCGTCCGCCCCCGCCAGCAGCGTCACCGGCAGGCCCTTGGGCTTGGGGAATGCCTGGCGCCAGGCCGGGGAGGCCCAGGCGGCCGGGAATCCGTAGCCTTTCTTCTTAAGATACTCCGCCGCATCGGCCGGCTTCCGGTCGATCGACAGGGCCAGCATCTGCAGGCCGCGCCCCTGCTGCGCCTTCCAGAAGGCGTCCATCTCCGGGCTCTGCAAGGCGCAGAAGGGACAGATGCTGGACCACCAGTACACCAGCAGCGGCTTGCCGCGCGCCTGCCCGGGGTCGAAACGCCCGCCACCAATGAGGTCAACCGGCGGCACCGCGAGGATGCTGCCCAGCGCCGGCAGCGGCGGCGCCTTGGCTTCTTCGGCGGCGGCCGACACCGGCTGCCCCAGGACGGGTCTCACCAGCCCACCGGCGACCAGGGTCATCGCCGCGCCCAGCCACTGGCGACGGCCGGAAGAGGTCTTGAAGCGGGTGCGCGGGTTCATGCGGGCGGGTCCGGAAAGGAAATGAGACGGGGGTGCGAAGAGCGCAGCATACGCAGCCCGGGCCACGGCTTCAAGCCGGACGGCGCGGCCCATGCGTCACAATCGGCCCACTTTCGTCAGCGCCCGCCCCATGCAAAACGGTACCCTGCTCGCCGCCATCGACCTTGGCTCCAACAGCTTCCGCCTGGAGATCGGGCGCCTCCAGGCGGGCCACATCGAGCGCATCGAGTACATCAAGGAAACCGTGCGCCAGGGCAGCGGTCTGGACGACAACAAGATGCTCAGCCCGGCGGCCATGCAGCGCGGCTGGGACTGCCTGGCGCGCTTTGCCGAACGCCTGCACGGCTTTCGCAAACAGCAGGTGCGCGCGGTGGCCACCCAGACCCTGCGCGAGGCGCGCAACCGGGACGACTTCCTGCAAAAGGCGCAGGCCATCCTCGGTTTCGGCATCGAAGTGATCTCGGGCCAGGAGGAGGCGCGGCTGATCTACCAGGGCGTCTCCCACCTGCTGCCGCAGTCGGACGAGCGGCGGCTGGTGGTGGACATCGGTGGCCGCTCCACCGAGCTGATCCTCGGCCAGGGTTACACCGCCAGCCAGATGGAGTCGTACCGGCTGGGCAGCGTGGCCTGGTCCACGCGCTACTTTCCCAAGGGCCAGTTCACCGCCGACGCCTTCCGCACGGCCGAGATCGCGGCCAAGGCGGTGCTCGACCAGGCGCTGGACAGCTTTCCGCCGTCGCTGTGGTCGGTCGCCTACGGCTCCTCGGGCACGGTGGGCGCAGTGGCCGACGTACTGGCCGCCAACGGCCGGCCGGCCGGCGTGGTCACGCGCGACGGCCTGGACTGGCTGGTCGAGCGCCTGATCAAGGCCGGGAGCGCCGACCAGCTGCGCATGGAAGGCATGAAGGACGACCGCCGGCCGGTGATCGGCGGCGGCGTGAGTGTGCTGCGCGCCGTGTTCGACCTGTTCGGTATCCAGGAGATGATTCCCGCCCAGGGTGCGCTGCGCCACGGCGCCCTCTACGACCTGATCGACCGCGACACCGGGGGCGGCGACGTGCGCGAGCGCACGGTGCGCTGGCTCAGCGAGCGCTTTTCGGTGGACGCCGCGCAGGCGCAGCGGGTGAGCGAGGTGGCCACCGCCCTCTTCGCCCAGGTCGCCGCCGGCGAGGCCAACGAGCGCTTCTCGCAGAAGCTGGCCTGGGCGGCGCGGCTGCACGAGATCGGCACCCACATTTCGCACGACCGCTCCTATCACCACGGCGCCTACATCCTGGACAACGTGGACGCCTCGGGCTTCTCGTTCCCCGAACTGCACCGCATGAGCCAGCTGGTGCTGGGTCAGCGGGGCAAGCTGCGCAAGCTGGAGGAACCCCTGCAGGACGAACTGTTCGCCAAACAGCTGCTGTGCCTGCGGCTGGCGGTCATCCTGTGCCACGCGCGCCGGATGCCCGAACACGAGACCCTGAAGCTGGGCTACAAGCCCGGTGCGTTCCGGCTGGTGACACCCGAGGGATGGGCCCGGCGTTTCCCGCAGTCGGCCTGGCTGCTCGGCGAGGAGTTGCTGGCCTGGCAGAAAACAAACTGGAAATTCTCCGCCGACATCCGTTGAAAGCGGCACGGCGACGTGTGCTTCGCGCCACATCGCCGCCCGTTCAACCGATACCATCGCCCTTCAAGGGGCCTTCGGCGGCCTGAAAAACGAAGAAAAACAATGGCTCTGATCGTGGTGGCGGAAGACGACGCAGGAACAATGCGTCTCATCGAGGCGGCCCTGCACCTGCAGGGGCATGAGGTGCTGACATCCAACAACGGGCAGTCGGCGTGGATGACCATCCGGCAGTACCGGCCGGACCTGGTCGTCAGCGACATCAACATGCCGGGTGTCAACGGCTTCGACCTGCTCAAGGCGGTGCGCGAACACGCGGCCCTGCAGCAGACCCCGTTCATCCTGCTGACCTCGCTGCAGGAGCGGCGCAACATGCGCCAGGGCATGACACTGGGCGCCGACGACTACCTGACCAAACCCGTGCACCCGCGCGAACTGGTCGACGCGGTGGCTGCCCAGCTCAACCGCAAGGCCATGCGCACCGCGGCGCTGGAGTTGCAGGTGAAGGAGGCCGTGAACGAGGCCCTGGACGAACAGGCCTGGACCCTGCAGGAGCAGTACGAACTGCGGCTGGCCCACGAGCTGAGCGAACAGTGGCCCGGCGAGGCCCAGGGCGACCGCGAGGACTTCCACCCACAGGCCACCGTGCTGTTCGCCGACATCCGCAACGACCGGGAGTGGGCTCGCGCCCTGGACCCGCAGCAGCTGGCCATGACGCTCAAGCGCTACTACGAAGGTGGCGGCGACACGGTCCACCTGTTCGGCGCCACCTCGGCCCACTTCGTCGGCGACGGTCTGCTGGCGGTGTTCACCGACCGGGCGTCCAACACCACCGCCCACCAGGGCCTGCGCGCGGTCAAGGCCGCCTTTGGCCTGCGCAAGTCGGCCGCGGCGATGCAGGGCTGGGTGCAGCAGCAGTTCCCCGACCTGGCGCTTCCGCGCTTCGAGGCCGGCATCGCCATCCACAGCGGCCCGGTGGCGATGATGCGGCTGGACGGCCTGCTGGGCGGCGCGGCCCAGGTGCTGCCGGTGGGCGAAACCGTGGTCAACGCCCTGGCCATGCAGCGCGCCGCCGTCGGCCCGCACCCGGTGACGCTGTCGATCCCGGTGCTGCGCGCGGTGACCGGGGCGGTGCAGCCCGTCTCGCGCCACTTCGTCACCCTGCCCCAGTGTCCCGAGCCGCTGGAGGTGTGCGCCGTCGACCCCCTGCCCGCGACCTGACCCATGGCCGAGCGCGACACCCCCACGCCGGCCGGCCGCCGCCGCCTCTCGATCGGCCCGGCGCTGATTGCCGCACTGGTGCTGTCGGCGCTGATCCCTGCGGTGCTGGTGTCCTGGCTGCTCTCGTCCAACAGTTCGCAGTCCATCGACACGCTGGCCGAGAATGCGATCAGCCAGGCCGCGCACCGGGTGGACGTGGGCGCGCTGGCCCATCTGGGGGAGTCGCACACCGTGGTCAACGCGCTGGTGCCGCCGGTGCCCACCAGCGGGGCCGAAGCCGAGCGCACGCGCAACTGGCTGCGCGACCCGGCCGCTTTCGAGCTGATGGCCTACGCGCTGACCCAGCAGTCGCCCAACGTGCCCTATCTGTACTACGGCACCACCGACGGCAGCTTCTTCGGGCTCGAACGCGAGGAAGGCCGTTTCGTGGTGCGCGAAATTCTGCCCGGCGAGAGCGGGCGGCGCCACTACGAGATCGACGCACCGGGCGACCGCAGCCGCCTGGTCAGGACCGAGGACACCATCTACGACCCGCGCAAGCGCCCCTGGTACCAGCTGGCCGCGAGCACCGGCAAGCGCGTGTTCACCGACGTCTACCGCTCGGCGGTCAAGAAGCAGTTCGACCTGACGCTGGCCCAGCCGATCTTCGACACCGACAACCGCACCCTGCTGGGCGTGATGGCGGTGGACATGAGCCTGGCGCGCCTGACCGAGCTGATCCGCAGCACACGCATCAGCGAACACGCGGTGACCTACCTGGTGGACGGCCAGGGCCGCATGGTCGCCTCCTCGGTCGACGAGGAACTCAGCGAACTGGTCAACGGCCGCCACCAGCGCATCACGCCGCTGCAGAGCCGCGAGCCGCTGGTGCGCGAGTCCTACACCCAGCTGTTCGCGCCCGACCGGCAGGGCTCGCGACGCGCGCCGGGCCTGGTGCGGCTGGAGACCGAACGCGACTGGCTGCAGCGACTGGGCCTGACCAGCAACCGCCTGATCGCGCTGCAGCGCCCCTTCGGCGCCAAGTACGAGCTGGGCTGGCAGCTGGTGGTGGTGGCACCGGAACAAGACTTCACGGCGCAGGTGCTCCAGGCCCGGCAGTGGGCGCTGCTGGCCATGGCGGCGCTCATCGGCGTCGGTGTGCTGGGCGCCTTTCTGGTCGCCCGGCGCCTGTCGGCCCAGTTCCACCAGCTCAACAAGTCCGCCACCCAGCTCGGCTCCGGCCAGGTGCCGCCGGTGCAGGAGAAGGCGCCGTTCCGGGAGGTCCACAACCTCTCGCGCGTGATGCACGACAGCGCGCTCAAGCTGCACGCCTACAACCGGGCCATCAAGCGCAAGAACAAGGCTCTGCGCGACGCCACCCTGCTGCTGGAAGAACGGGTGCGCCTGCGCACCACCGAACTGGCCACCTCGCGCGAAGAGGCGCTGGCCGCGGTGCGGGCCAAGGCCGGCTTCCTGGCGGTGATGAGCCACGAGATCCGCACACCGCTCAACGGCGTGGTCGGCATGAGCCAGCTGCTCACCGACACCGGCCTGACACCGTCGCAGAAAGAGCTGCTGGGCGTGCTCAAGGTGTCCAGCGAACAGCTGCTGGCCGTGGTCGACGACATCCTGGACTTCTCCAAGATCGAATCGGGCAAGTTGGCGCTGGAACACCTGCCGATGGACCTGCACGCGGCCATCCAGGGCGTGTGCGACATCTCGCGGCTGCGCTGCCAGGAGAAGGGGCTGGAGCTGCGCGTCGACCTGCGCCCGGACCTGCCGCGGGCCATCGTCAGCGACATCACGCGCCTGCGCCAGGTGCTGCTGAACCTGCTGTCCAACGCGGTGAAGTTCACCCACCACGGCGAGGTCTGCCTGCGGGCCTGGGTCGAGCAGCCGGGTGATCCGCTGACCCTGGGCTTCAGCGTCAGCGACACCGGTGTCGGCATCTCGCAGCAGCGGCTGGGCGAACTGTTCCAGCCCTTCTCGCAGGGCGACACCTCGACCGCGCGCGTCTACGGTGGCACCGGCCTGGGGCTGATGATCTGCCGCCATTTGGTCGAGCGCATGGGCGGACGCATCCAGGTGAACAGCCAGACCGGCGTGGGCTCGACCTTCTCGTTCACCATCCGCGCCCAGCCGGCCCGTCCCGAGGACATCGTGGCGCCCCTGGTGCCCACGCTGCAGCTGGCCCGCAGCCCCCACCGCGTGCTGGTGGTGGACGACAACCTGACCAACCTCAAGGTGGCCTCCGCCATGCTCAACCGGCTGGGCTATCCGCACGACCTGCGCGACAACGGCCTGCGCGCGGTCGAGGCGGTGGAGCAGGCCCAGCGCGAACACCAGCCCTACGCCCTGGTGCTGATGGACAGCCACATGCCCGAGATGGACGGTGCCGCGACCACGCGCCAGATCCGCGAACGCCTGGGGCCCGCCGCGCCCATCGTGCTGGGCGTGTCCGCGTCGAGCCTGCCGAACGATCGCACCCGCTGCCTGGAAGCGGGCATGTCGGACTACCTGGCCAAGCCGCTGGAACTGCACACGCTCGGCCAGGCGCTGCAGCGCTGGATCGAGCGCGCGCCCGCGGCCGCCAGCAGTGCCACAGGCCCGGCCCCGACCCGGCCCGCTGCGCCCTGGATCAACACCGAACGCTGGACCATGCTAGGCGAGTTCGACAACGGTGCGGGCAAGGTGCGCGGCGCCATCGTCCAGGACTTCCTGGCCGAACTGGACACGCGCATGGACGACATCCGCCAGGCCATGGCCACGCGCGACCACGAGGCACTGGGCAATGCCGCGCACCAGCTCAAGGGCGCTGCGCTCAACACCTGCGCGGCGCGGCTGGCGCAGCTGTGCGAGGCGCTGGAGACGCGCTCGCTGGCGGAAGACCCCGAGGTCTTTGCGTACGACGGGCTGCTCGACCAGGTGGCGCAGGGCACGCGCGAGGCGCTCGTCACCACCTGACGGCGGTCAGCAGGCCGGTCCGCTCATACCAGTTCCGGCGTCTGCACCGTCACGATCACGGTCTGCATGCGGCCGTTGCGCTCACGCTGGCGCAGCCACCAGACCGAGCCCTTGCGCATGGTGCATTCGCCCTCGGGCAGGTTCAGCAGCTGGGCGATCACCTGGCCCAGCGTCGGCTGGTGCCCGATCACCAGCACCGGGCCGCGGCCCTCGGGCCAGCCCACCAGCGCCAGCACCACCGCCGGGTCCGCCCCGGGCAGCAACTCCTCGCGCACGCGCAGCTTGCGGCCGAGCGCGCTGGCGGTCTGGCGGGCCCGCTCGGCGGGGCTCACGTACACCCGGGCGCCGTCGGGCAGCTGCCGGTCCAGCCAGGCGGCCATGCGCGCGGCCTGCTTCTCGCCGCGCGGGGTCAGGCGCCGTTCCAGGTCCAGCGGGTCGCCCTGCGCGCCCTGCTCGCCATAGGGGTGGTCCTGGGCTTCGGCGTGGCGCCAGAGGATGAGGTCCATGGGGGTCACTCCTGGGAACGGTGTCCGTAGCGTGCCATCAGCGCCGCCTGGGCCGACAGGCCCGGGCCTTCGATGGCGTCGCTGGCGCGGCGGTAGTCGCCGTCCGGCTGCAGCAGCCAGGCGTCGCGCGTGTCGTGCAGGTAGGCCGACAGGCACTCGTCCTTGATGCGCTGGCGCAGCGCCGGGTCGGTCACCGGCCAGGCCAGTTCGACCCGCCGCAGCATGTTGCGGTTCATCCAGTCGGCGCTGGAGAGCCAGAGCTCCTCCTCGTCGCCGAACCGGAAATAGAACACCCGCGAATGCTCCAGCAGGCGGCCGATCACCGAGCGCACGCGCACCCGGTCGGTCACGCCGGGCACCTGCGCTGGCAGGATGCAGGCGCCGCGCACGATGAGGTCGATCGAAGCCCCGCGCTGCGAAGCGATCGCCAGTGCGCGCGCCATGGGCTCGTCGGTCAGGGCGTTCATCTTGAGGATGATGCGCGCGTCCTGGCCGGACTGGGCCGCCAGCCCTGCCCGTTCGACCCGCTCCAGCATGGCCTTGTGCAGGTGGAAGGGCGCGATCAGGGCGCTCTTCAGGCGCGGCAGCCGGCTCTGGCTGGCCAGGTGCAGGAACACCTGCTCCATGTCCGCGGTGAGCGACTTGTCCGCGGTGAGGTAGCTCAGGTCGGTGTAGAGGCGCGCCGTGCCGGGGTTGTAGTTGCCGGTGGAGAGGTGGCCGTAGCGGCGCAGCACCCCGCCCTCGCGGCGCGTGACCAGCAGCATCTTGGCGTGGGTCTTGAGGCCCACCACGCCATACACCACCTGGGCGCCCACCGATTCCAGCCGCTCGGCGTAGTTGATGTTGGCCTCTTCGTCGAAGCGCGCCTTGAGCTCGACCACCGCGGTCACTTCCTTGCCGCGCCGCACCGCCTCGCGCAGCAGCTCGATCATCTCGGCCTTGCTGCCGGTGCGGTAGATGGTCTGCTTGATGGCCAGCACGTCGGGGTCGTTGACCGCCTCGCGCAGGAAGGCCAGCACCGCGTCGAAGCTCTCGTAGGGCTGGTGGATCAGCACATCGCCCTGCTGCATGCGCTCGAAGAAGGACTGACCCGGCACCAGCTGGACCGGCCAGCCCGGCGTGTGCTGCTCAAAGCGCAGCGCGGGCTGGTCGACCTGGTCGATCAGCTGGTTCAGGCGCACCAGGTTCACCGGCCCGGGCACGCGGAACAGCGCCTGCGGCGGCAGGGCGAACTGCTCCAGCAGGAAGCTGGAGAGGAACTCGGAACAGCCCGCCGACACCTCCAGCCGCAGCGCCTCGCCGTAGTGGCGGTGCTGCAGACCCACCCGCAGGGCGGTGCGCAGGTTCTTCACCTCTTCCTCGTCCACAGCCAGATCCGAGTGCCGCGTCACGCGGAACTGTGAAAACTCCGTCACCTGCCGGCCCGGGAACAGGTCGGCCAGGTGCGAGCGGATCAGGCTGGAAATGGAGACAAAGACCGTCTTTTTCGAACCCTTGGGCCCGGGCACGCGCACATAGCGCGGCAACACGCGCGGCACCTTGACGATGGCGACCTCGTTTTCGCGCCCGAAGGCGTCGCGCCCCTTGAGGCGCACGATGAAGTTGAGCGACTTGTTGGCCACCTGCGGGAACGGGTGCGCCGGGTCGAGGCCCACCGGCATCAGCAGTGGCTGCACCTCGCGCTCGAAAAAGGCCTTGACCCAGCGGCGCTGGGCGGCGTCGCGCTCGCCGTGCGAGACCAGCTCGACGCCCTGCTTCTGCAGCAGCGGCAGCAGCTCGTCGTTGTAGATCGCGTACTGCTGCGCCACCAGTTCGTGCAGCTGGGCGCTCAGGCGCACATAGTCGTCCGCTGTCTGCGGGCCGCGCGGCTCGTTGGCATTGAAGGCGGCCAGATGCGGCGCCATCCGCACCTCGAAGAATTCGTCGAGGTTGCTGGAGACGATGCACAGGTAGCGCAGGCGCTCCAGCAGCGGCACCTGTTCGCGCCGCGCCCAGTCCAGCACGCGTTCGTTGAAGGCCAGGATGCTGTGGTCCCGGTCGAGAAAGGTCAGGCTGGGGGTGGGCGGGTTCATCAATGACGATTATTCGACCAGCCGATGACGTTTGTGTGACAGAACGGCGCGGCGCTGCCCGGGCAGCCGCACCAGGTGGGAGAGGAACAGATCGGCCACCCGCCCCCAGCCAAAGTCCAGCGCGCGCTGGCGAGCCTGGTGGCGGCGCACGCGCAGCGCCTGCGACCAGGCCTCGCGCAGGTCGGTGTGCATCGCGCCGGCGGGGGAGTCGCCGATCACCTCCAGCGGGCCGTCCACCGGGTAGGCGGCCACGGGCAGGCCGGTGGCCATGGCTTCGAGCATCACCAGGCCGAAGGTCTCGTGCAGGCTGGGGAACACGAACACGTCGGCCGCGGCGTAGACCTCGGCCAGCTCGCGCCGCGCCAGCAGCCCCACCCAGTGCACGCCGGGATAGCGGTCGCGCAGGGCCTGCTCCAGCGGCCCCACGCCACACACCACCTTGCTGCCCGGGATGTCCTGGTCCAGGAAGGCCTGAAGGTTCTTTTCGTGTGAGAGGCGACCGACGAACAGGCTCACCGGCCGCGCCAGGTGGCCCAGCCCGGGGCATTCGCGCGGCTCGGGGTGGAACGCGAACAGCTGGGTGTCCACGCCATGGGTCCAGTCGCGCAGGTTGGCAAAGCCCCGCTGCTCCAGCAGGCGGCGCACGCCGGCGGTTGGCACCATCACCCCCCGGCTGGGCCGGTGGAAGCGCCGCAGCAGGGCATAGCCCCAGGATGCCGGTACGCCCAGCGCGAGTTGCAGCATCTCGGGAAAGCGGGTGTGGAAGGCGGTGGTGAACGGCCAGCCGCGGCGCAGGCAGTGGCGGCGCGCGGCCCAGCCCAGCGGGCCTTCGGTGGCGATGTGGATGGCGTCGGGCTGGGCCTCGTCCATCAGCCGCCGCAGGCGCGCGCCCGGGAACAGGGCGAGGTCGATGCCGGCGTAGCCGGGGCACGGCCGCGTGCGGAACTGCCCGGGGTGGATCTCCGTCAGCTCGTGCCCGGCGCCCTGCAGGTGCCGGACCAGTTCCACCAGCGTGGTGACCACGCCGTTGACCTGGGGCTGCCAGGCGTCGGTCACCAGCAGGATCTTCATGCGGGTGCCAGAACCCCCGGGATCGCCTGGGGCTCCTTCAGCGGCAGGGTCAGGCCGCCGTGCCCCATCGGGTGCCAGTGCACCAGCTCCAGCCGGCCGTCCTGGTGCTCGACCAGGGCCGAGAGGCTCTCGACCCAGTCGCCGTCGTTGGCGTAGAGCGTGCCGTCGATGGTGCGCATCTCGGGGCGGTGGATGTGGCCGCAGACCACACCGTGGTAGCCGCGCTCGCGCGCCTCCGCGGCCACGGCGCGCTCGAAGTCGTTGACGTGGCTGACCGCGCGCTTGACCTTGTGCTTGAGGTACTGCGAGAGCGACCAGTAGGGCAAGCCCAGCTTGTGGCGGATGCGGTTGAAGTGGCGGTTGAGTTCGAGCGTGACGCCGTAGGCCCAGTCGCCCACGTGGGCCAGCCACTTGGCGCACTGGATCACGCCGTCGAAGTGGTCACCGTGGATCACCCAGAGGTGGCGGCCATCGGCGGTGGTGTGCACCGCCTCGTTGGCCACCTCGATGCCGCCGAAGTGCATGCCGTCGAACTGGCGCGCGAACTCGTCGTGGTTGCCCGGCACGAACACCACGCGACAGCCCTTGCGCGCGCGGCGCAGCAGCTTCTGCACCACGTCGTTGTGCGACTGCGGCCAGAACCAGCGCCGCCGCATCTGCCAACCATCGACGATGTCACCCACCAGGTACAGGGTGTCGCTCGGGTGGTGCTTGAGAAAGTCGAGCAGCGCATCGGCCTGACACCCGGGCGTGCCCAGATGAATGTCAGAAATGAACACAGCCCGAAGCGAAGACGCAACCGGAGCAGAGGCTTCTTCCAGTGGAGCCGTGGAACCGGCTGTGCCGGGCCACAGGCTCCGCCCCCCTGGGGGGGTGACGCCGAAGGCGGCGCGGGGGGGCACCACGGTCAAACTCCGAAGTGGCGCCGGTACCGCGCCGGCATGTCCGCGATGCGCATGATCATCGGCAGGTCGGCGGCGTTGAAGTCCGGGTCCCAGGCCGGCGGGCCCATGACCTTGGCACCCAGGCGCAGGTAGCCCTTGATCAGCGCCGGCGGTTCCACCTCCAGCGAGCCGTCCAGCCGGTCCACCGGCAGCGGCAGCCGCGGCCGCACATGGCAGTCGATCGGGGCCATGTGCGTGTCTTTCACCTGGCGCCAGATGCTGGCGGCCGCGTGGCCGCCGCCGATCATGCCGTGCGGGCCTTCGTACTGCATGGGGATGCTGGCGCAGCCGATCATGGTGTCCAGCCGGTTGCGCTGCATGAAGGCCGCGAGCGCGCCCCACAGGGCCATGATCACGCCGCCCTGGCGGTGGTCGCGGTGCACGCAGCTGCGGCCCAGTTCCACCATGCTCTCGCGCAGCGGGCGCAGGCGCACCAGGTCGAACTCGGTGTCGCTGTAGGTGCTGCCGGCGCGCTTGGCCTGCTGTGGGGTCAGCACGCGGTAGGTGCCGATGACCTTGCGCGTGGCGCCGTCGCGCACCAGCAGGTGCTCGCAGTAGTCGTCGAACAGGTCGACGTCGTGGCCCGGCACGGCGTTGGAGAGAATGGCCCCCATCTCGCCGGCGAACACCTCGTACCTCAGGCGCTGCGCCTCACGAACCTCGTCCAGGTGCCGCGCCCAGCCGACGTCGATGCCGGCCGGCGCCTGGACCACCGCACCGGGGACCACCACCGCAGCGGGAGCGTCCGTGCGTGGGTGAAGTGACCTCCGGAAGTCGGGCAGCGGCGACAGGTCCAGCGTCGGGGTGGGCAGTTCTCGCATGGTGGGCTCCTGGGTGGGGATGGCGTCCACAACGGACGCTGGGTGGATGGATCGCTTGCTCATGGCCACGATGCTCCGGCCCCGCCATGTCCCTCCCGTGGCATCCCGATGAAACTTTTTTGACGTTGCAGGCCCGCCCCACAAACTGCCGCACAAGCGTCATCAAACTTTCACAGCCGCCGCACAGACTCCACGCGTTTTCCATCAACCCACGCGGAACCGACATGAGCCACAAAACCGAATCGCACTTCAACAACGAAGCGTCGAACACCTCCAGCAACCCGGCCTTCGAACAGGTCCTGGAAACCCGCCTGAGCCGCCGCAGCCTGTTCCGCGGCGCGGGGCTGGCGGGTGCCGCCGTGGGCGCCGCGTCCGTCACCGGCTGCGCCACCACCATGGGCAGCGGCAGCGCCACCCAGCTGGACCGCCTGGGCTTCAAGGCCGTGCCCAAGAGCCTCGCCGACAAGGTGATCGTGCCCGAGGGCTACACCGCCCAGGTGATCTACGCCCTGGGCGACCCGCTGGCAACGGGCGTGGCCCCGTTCAAGAACGACGGCACCGACACCCAGTTCGAACTGCGCGCCGGTGACCACCACGACGGCATGGAGTGGTTCGGCCTGGACGCGCAGGGCAAGCCCTCGGCCAGCTACAACAGCCGCGGCATCCTGGGCGTGAACCACGAAGCCACCACCGACGAGAAACTGGCCTCCTTCTTCATTCACGCCAATGGCGGCACCGCCACCCTGCCCCGCCCGGCTGCCGAGATCGACAAGGAACTGGCGATCCACGGCCTGTCCTTCGTCGAGGTGCAGACCGACGGCAAGCGCTGGGCCTACAAGACCAGCTCGCCGTTCAACCGCCGCATCACCACCATGACGCCGGCCGTCATCCACGGTCCGGCCCGTGGCAGCGAGCACCTGGTCACCAAGTACAGCCCCGACGCCACCGCCTGCCGCGGCACCCTCAACAACTGCGGCACCGGCAAGACCCCCTGGGGCACCTTCGTCAGCGGTGAAGAGAACTGGTTCGGCTACTTCTTCCGCGACGCCAAGGACGACGACGCACGCAAGAAGGACAAGCAGGTGCAGGCGCTCAAGCGCTATGGTCGCAAGGCGGGCGACGCCAGCCGCCACGGCTGGGAGAGCGGTGGCAGCGACGACCGCTTCGTGCGCTGGAACAACAGCGCCATCGGCGCCAGCGCCAAGGACGACTACCGCAACGAGATGAACACCTTCGGCTTTGTGGTCGAGGTGGACGCCTACGACACCACCGCCCCGATGCGCAAGCGCACCGGCCTGGGCCGTTTCGCCCACGAGAGCGTGGCCTTTGCCAAGCCGGTGGCCGGCCAGCCCATCGTGGCCTACATGGGCG
The DNA here is from genome assembly GCF_002025745.1 of Hydrogenophaga sp. H7. Classification (NCBI taxonomy): domain Bacteria; kingdom Pseudomonadati; phylum Pseudomonadota; class Betaproteobacteria; order Burkholderiales; family Comamonadaceae; genus Hydrogenophaga; species Hydrogenophaga sp. H7. The sequence continues at coordinate 215,617 of NZ_MCIC01000014.1, read as the reverse complement.
ACGACGCCCGCGGCGAGTACATCTACAAGTTCGTCTCCGACGCCAAATGGGACCCGAAGGACGCACGGCCGGCCAACCGCCTGGCCGCCGGTGACAAGTACCTCGACAAGGGCACCCTGTTCGCCGCCCGCTTCAAGGGCGACGGCACCGGCCAGTGGCTGGAACTGTCGATGAACAACCCGCAGATCGCCAACAGCTCCTACTTCGAGTTCAAGAGCAACGCCGACGTGGCCATCTTCACCCGCCTGGCCGCCGACGCTGCGGGCGCCACCAAGATGGACCGCCCGGAATGGAACGGCGTGCACCCGCGCACCGGCGAGGTCTACTTCACGCTGACCAACAACAGCGCCCGCACCGCCGCCACCGCCGACGCCCCCAACCCGCGCGTCTACACCGACATGAAGGGCAGCAAGGAGCAGAAGGGCAACGTGCATGGCCATATCGCGCGCCTGGCCGACGCCTCGCCCGCCGGTCTGACGTTCAAGTGGGACATCTATGTGTTCGGTGCCGAGGCCGACGCCGACAAGGCCACCGTCAACCTTTCCAGCCTGACCGACGAGAACGACATGTCCGCGCCCGACGGCCTGGTGTTCAGCCCGGCCACCGGCATCTGCTGGATCCAGACCGACGACGGCGCCTACACCGACAAGACCAACTGCATGATGCTGGCCGCCATCCCCGGCAAGCAGGGCGACGGCGGTGCCCGCACCATCAAGCACGGCGACAAGGAAGTCACCACCTACGTGGGCAAGACCCCGACGCCGTCCACGCTGGCGCGCTTCCTCGTCGGCCCCAAGGACTGCGAGATCACCGGCTGGTGCGAGACCGCCGACGGCCGTGCGATCTTCATCAACATCCAGCACCCGGGTGAAGGCACCAAGATGGCCGACGTGACCGATCCGTCGAAGTACACCAGCCAGTGGCCCGCCAACGCCGGCTACGGTGCCGGCCAGCGTCCGCGCTCGGCCACCATCGTCATCACCAAGAACGACGGCGGCGTCATCGGCAGCTGAGATGGACACCACCGTGCACCCCGATCAGCAGATCGCGCAGCTGCGCGAGGACCTGCTCGACTCGATGGACGAGGAGTTCGAGCTTGAGATGGAGGATCGGCTGGGTGAGGATGCACGGCGCCCCGGCGCCAGCGCCTCCAGCCGCATCAGCTACTTCCGCGAGCTGTTCCGGCTGCAGGGTGAGCTGGTCAAGCTGCAGGACTGGGTGGTCGCGACCGGGCACCGGGTCGTGATCATCTTCGAGGGCCGCGACGCCGCCGGCAAGGGCGGCGTGATCAAGCGTATCACCCAGCGGCTGAACCCGCGGGTCTGCCGCGTGGTCGCGCTGCCGGCGCCCAACGACCGCGAACGCACGCAGTGGTACTTCCAGCGCTACGTGACGCACCTGCCCGCGGGCGGCGAGATCGTGCTGCTGGACCGCAGCTGGTACAACCGCGCCGGCGTCGAGAAGGTCATGGGCTTCTGCAGTGACGAGCAGTACGAGGCCTTCTTCCGGGACGTGCCCGAGTTCGAGAAGATGCTGGTGCGCAACGGCATCCAGCTCATCAAGTACTGGTTCTCGATCTCCGACGAGGAGCAACACCTGCGCTTCATGGGCCGCATCCACGACCCGCTCAAGCAGTGGAAGCTCAGCCCGATGGACCTCGAGTCGCGCCGCCGCTGGGAGCTCTACACCAAGGCCAAGGAGGTGATGCTGGAGCGCACGCACATCCCCGAATCGCCCTGGTGGGTGGTGCAGGCGGACGACAAGAAGAAGGCGCGCCTGAACTGCATCCACCACCTGCTGGGCCAGATGCCGTACCACGAGATCGAGCGCCCGGCCATCGTGCTGCCGCAGCGCGAGCGGCACGAGGACTACAAACGCCAGGCGGTGCCGGTGGACATGATGGTTCCTGCCATCTACTGAATGGAGACACCACGCCGCGACCAGCGGCGTGTTTTCACCCCAATGTTTCAACTATCATTGAAATATGGAAACAATCACACCCGCCGAACAGCAGGCCCTGAGCGCCCTCACCGCCCTCTCCCAGGTGGTGCGCCTGCGCGCCTTCCGCGAACTGGTGGTGGCCGGCCCGGCCGGCATGACACCGGGCGCCATCGCCGAGCGCCTGGACGTCGCGCCCAGCTCGCTGTCCTTCCACCTCAAGGAACTGGTGCATGCCGACCTGGTGAGCGCCGAGCCGCAGGGTCGACATCTGATCTACCGCGCCCATTTCGACCGCATGAACGCCCTGCTCGGCTACCTGACCGAGCACTGCTGCGGCGGGCAAGCGTGCGAGGTCGTGCCCCCGGCCTGCACCGACTGCGGAGACCCGGCATGAACCTGGCCGACGCGCTCAACCTCGGCTGCGCCTGCCAGACGCTGGAGACGCCGCGCCTGCGCGAGCAGCTGGAGACCGAACCCGCGCTGGCCGGCCTCACCGCCCAGCTGGCCGAAAGCCACCCGCACCTGTTCTCGCGCTCGGCGGTGTTCCTCGATGCCGGGGTGATGGACCAGATCACCGACGCGGTGGCCACGCTGGAGCGCGTGATCGCCCTGCCCGCCTGGCAACAGCAGGCGCTGGACCGCGCGCCACCGATCGCCCGCCTGGACCACGGCCCTGCCGGGGTCTTCATGGGCTACGACTTCCACCTCGCCGAGGACGGGCCGCGCCTGATCGAGATCAACAGCAACGCCGGCGGTGCCCTGCTCAACGCCGCCCTGGCGCGGGCGCACCGGGCCTGCTGCGAATCGTTCCAGCAGGTGTTCGACCCGCGGGACCGGCTGCGCCACCTTGACGAGGCCTTCGTCGCCATGTTCCGCGCCGAATGGCAGGCGCAGCGCGGCGATGCGCCGCTGCGCAACATCCTGATCGTGGACGACGCGCCCGAGGCCCAGTACCTGGCGCCCGAATTCCAGATGGCGCGCGCGCTGTTCGCTGCGCACGGCCTGACCGCTGTGGTGGCCGACCCGCGCGAACTGCAATGGCGCGATGGCGCGCTCTGGCACCCCGCCCTGCCCGCCGGCACGCCGGTGGACCTGGTCTACAACCGGCTGACCGACTTCTACCTGCAGGACAGCGGACACAAGGCGCTGCGGCAGGCCTACCTGGCGGGCGCTGCGGTGGTCACGCCCCACCCGCGCACCCACGCGCTGTACGCCGACAAGCGCAACCTGGTCACCCTGTCCGACGCCGCGCTGCTCGAACGCTGGGGCGTGAACGAAGCGGACCGTGCCCTGCTGCGCCGCGTGGTGCCCTCCACGCAGCGCGTCACCGCCGACCACGCCGAGGCGCTCTGGGCGCAGCGGCGCGGGCTGTTCTTCAAACCCGCGGCCGGCTTCGGCGCCCGCGCCGCCTACCGCGGCGACAAGCTCACCCGGCGCGTGTGGAGCGAGATCCTGGCCGGCGACTACGTGGCCCAGGCCACCGTGCCGCCCAGCGAACGCCTGGTGTCGGTGGAAGGCCAGACCACCCGGCTCAAACTGGACCTGCGCGCCTACACCTACCGCGGCCAGGTGCAGCTGCTGGCCGCCCGCACCTGGGCCGGCCAGACCACCAACTTCCGCACCGAAGGCGGCGGCTTCTCACCCGTGGTGGTGCTGCCGCGCGCCCTCTGACTTTTCCTGCACTCTCCACCATGAACGTCCTCTTCCTCTGCACCCACAACTCCGCCCGCTCCATCCTGGCCGAAGCGGCGCTCAACCACCTGGGCCGCGTCGGCGGCGAACAGCGCTTCCGGGGCTTCTCCGCCGGCAGCAGCCCGCGCGAGAACCAGCAGCCCAACCCGCTGGCCCTGCGCGCGCTGCAGGACGCGGGCATCGCCACCGAAGGCCTCTCCAGCAAGAGCTGGGACGTCTTCGCCCTGCCCGACGCGCCGCACATGGACCTCGTCATCACCGTCTGCGACAACGCGGCGGGTGAGGTCTGTCCCTTCTGGCCCGGCCAACCGGCCACCGCGCACTGGGGCTACCCCGATCCGTCCAACGTGACCGGCTCCGAGGAAGAACGCCTGGACACCTTCAAGCAGACCCTGCTGGCGATCCGCCGCCGGCTGGAGCTGCTGATCAACCTGCCGGCCAGCGGCGTGGACCGGTTGCGCCTGCAGCAGGCCGCGCGCGACCTGGCACAGAAGGGCTGACGCGATGGGACTCTTTGAACGCTACCTCACCGTCTGGGTCGGCCTGGGCATCCTGGCCGGCGTGGGCCTGGGCCTGCTCACACCTGCCACCTTCGCCGCCATCGCCGCGGTCGAGTTCGCGCACGTCAACCTGATCGTGGCGGTGCTCATCTGGGTGATGATCTATCCGATGATGATCCAGATCGACTTCGCGGCCGTGCGCGACGTCGGCAAACGACCGCAGGGCCTGCTGCTCACCGTGGTCATCAACTGGCTGGTCAAGCCCTTCACCATGGCGGCGCTGGGCGTGCTGTTCTTCCGCGTCGTGTTCGCAGACTGGGTCGACCCGCAATCGGCCAGCGAGTACATCGCCGGCATGATCCTGCTGGGCGTGGCGCCCTGCACCGCCATGGTCTTCGTGTGGAGCCAGCTCACCAAAGGCGACCCCAACTACACCCTGGTGCAGGTGTCGGTGAACGACCTGATCATGGTCTTTGCGTTTGCCCCCATCGCCGCCTTCCTGCTCGGCGTGACCGACCTCACCGTGCCCTGGCAGACGCTTCTGCTGTCCACCGTGCTGTATGTGGTGCTGCCGCTGGTGGCGGGCGTGCTGACGCGGCGCTGGTGGCTGGCCCGCGGCGGCGAGGCGGCCGTGAACGCTTTCGTGAAGCGGCTCAAGCCCTGGTCGGTGGTTGGCCTGATCGCCACCGTGGTGCTGCTGTTCGGCTTCCAGGCCCAGACCATCGTCGCCCAGCCGGCGGTGATCTGCCTGATCGCCATCCCGCTGCTGATACAGACCTACGGCATCTTTGCCATCGGTTACCTGGGTGCGCGCTGGCTGAAATTGCCGCACGACATCGCCGCGCCGGCCTGCCTGATCGGCACCTCCAACTTCTTCGAACTGGCGGTCGCTGTGGCCATTTCCCTCTTCGGCCTGCACTCGGGCGCGGCCCTGGCCACGGTGGTCGGCGTGCTGGTGGAGGTGCCGGTGATGCTGTCGCTGGTGGCGTTCCTCAACCGCGGCCAGCGCGGCCTGGAACCTGCCGGCGCCACCCCGTCGCACTGACCCCGCTCACTACAATCGACCGCAGCGACGCGGTCGTCCCCACACGGGGCTCCGCCATGCTGCACCGACCACGCACCAAGGAGCCCCCATGCCCTCTTCACGACTGGCCCTGACCCTGGGCACCGCGACCCTCGTGCTGATGGGCTGCTCCAGCATCTCGCTGGACCAGCCTGCCCCCAAGGCGGATGCCGCTGGCAGCGGCAGCGACGTGCGGGTCGTGCGGTCCTACGACAACAGTTTCGACGGCGAAATCAGCGGCACGCCCGCGCCCGAGAGCCGCTTCGCCAAGGTGAAGATCGGCATGGAGCTGGAGCAGGTCTACAAGCTCATCGGCGAGCCCGATCAGCTCTACAACCACACCACCGGCAAGAACTGGATTCCCTTCTACTTCGGCGCCGACGGCCAGCGCATCGTCACCCACTACCGCGGCGAAGGCTGCCTGACCTACAGCGCGGGCGGCGTGTTCAACGGCAAGAAGCAACTGCTGCGCATGGACGTCGACGCCGCCGGCCAGTGCTACAAGCCCTGATGTCCAGCGCACCATCCGGCGGTCTGCAAGCAGCTCCACTGCGTTTGCAGGTCCACCCCGGCGAACAAGGGCCCGCAGGTCTGGGCGTCTCGGCCTCCCTGGACCTGGTGGCGTCCGACGACGGGCCGGGCTGGCTGCTGCGCTACCGGCTGGAAGGCGATATCGACGCGCTGGCCCTTCCTCCGCCCGCCGCGGGCGCCACCGACGGCCTCTGGCGCCACACCTGCCTGGAAGCCTTTGTGCAGGACGGCGACGGTCCGAGCTACCACGAATTCAACCTCTCGCCCTCGGGGCAGTGGGCGGTCTACCGCTTCAGCGCCGAGCGCCAGCGCGTGCCCGGCGACGCGCCACCGCCCAGCGGGCCGACGATCACCACCGAACGCTCCGCCGATTCGCTGGTGCTGCAGGCCTGGCTGCCCGGCGCGCTGCTGCCCGCACGACCAACCGCCATCGGCCTGACCGCGGTCATCGAAACCCTCGGTGGCCAGATCAGCCACTGGGCACTGCACCACCCGCGCGCCGACCGGCCCGACTTCCACCACAGCGCCGGTTGGACCTTCCGCCCCGCCCTGCCCCCGTTTCCACCCGCCCCTCCGTCCGCATGAAATTCGGCCTCGAACGTTTCCTCGAAGACCCCGCCCTGCGCGCTCCGCTGGCCGGCCGCCGTGTCGCGCTGCTCGCCCACCCGGCCTCGGTCACGCGCGACCTCACCCATTCGCTCGACGCGCTGGCCGCCCTGCCCGATGTGAAGCTCAGCGCCGCCTTCGGCCCACAGCACGGCCTGCGCGGCGACAAGCAGGACAACATGGTCGAGTCGCCCGACTTCACCGACCCGCGGCTGGGCATCCCGGTGTTCAGCCTGTACGGCGAGGTGCGGCGCCCGACCGACGAGATGATGGAGACCTTCGACGTGCTGCTGGTAGACCTGCAGGACCTGGGCTGCCGCATCTACACCTTCATCACCACGCTGCGCTACGTGCTGGAAGCCGCCGCACAGCATGGCAAGGCGGTCTGGGTGCTCGACCGCCCCAACCCCGCCGGCCGCCCGGTGGAAGGCACGCTGCTGCGCGAAGGCTGGGAGAGCTTCGTGGGCGCCGGCCCCATGCCCATGCGCCACGGCATGACCATGGGCGAACTGGGTCACTGGTTCATCGACCTGCTCAAGCTCGACGTGGAGTACCGCGTCATCACCATGGACGGCTGGCGACCCGACGAGGGTCCCGGCTACGGCTGGCCCATGAGCGCCGATGACCAGCGGACCTGGGTCAACCCCAGCCCCAATGCCGCCAACCTCTGGATGGCCCGCGCCTACGCCGGCACCGTGATGCTCGAAGGCACCTCGCTCAGCGAAGGCCGCGGCACCACGCGCCCGCTGGAGCTCTTCGGCGCGCCCGACATCGACACCACCCGCCTGCTGGCCGACATGCGCCGCATCGCGCCGCAGTGGCTGGCCGGCTGCCGGCTGCGCGCCTGCTGGTTCGAGCCGACCTTCCACAAGCACGTGGGCAAGCTCTGCGCGGGCGTGCAGATCCACGTTGAAGACCCGCAGCACTACGACCACGCAGCCTTCAAGCCCTGGCGCCTGCAAGCCCTGGCCTTCAGAGCCGTACGCGAGCAGGCCTTCGACTACCCGCTCTGGCGCGATTTCCCGTACGAGTACGAGCGCGACCGCCTGGCGATCGACCTCATCAACGGAGGACCGGCGCTGCGCGAGTGGGTGGACGACATGAACGCCACGGCCGACGATCTGGAAGCTGTCGCCGCGCCCGATGAAGCGGCGTGGACGGAAGCCCGTCGGCCGTTCCTGCTCTACTGAGGCGAAAAGGCCGCTTGCGCCCCCGCTTGAAGCAACCGGTGCTGGCCTGGCCTAGCGCGGCGCCAACACCACCTTGCTGACCGACCCCATGTCGTATTGAACGACCTGTCGGACCCACGACGCCCGGGTCGCCCGCAGCTTCTCTGCCACCTGGGGCTGGCCCGAATGAAAGCGCTGCGCCACCTGCAGCGACACCAGACCGCGACCGTCCGGACTCTTCACGTAGCGAAAGACGTTGAACTCCATGATGTCCTGCCCGTCGGTCCAGGTGAGAAAGTCGATGGTGGCATCGGTCTTCGCCTCGTTGCTCATCACACTCGTGCGAGCCTGAGGATTGGCCTTCATGACCACCTGTTCAAGCCGCAGGGCCGCTGCCACCGGGTCATTGCCCAGAAACGGCATCTGCTGGTATCGAAGGCCGACCAGCCGGGTCCAGTTGTTCAAGCTCTCCGTGGGGCGCACAAATTCCACCAGCCGGTCACCGTTGGATGGTGCGCCGACAAACTGCTGCGCGTAGTCCTCACCGTCAAACCGGAACACCGAGGACTGCGCCCACAGCGCCGCACTGGGCAGCACGCACAACAAGCCGCAAACCCATCTTCTTTTCATCATCGCTCACTCCCCCTGAAAACCATCCCTGCCGTGCGCGAAGCCCTGCGGCGCGCCGCACACACGTACGCTTGTGTTCAGCTGGCACCCAGCCACTTCTGCATGAACTGCGCCGTGCCCATCGCCGGGTCCAGCTGATAGCCCTCGTAACCGATGCGCCGGTAGAGCTTGACCGCCGGCGCGTTGCCCGAGAGCACCTCCAGCGTCATCTTCACCGCGCCGCGTTCCACCGCGATGCGCTCGGCCTCGGCCAGCATGGCCTCGGCAATGCCGCGCCCCCGGTGGCTGGCGAGCACGGCCACGTCGTGAACGTTCACCAGCGGCTTGCACTTGAACGACGAAAACCCTTCGATGCAGTTGACCAGCCCCACCGGCTGCTCACCGTCGAATGCGAGCACGCTGTAGGCCTGCGGACGCGCAGCCAGCTCGCGTGCCAGATTGGCCTTGACGAAGTCGGACAAGGGCTCGCCGCCGCCCGCCGGGTCGCTGGCGTAGGCATCGAGCAGGGCCACCACAGCGGCCGCGTCGGACGGGTGGCCGTAGTCGGCCTGCCGGACTGAGAACGCCGCCGCCATCAGAGCACCTTCACCGCGGCGACCAGGCGCTCGGCGCAGGCCTGGGCCTGTGCGGCGTCGCGCGCCTCGACCATCACGCGCAGCAGCGGCTCGGTGCCGCTGGCACGGATCAGCACGCGCCCCGTCTCGCCCAATTCGGCCTCAACCGCCTTGGTCTCGGCGGCCAGCGCCGGATTGTTTTTCCAGTCTTCCTGGCCGGGCTGCAGCCGCACATTGATCAGCGTCTGCGGGAACAGGGTCACATCGGCCAGCAGCTGCGCCATGGACTGCCCGCTGCCGGCGCAGGCCTGCATCACCTGCAGCGCCGAGACCAGGCCATCGCCCGTGGTGTGTTTGTCCAGCACCAGCAGGTGGCCCGAACCCTCACCGCCCAGGATCCAACCGTGGTGCTCCAGTTCTTCGAGCACGTAACGGTCGCCCACCCGGGCGCGCACGAACTTGACGCCCTTCTTCCGGAACGCCACCTCGACGGCCATGTTGGTCATCAGCGTGCCCACCACACCGGGCACGTCGATGTCGCGCGCGATGCGGTCCGAGGCAATCAGGTAGAGCAGCTCGTCGCCGTTGAACAGGCGGCCACTGGCGTCCACCAGCTGCAAACGGTCGGCGTCGCCGTCCAGCGCCACACCGTAGTCGGCGCCGGTCGCCTGCACAGCGGCCACCAGCGCCTGCGGGTGGGTCGCGCCCACCTCGTGGTTGATGTTCAGGCCATCGGGCGCGCAGCCGATGCGCACGACCTCGGCACCGAGCTCGTGGAACACCGCGGGCGCGATCTGGTAGGCCGCGCCGTGGGCGGCGTCCACCACGATCTTCAGTCCCTTGAGCGTCAGATCGTTGGGAAAGGTGCTCTTGCAGAACTCGATGTAGCGGCCGGCGGCATCGTCCATGCGGCGCGCCTTGCCCAGATTGCGCGAATCGGCCCAGACCGGGTCCTTGTCGAGCTCGGCTTCGACTGCCAGCTCCCAGTCGTCCGAGAGCTTGTTGCCCTGGGCGCTGAAGAACTTGATGCCGTTGTCACCGAAGGGGTTGTGGCTGGCGGAGATGACCACGCCCAGGCTCGCACGCTGCGCCCGGGTGAGGTAGGCCACCGCGGGCGTGGGCACCGGGCCCAGCAGCACCACATCGACACCCGCCGAGTTGAAACCGGACTCCAGCGCCGACTCGAGCATGTAACCGGAAATGCGGGTGTCCTTGCCGATCAGCACAGTCGGGTGTTCCTCTGTGCGCCGGAGCACGCGCCCCACGGCGTGGGCCAGCTTGAGGACGAAGTCGGGGGTGATCGGAGCCTGACCGACGGTGCCACGAATGCCGTCGGTGCCGAAGTATTTGCGTGTCATGCGCGCGATTTTAGGCGCCGGGTCGGTGGCTCAGCCGCGGGAGAGCACGGGCGCATCCATCTGTTGTGCAGCGTGGGCTTGGGACGGTACGCCGCTCTCCATTGCCAGATCTTTAGAACGTTCGCGTGCCATGGCCACCGCCTCGCTCCAGTGGCTGCGTTCGCTTTGCGCCAGCGCCGATCCAACTTCGATCTCCCGCAAGGGCGGGAACGACTGGCACATCGCCACCTTGCTGCAGTCCTTGCTCAACAGGAACGACTGCACGTCACCCTGCCCTGCGAAGCGTGTTTGCTCCTTGGCAGCCGCTGCGGCCAAGGCGCTCACTTGCTGATCGCTCATGCCAAGCTGGCCGAGGCGGTCCCCGAGCTGTTCCCTGAAACGCTGGGCCGTCTCGCGCTGCTGCGGCGTGCCCACCTGGTTGTCGCTCAGCAGATGCTGCAACAGGCTGCGGTCTTTGGGCGGCGGGTTGGTTCTCTCTGCATTCATCGGGCTGTCTGGCACCGGCGCCACGATCTGCTGGATGTCCGCCTTGTTGTGACCGGGCTTGAGCCTTCCGTCGAAGTAAGACTCGATGGGACCTCGGTACTCGGGCGTCACCACAGTACCGTCGTGTGCCGAAACCTCGGGCCGATGGATTTCAAAGCCGGCGTGTTTCAGGGCGCCCCAGGTGAAGTCGACGCAGCTGTTGGTGGCGCCGTTGTACTCGCCTTTGAAGTAGCGCCAGTCTCCATTGACCGCAGCTTCGCCAAACTGTTTGAGTTTTGCGTATTGTTCTGCAGTGATCTCCGTGGTCCGCGAATAGCGTGGGGCGCCGTATGCCTGAGTGTCACTGCGGTACCCCTGTCCCGGACCACTTGAAGCGCCATGCTCTTTTGGCGCAAAGCCGTAGCTGTTTCTGGCATCGCCGTCGGACACCTGGTACCACATGTGCCCAGCTGCCGAAGTACCGTCGGGTCGCCCCTGCTCGTCCACCAGTGGAGTGCTTGGCAGTGCTGTGTATATGGTGATCTGATATGGGCCTGCCATATGCGCTCCTAGCGATCAGGTCCTCTTTCGTAAGCCAAAAACGCCTTGAATCCCTTGAGCTGGGGAATGTCCTTCAAGGTCTCCAGTCTCAGCCGGTACCTGCCTGGCCCCTGCTCACCGGGACCGCCAAACACCACCACATAGGTAGAGGCGTCTGGTGTTCCCGGCGGCGCCCCAGAGTGCTCAGAAAAGGAGCCGCGGGATATCGCGATACCGTCTCTAAGGCTGAAAGACTCGAATCGGCTTGGTTCATAGCCTTTGGCGACATCCACACGATTCCAGATCTTCACCGGAACCTCTTTTCCATCCTGCATTCGATGCAAAGTCACACGAACTTCCACCGGATGGGCGTCAATCGTCGCTATCTTTCTGTCCGGGTCTGAGGGCGCAAACAACACCCTCAACCCCAGAAAGTAACCCGTCGAGTGGCTCACCTTCGGCGGCGGCGGCACGTCAAAAGTCACATCGATCTTGTGGCCCGCCTTGTCCAGCGGCATGGGGATCCTCAAGGGCGCCGTCAGCACACCACTCTCCGGGACAGCTTGCGCAGCAGGTACACCGGCCCCACCCGCCGAACAGCCGACCAGGGCCACCGCCAGTCCGGTGGCACACCCCCACCGGCGCAAGTTTTTGACAAGGAATGAACACACCACATCGGCTCCTTTGAATCCGCGCCTCAGCGCTCCAGGTGCGCAAGCATCGCATCAATCTCGCCGCCGATGCCTGCCAGTCCGGTGTACTCGGCCGGTGGGCTCGCCACCTTGCTGCGGTCGGCATCCATCTGCCGTGCCAGCGACTCCTGGACGCTGGGCACCGCTTCCGGCAGCTCGATAGGCACCACCGCGGGCGGAGGCACATGTCGTTCGGAAGCCGGCGTCACAGGCGGTTCGCTGGCCAGGGCCAGCAGGGGCACGTCGACCTTGGGCAGCAGCCGCTCCTTGAACGCCGTGTCCTTGAAGTAGCGGATCTTGTCCGACATCACCGGATGCGCCATGCCCTCCACCAGCAGGATCTGCTTGTCGTCACCCATGGCCTTGAGCTCCTGCGGCAGCATCAGCGCCCGACGTTCCTCGCTCTCGCTGCGGGTGTAGCTGCTTTCGCGCGAGCGGCTGCGGCTCACGCTGTCCTTGCGCACGCCGGTGTAGCCCAGCATCTCGCTGTACTCGTTGGCGTCCTGCTGCTCGCGCGGCGCGAAGATGATGCGCAGCGCGTGGTTGGTCATGATGGTGCGCGCGTTCTCCTTGCCGTAGGTCGACTCCAGCTGCGCCATGCTCTGGATGATGGGCATCAGGCGCAGGTTGTAGCCGGCCATGAAGCTGACCGCACTGGCAATGATGTCGACGCGGCCGATGCTGGTGAACTCGTCCATCAGCAGCAGGCACTGGTGCTTGAGCTCGGGATTGGCCTGCGGCAGCTCTCGCGTGTTCTGGTTGATCAGCTGGCTGAAGAAGAGATTGAGAATCAGCCGGCTCTCGGCCAGCTTGTTGGGCTGGATGGCGACGTAGATGCTCATCTTCTTCTTGCGCACGTCGCGCAGGTCGAAGTCGTTGCCGCTGGTGGCGGCGTCCACCACCGGGTTCAGCCAGGGGTTCAGCGGCTCCTTGAAGGTGCCCATGATGCTGGCGAAGGTCTCGTTGGCCTGCCCCAGTAGTGTGGCGAAGGCGGTGCGCGCACTGGGGCTCAGGTGCGGCCAGGCCGCCAGCTCCGCCAGGTAGGCCTTGAACTCCTGGCCGGGGCGCCCCGACGCCAGGCGGTAGAGCCCGCCCATGGTCGGTTCCTCGAAAGACACCCCGTACTGCTCGGCCAGGTAGGCCGCCTGTTCGTAGGCATACAGCGCGAATGCCACGAAGGCGTTCTGCGCCTGGTTGGCCCAGAACGGGTCCTTGTGCAGGTCCGACACCGGGTACAGCATGGCCGCGATGCTCTGCACGTCGCTGATGCGGAACGCCGGATCGCGCGAGACGTAGGACAGCGGGTTCCAGCGGTGCGTGCGCCGGTCTTCAGCGAACGGGTTGAACAGATAGACCGACTGCCCGTAGCGCGCCCGAAAGCCGCTGGTGAGCTCGAAGTTTTCCTGCTTGATGTCCAGCACCACCACCGAGCCCTGGTAGCTCAGCAGGTTGGGAATGACGATGCCCACCCCCTTGCCCGAGCGCGTGGGCGCGGCCAGCAGGGCGAACTGCTGGCCATTGAAGTAGACAAACTGCCCGTCCTTCTTACCCACCACCAGCGCCGTGTCCTCGGCACGGAGCATCTTGCGCGACCGCAGGTCGGCCATGGTGGCGAAGCGGGCCTCGCCGTAGAGGCTCGGCTTCCTGCGCAACAACACGGCAAGCACCAGCGCGGCCAGCGCCAGCAAGGGCACGCCGAATCCCACCAGGCCACTGCTCTTGATGACCGGGCCATGCTTGGGCGCATCGGCGTAGGCGGCGAGGTAGCGCCAGTAGTCGAACGCGCCGATGCGCTCCAGCGGCAGGCCCAGGCGCCAGGCCATCAGCCACCCGCTGAAATAGGTTCCCGCCACCAGTGCCAACACCAGCAGCACCAGCACGCCCCAGCCGAGGAAACGCCTCATTGCCGGACCTTGGCACCTTTGACTTCGCCCAGGCGCGCCATCTGGTCCTTGTAGCGCCTCAGCTGGTCGCGGGCCCACTCGTACCGGCACAGCTCGACCGAGGCGGGCAGCGCCTTGACGGGCACCGCCTGCTCGCGGGACTGCGTCGCGCAACGCGCATCGCGGTACTCGCGCCACCGGCTGTGGTCCAGGTCCTGGTGGCGCGCATAGGACTGCGCATAGCTCTTGCCGTGCTCGGCCTGCAGCGACTGCATGCGGCCCGCCCGGTAGTCGCGCACGAGGGTCAGCAGGGCCTTGTCCTGCTCGATGCGCGCGCGGCGGCAGGCCACCAGCTCGGGCGCCCCGCTGTCGCACACCGCGTCCACCCGGTCGGGTGCTGCCCCGCGCCGCGCCGCCGCCGGTGTGCCGCGCACCCAGCGCCCGCTGGCAGCCACATAGCAGTGGCTCTCCACCTTCGGGCTCCCCGAGGCGCCGGCCACCTTCAACGACACGCAGTTCGGTGCCGAAGGCTGGATCTCTCCCGCGTTGGACACCAGATCAATCTGCGCATAACGCCCGGTTTTCGGATCGAACTGGTAGAGGCTGTCCACCGGCAGCTTGCCGTCCATGGCGTACAGGCGCGTGACCTTGAAGTCCAGCAGCCCGTCGCCATTGAAGTCCTTGAACTGCAGCCATCCGCTGGCGTCCAGCCGCTCGCGCGGCATCTCGAAGGCGTGCGGAAGCGCCTGCAGTTCCTTGCCATCCTGCGTCACCACGATGTAGCCCGACCCCACCTCGCCCTCGGCGGCATCGGCCTTGTCGTCGAACTCGAAGCTGAACGCAAGCTCCGGCGCCTCGTGCCCGACCTTCTGGGTCATGGTGTCGAGACCCTGGGCCTGTGGGCGCAGGAAATCCAGGGACAACGGGGCACAGGCCGCCAGGGACAGCAGCAGCGCAAGGCTGCTGGCGCTTCTCAAAACATTCTTCATGTCCTCACTCCCTTGTTTTCACAGACCTCAGTAGCCGCAGCGCGCAAACACCGTTGTGTCCACGGGTTCGTCCAGCGCGTCGGTGCCCCGGCGGCGGGACCAGAGCAGCTCGTCCTGTCGCAGCTCGAAGACATAGGTCTCCAGCGTTTTGGGCTTGTCGTAGGGCGGCACATCGACCAGGGCCTGCATGCGCCAGGTGTTGACGCGGCGAGTCTGTACATCGGTCACGAAGTACATGGTGGTCTGGGTGTTCTCCGCCCACTGCTGCAGTTGGCGTTCGTCGATCACCAGCGCCCCCGGATCGGGCTCCACCGGTTTGCGCCCGAGGTAGGCGGCGCACTTGGCGGCCCCCTCCTCGTTCTTCAGGAACCACAGCCCCCGCATGTCGACCGGGGTGATGCCCGGCGTCGGCGTGGCGGCCTGCGCCGCCATGGCACAAAGCGCGACAAAGGCCGCCGCCACAACCTGACGATGTTTCATGTTGTCCTCCTTGAATGTCATGACTCCAGCGCGAGCTTGCGCTGGGGATCGAAGTCGATGCCAGTGATGTAGCGCTGGCCGGCATGGGCCTTGATGTGCACCACGATGTCGATGGTGAGCATCAGCAATCGCTTGATCTCGTCGAAGTCCAGGCCTGAGCCCTCAGGCGAGGCCTTGACCATCAGCGCCATCTGGTCCCAGGTCTGGCTCGTGCTGCCGGCATGGCAGCTGGTGATCGAACCCGGGTGGCCGGAGGCGCAGTTGCGGATGTAGTAGAACGATTCGTCGCCCCGGATTTCGGCCAGGATGATGCGGTCGGGCTTCATCCGCAGGCAGGCCTCCATGCAGCCCTTGGCCGTGACATTGGCCGTGCCCTGCCCGCCCCGCGAATAGATCAGGTGCACGCGGTTGGGCTGCTCGATGAACAGCTCCCGCGCGTCCTCGATCGTGATGAGCCGCTCGTCCTCCGGTATGTGCGTCACCAGCGACTTCATGAAGGTCGTCTTGCCGCTGCCGGTGGCACCCGACACGACGATGTTCTTCTTGTAGAACACTGCCTTGCTGAAGAAGTCGTGGTAATTGCGGGAGCGCTTGAGCGTCAGCAACTCCTCGTCCATCTCGCTGACGCTGTCGGTGCCCTCCAGAATCCGGGCGAAGAAGCCGTCCTCCTGGTACTGGTTCAGCGTCTTGGTGTAGCGCGAGGGCAGGCGGATGGTGATCGAGACGTGGTCCGCCGGCACCGCTGGCGGCAGCACGAACTGCGCGCGCTGCCCGGTGGGAAAAGTCAGTGACACCACCGGGTCCACCGCAGTGATGCGCTGCCCGGTCTTGCTCTCGTTGACCACCGTGGTGCAGAACTGGCGCGCACGGTCGAAGGTCAGCCCGGGCACATCGATGCGCTCCCAGCCCTTGACCGTCTCCAGAAACACCTCGCCCGGCCGGTTGATGCAGATCTCGGTGACGCGCGGATCACCCAGGAACGGGGTGATGCCCAGGACGTGGTACTGGTACTCCAGAAACTCGGTTGAGATGTTCGCGATCTGTTCCGCGCCGCCACTCTCTGACATGTCAGACACCACCACCGGTCAGCGCATCACGCTCGAGAAATCCACGTCCCGGGCGGTGAAGATGTTGATCACCGTGCCGTTCAGCACCGTCACCGTCGCCTTGCGGTTGGCTGAGCGGGCCAACATATCGGAGGCGGCCTTCTTGGCCGTTGCCGCGGTGGCCGACTCCCACGGGTCGATCGAGACCACGCCCACACCGCCAGCCCCCGTCACTGTCGTGCTGCCGCGGATGTTGTGTTCGTTCGCGAACCTCTGAGCCCCGGCATCGATGCCATCGGCCAGCAGGCTGACCAACATGGCTGCGCCAATGCGCTCACCCCAGTGACCGTCGTAGTGACCAGGCACCCCAGCCCCCCCGAGCGCGTCCGTGCCGTTGCTGTCGATCCGCACATCCAGGCCCGTGGTGGTGAGCACGCGGGTCCAGACGATGCCGATCCGGTCGTAGTTCTCGTCGGCGTACTTGTACTCGCCTGTGACCTTCGACCCCTTGTCGATCAGCAACCGGCGCCCGTTGACCGAGTAGATGGGCTCGGTGACGATGCACGAGGTCATGCCAGGCAGGGTCGACACGATCTTGGTTTCCAGCGAGCAGCGGATGTACGTTCCACGGGTCAGCGTGAAGTCGGCATTGGCCAGGGCCTCCACCGCGCCGCGCTTGACCGACGAGTACTCGTCCTCGAACAACTGGTTCTTCTTGCCCTTGTCCTGGGTGGCGACCAGATTGTTCTCGCTTGCCATGCGCCGCTGCATCAGGTCGTCCTTGGGCGCCTGGGCCTCGGCCAGCTGGTGCATCTCCGTAGGCAGTGACGGCATATCCGCCTTGGCCACCACCTCGGCCGGCGGCGGAGGTGGCAGCACGGCGAGCTTCGGCTTGTTCGGCACGGTGACCTCTTCATAGGTCACCTGCTTCTTCTTGTCGTCGTCGGCCGAGAACGCATTGCTCGCAACCCACAGGGTCATGCCGATGGTGGCCAGCGACACCAGCACGATGTACGCCACCGCCGTCTTGTTCACACCGCGCGTCAGACCCGCCGACAGCTTGGGCATGTTGTCGGACAGCACCGGGCCCTGTCCGCCGCCTTGGGGAAATTGCATGCTCATTGGTTCCTCCTGAGTCCCACCACGTCATTGCCCAGCCGCATCACCAGAAACGGATAGACGCCCAGCACCACCATCACGTTCTTCTCGCTCTTGGTGTTCACCAGAAACTCCTCGCCGTTGCGCTCGTTGCGCCCGAACACGGCCGGGAAATTCGCCATCGGCGGCAGGTGGATGTAGGTGAACTGACCGTTGTCGTAGACCCGGGTGGGCACGATGGTCGACACATCGCTGACCGTCGAATAGTCGTAGTTCAGGTGGTAGTTGCTCTGCGAGTTCAGAGCAGCCGCCGATGGCGACAGCACCGCATTGGCGGCGGCCAGCGGGCTGGCCTTGTCCGGCTCTTCATTGCCATAGACAAAGCGGATCTTGTAGAACACGCCCGCGTTCTTGGCCTCTTCCAGCGTCTTCCACTTGGTGGCCGACACGCGCAGGTCCAGCAGGTACGAACGCATGTTGGTGCGGATGTACATGTTGGTGTCCACATCCACGTTCTTCGGTCGGATGTAGAAGATGTTGTCGCGCCGCACCAGCTCCCAGCCGTCGCTGAAACCGGTGCCGAAATCCTTCACCTGCTCCTGGGCGCTGATCTCGATCTGGGTGGCGATGCCAAGCCCAGTGTTCACGCGCACCACCTGGTCGCGCTGATACGGCACTTCGCGCACCTCCTGTGCGCCGGCGCTGCCCGCCCAGAGGCTGGCCGTGAGCGCCAGAACCGCCATGGCGCTGAAGTTTCGCAATCGATGGGTCATGCTTGTCTACTCCCTGTCATTTCAAACTCGATGAGGGCGCAACCACCGGGTGGCGCCCATGTGTGCGCTGGCTCAGGCCACTACTGGCCTGGGGCCGGTGTCGCAGGTGCACCAGGCAGTGCGGGCAGCGAAGGCTGGGCAGGCTGGGCGCTTGCCGGCACCACCGCAGACGGCGCATCCGGCGCGTCGGCGCCGCGGTGCATCACACCTTCGTCCTCCGTCAGCAGCGGGACGCCCTTGTCCGGCTGGCCGGCCTTGAACACCGGTGCGTTGAACTCGTCGTCCACGCGGAACGAGGTCACCTGGAACCCCAGCGGGTTGCGCAATCGCAGGTGGTCGCTCATCTTCAGGTTGGTCTTGTATTCGTAGCTCATCGTGGCCACGTGGCTGCTGAGGTACTCGCTGCGCCCGTTGGTCTTGTCGAACTTCCACTTCTCGAAGCGCACCGTGGCCCCGGTGGGCCGGGCGCCACGCTCTTCGTCCAGCCCGTTGAACACGATGCTGTTGACCTTCACCCGGATCGCCGTGTTGCGGCCCCACTTCTTCTCGGGGCTGTTGGCCGTGCCGTCGAACTGCTGCACGAACAGGCCCTTGACCTGGTCGTTGGACATGGACGCGACGTACTCCCAGTCGTGCTCGTTGATGGTGTCGTAGTCGTAGCCCTCGCGCGCCTGCACGAAGCGGGCGACATGGCTGCGGTTGAGCGCCTCGCTGGCATAGATGCCCGTGGCCGCAACGTTGTCGCGCAACGGCGACACGGTGCTGGTGCTGCGCTTGAGATCCACCGTCACCAGGTAAGGCACCTTTTCCTTGAGCGGCAGCATGTAGGCAATCGCCCCGCCCAGCATCAGGGTCAGCACCATGGAACCGATGGCCACGATCCATGCCCTGCGCTCGCTGCGCTTGACCATCGAGATGACGTTGGACTCGAAGTCCATCGACTTTTTGAGAATTTCCTGCGAGGCCTCGGACACCTCGCGCTTGAACAAAGCCATACCGTCCTCAAGGCATCTTGGTGACCAGCATCGACCGGCTGGCCGACACCTGGATGCGCAGCTTCTGCGCCGCGTAGTTGCGCCTCACCGCGTTGAGGGCGCGCTGCAGGTTGTTGTCCTTGATCGACTCCAGGCCCGACACCAGGGTCAGGTCGCTGGGGTACTGCCAGTCCAGCGCCCCCCCGTTCTCCTTGGCCCAGCGTTCCAGCATGTGGCGCAGCGTGGCATCGGTCGGCAGCATCTGGAAGCGCGGCAGCTCGTTTTCCTCCTTGAGCGGAATCTCCTGCGGCTTGGCGGCCAGCGTGTTCACCGGCTTCCAGCTGTCGGAAATGTCAATGGGCTTGGGCGCTGCGCAGGCTTGCAGCAAGCCCGCCAGCAACAAGGCCCCCAGTACACGTGTCATCCGTCCCTTGGTCATGTTTGTATTGGTCATCTCGTAGTCACTCATTGGTCATTTCGAATCGGCATCGTCAGCTCTGCTTCAGGGGCTTGTCTGCAGGCGCCCCGAATGGCACACGCGGCCTTGCCGGAGCTCCATTGCTTGTAGCAACAGGGCCTTGGTTGCCACGGTGAACAGAGGTATCGCCCTCGCCCTGAGAAACCTTCAGCCGCCCCCCCTTGCCAGCGTCGCCGGCCAAGGCAGCCTCGGTGCCAGCGCCGACGTACACCCCCCGTGTCGCGTCGTAGGTCAGGTCGGCCACCGGGGGCTGCACCGATGTGCTCTCAGCGCTTTCAACCTCAACCGGCCTGGAAGAGGAAGCGTTGCCTGGATCGCGGAACTCGTCGCTGCTCTGCTTCTGCCGAAGAAACGCCAACCCCGGGGATTCGGGTACCCGGCTGGCCACGCCCATACTGCCGGGCGCGGGAGATGTGCCATAAGACAGGCGTTCGCCTGCACCTGCCGACCCGAAAACGCCGGTGCGTTGAAGAGCCATTTGGGTGTTGCGGGTGGCGGGGCTTTCAGTTGCGACACCAGCCCCTTCCCGAGAGGTCTCAAGGCGTGCGCCCGAGCCACCGGACGAAGCACCAACACCAGCAGGCTGCTGCTGCCCGCCCATCGCGTTGGCTAGGCCAACCACACCGCCGGCGGCCGCACCACCGCCCATGGCCCCCATCATGGCGCCCGCTGCAAAAGAGGCCCCGGAGTTGAAGAACTGCATGATCAGCGGCGGGATCATCACCAGCAACGCAGTCGACAGCGCCCCGAGCATGGCCATCCGCATCGCACTGCCACCCACATCCACCGATACCACACTGCCCAGGGCCGACGCATTGAGGAAGAAGCCGGCGAGCACGGTGGCGCCGTACATCATCATCATCTTCAGCAAGATGCCGGAGACGAGCGCCAGCACCGCCAGCGAAAACATGGTTCCGAGCAGGAACTTTGCCCAACTCCAGAACATAGCCGCGGTCTGCTGGAACAGCAGGAACAGCAGGAACAAAGGCGCCAGCATGATGGCCAGCGTGATGGAGATCTCCGCCATGATCGCCATCACCGACACCAGCATGGCCGGACCACTCTGGCCGACCAGACCGGCCATCTGGGTCAGAGACTTGCCCTCTGCGTTCGCCTGAGCGCCCCCTACAAAACCGTCAATCAGGGCATTGAACACCTGGGCCAGCGCCAGGTTGATGTCAATCGTGCGGTAGACGTCGGTCCCCTCGTCCACCACGACCGCCGTGACCAGTTCCTGAAAATCCAGCACGGTGTCGGCAATCACCGGTGAGTTCCGAGCCACCAGTGCGACCAGCGACAGGATCAACACCATCTTCCCTGTCTTGTAGGCGAGCCCCAGAATGGGTTGCCGATTGGCCCCGGAAATGATCATGAACCCCTGGTAAGCCACCCAGATGGTCACGAGCGTCGTGGACATATAGGCCAGCGCGGTAGCCAACTTGGCTGCCACCAACTCACGGTAGGTACCGATCAACATGTCGTCGATCAAATACTCACGAACGCTGCAGACGAACACGGCATCGTTGACCATGGCAACGTAGCGGTTGTCCAAGCCAGTGAGGGCGGTCACCAGAAATGCTGGAAGCGCAGCGGAACTACAGGGCATATGACAACTCTGGAAATAGGTTCAATCCAAGCACCCTGTTATCTCGGCGGCGGTACGAAAGGCACCGGGCCGAGATTGACGAGCGAGTTGGGCCGGGTATCTGAAACCCGACGCGCTTCAGCCATTTGCATCTCGTAGGCTTTTTCTCGCTGCTTGTAGCCGAAGTGCAGCGCCTGAAGCTTCATCGCGTCGTTTTGCATGCGGGTCTGCAGCCCGATCAGCTCGAACTGGAGGCGCTGAAGCTCACCAGAGTTTGCAGTTCGACTGCCATGGTTGATGATCGACTTTATCTGCCGGTCTCGCGCCGCAATTACGTTCACCACATCTACCGTCTCTTTAAGCGTGGTGAGGCGTAGGTTGCGCAATCCCATGCAGGCGTTGTAGTGGTTCTGGTTGAGCGAGCGGTCACCGCAATCCGCTGCCGTGCCGACAAATCGCTCAGGGTTCTGTACCGCGACGGTGGAAAAGTCCATGTCGAGATTGGTGCTGGGAGACAGATCATCCAATTGGCCTGTAGAGCCACGCACATTGTTAATGCGGTCAACGAGCTTTCTCACCTCTTCGTCAAGAACCGCCCATTGCGCCTGCGCGCCTTGTGACAACAAAATTAAGGTCAAGAACACTGTCTTCTTCATGGCAGATGCCTTCGGGTTTTCGTTATCGATAGTCACGATCGATACTGTCGCCTCTACCAGACAGACGAGCCGTCTCGATTCGCTCAACATCTCCGTTGTA
Source organism: Hydrogenophaga sp. H7 (assembly GCF_002025745.1). Lineage (NCBI taxonomy): Bacteria > Pseudomonadati > Pseudomonadota > Betaproteobacteria > Burkholderiales > Comamonadaceae > Hydrogenophaga > Hydrogenophaga sp. H7. The sequence continues at coordinate 193,814 of NZ_MCIC01000014.1, read as the reverse complement.
CGGAACTCCGAAGATCACCTGCAACTGAAGACCGTCATGGGACCACACATTGCGTGTTTCATTGGGCTCCCAACCCACCGCAGCCACAACCTCGTCATAGGTCATTCCCGCTTCCAACCGGTCCAGCGCCGCCCGCAGGTCCTTGGAATCGTCCGAGCTGTCGTCGCCCCCGCCTCCACCACCGCACGCCGACAAACCAACTGCCAGCACACCAGCCAGGGTGAGCCTCATCACGGCCCGGCGGGCAACCGAATGCGCTGCTGCCTTAACTTCATTGCTTTTCATACCATCCACTCCTTGAATAAACGTTGGCGCTGCCGGAACGAGCGTGCGCCGCTCAGGCCACTGCTTGGTGTCCCGGCACATGCTGGGAATATCCCGGCACGCTCATCCCATGGCCGCCGTGGTCGTCACGTGTTTCTGCTGAACTGTCCCGATTCATGGTCACCGCCTCCGCCCAGTGCTCCGCCGGACTTCGCGCCAATGCATCTGCCACACTGAATTCCCTCAGCGGGGTATGCACCTGCTGCAGTGCGATGGTGCTGGCGTCGCGGCTCAGCAAAAACCGGCCGGCCTCGCCCTGGCCATGGAACCGCGTGCACTCCTTGACGACTGCCGCCGCCAGGGTGTCGATCTGCCGTTCGTTCATCCCAAGCTGCTTGAGCCGTGCTCCCAGCTGTTCTTCGAAACGCTGGGCTTGGGTTTGTTGCTCTGCACTGGGCCACTGGCGTTCGGACTTGCCGGAATCAACAGCCAGCCGGACACCACTCTTCACATCTGGCCCGCTCATCGACACCTTTTCACTGCGCACCGGCCGCCCCTCGGCATCCAGCTCGGTGAACACAGCCTCCTTCCCAAGCCGGGGATTGAGCTCGATGCGGCGGCGTTGGTCATCCGCACCGTGGTGCTCGATCTCGACGGCGCCCGTTTGCTGGTTGCTGCTGAGCCACTGACGGCTGCCGTCTTTGCGCTCGATCTGGTAGCGGTTCCAGGGCGAGCTCTCGTCGGCGCTCGCCATCTGGCCGACCTTGGTCACGGGTGAAGCGCTGAGCAATGCGAAGCGCGCCCTGGCCTGCGCGGGAATTTCGGAGAACTCACGTTGCCCCTCGGGAATGCGGAAGCGCCCGTCGGGTCCGACGCTCAGGCCCTGCTGACCGTCGACCAGTGCTCCCATCGTGTGGTCCTTGCCCATGATGGCTACCGCCGGAAGGGTGCCGAACTTGCTGAGCAGCAGAGCGGTCTTGAGCAGGTCGGGCGCGGGAGTGCCGGGCAGCAGGGTGTGGGGCTGGCCCGTGCGTTCGCCCAGGTAGTGGTTGCCCATCACGCTGTGGTAGGTGTGGGTGGCGATGTCGTTGGGGGTGCGCACGTCGTGAACCACGCGGCCGCTGGCCCGGTAACGCGCAAGGGCGACCTCGTAACCGCCCACATCCTTGAAGTAGTCGCCGTTGCGGGTGTCGCGTGCGATGGGAAGGCTGTTGTAGACAGCCACGTCGATGTTGTTTTTCAGCGCAAAGCTCTGCGCCATGCCGCCGCCCAGGCTGTGGCCGGTGGCTGAAAAGTGGTAGTGCTTGTAGTCGGGGTGCTGGCTCAAGTAGTCATACGCTGCCTGGGCCTTGGCCTGGATCTTGGCGAACTCGCTGGCGCCGGCATTGCCCAAGTCGCTTCCCCAGTTGCTCCAGGCGTCCGAACCTTTGAAGTCGAAGGAGATCTGGTTCGTCTTCCGGTTGATAGAGACCATGAACTGGTTCTCCAGCGTGCCGTCGGCGTTTTGCTGGGTGTTCCAGCCGTCTTGCAACAGGCGGCCGTTGGTGTCTTTGACGGGAGCTGGCCAGTCAGCGGGCAAGAGTTTTCCCGGCACGGCATGCTCCCAAGGCGGGGGGTAATTGGCAACTTCCTCCGCTTTCTTGACGTCCTTGTGCGGATAGGCCCAGAAGGCCAGGTGCAGCCCCACCTTGGCGCCCCACCGGTTCCAGGGATTCTCAGGCGGCCCGGGCGGGAGTATTTTTTGTTCGCTCATGCGCTTACTCCCGACTTATTTGTTGTACAGGCGGGCCAGCCACATATCGGCAGGTACTTTGCAGTTCTCCTCCAGGGCCTCCCAAAGCCTGTGCCGCTCAGGGTTCTTCTCGACTTTCTTAATCCATTCCCCTTGAGCGCCCTGAACATGATGCCCATCTCGAAACGTCGGCCAGATCTTGTATGCCACCGCATACGTCGTGACATGAGGCCTCAGATCGGTACCCAGGTCGCGACTGCCCACGACCAGCCGCCGCACATAGCACTGCTGCTGCAACAGCGGCTGCAATTCGGCCAGCCCGGCCTCCCAAAGCCTCAGGTCCTTGTTCGGCACCATGCCTTCATTGAGCTTGCCCGGCACCGGTTCCCCAGTCGCCTTCTGCAGCGCCAGCAGAATCTTCGCGTCCATCGACCCTTTGGCCGCCGCCTGGCGGAACAGCTCGGTGATGGCCTCGTCGCCTTGAACGTCCTTGATCCAGCCGTCCGAATTGCCCAGCGCGTAGAAGTAGTCACCGAGCGGATCGCCCGCCGCCTGCAATGTCTTGACGTGGTGCAGCAGCACGGCGCGACCCTTGTCGATATCGCTGCTGTAGCCCGACTTCTCAAGATTGGTGGCGACCATGGCAGGCATCATGCAGCCCCCCAGCAGACACGCGGTGGAGACGGTGAGCAACAGCGAACGGAGAACGCGCTTTGAGGTGTGCATGGCGCAGCAGCAAGCAGGTGTTGGACGGATGGATCAGAAGAGGCGCGACTTGTTGCCCAGGCCGTACCACTTGCCGCCCGAGGCCTCGCAGTTCTTCTTGCTCTTTCGCCACTCGAACAAGGTCTGCGGCGTGTAGTGATAGTGGTTGGAGGTGGACTTCTCGCTGTTGGCAGCGCCGCCACTCTTGGCTCCGATGCAGGTGCCCAGCGCCTTGGGGGGGCACTTCGGCACGAGGGTCGAGTCGATCTTCATCGGCGTCATCTGCACCGTGCAGGCCTTGTTCAGGGCCTCCACGTCATCGCTGCCGTTGGTCGCGCTCTCCCAGCAGCTAAGGAGAGGCAGGCTCGGCCGGGAGATGTCCATGTTGCCTTTTTGCAGGCAGGACACCACCACGCCGGACTGTCCGGGTTCGGGCATTTCTGTGCCCTCGGGCAGCTTGTCGAGGATCTGGGTGTCGGGAATTTCAGGCAGATCCCCAGGCTTCGGTGGGCTGGGCGGCTTGGGCAAATTGACGGCGTGAGCGGCGGTGGCCAGCATCAGGGCGACCCCCAGCATGCCGAGGCCCCGCAAAGCCCGGGTGATGGATGTGTTCATTGGTTTTCCTCCTGTCTGTTGTTCTTGGTGCAAGCCGCCGTCACTCTTCCATCAAGTGCTGGCACTCCTCCAGGCCATCAGGCGCACCGGCCTTGCCCTTGTAGTCGAAGGGCATCTTGCCCGGGCTCTTCCAAGTACCCGGGCGGCGGCCGTGCGGGCAGACCTGCTCGTACTTGCTGGTCCACTTGGGGTTGAAGCAATACTGGTTGACGATCTTCCAGGTGCCTGCGATGGGGTTCACCCCCACCCAGCAGTGCGGCGGGTAGCCGAAGGCACAGAAAGAGAACACGTCCTGCCCGGCAGGAAGGTCGTTGTCAAAGAAGGCTCCCCCAGTGGAGGTGCCTTCGGGGGCCAGGCCTCCGCACTTGGACTGTCCCGCAGTCGCCGAAGCGGCCAGCGGGGCGCCCGCCAAAACAAGCGCAGCGAGCAAGCGCATGGCGGTTGCTTTGGATGTTCTGATTGGTTTCATTGTTGTTTCTGCTCCCTTGGGTTTTCGGCTACCTGACCAGCGATGCTTCGCTGCTCTCCTCCAGATCGGCCGTTGGCGCATGCCGGAGAAACTCGTTGCTGTTGGCCATGAGCGCTTTGCGCTGGGTGCGCAGCCCCTTGCGACGAAGGTGGAACTCGGGCAGCCAGGTGTCCGGCAAATGTGGCGTCGGGTGTTCGGCGAGCAGGGCCGTCAGGATCTCGACGTTGTCCGACGAGCCCGACAACACGGCGAGTTCGTCGTCCATGCCATTGAGGTTGAGTTGACAGAGCACCGCGTTGTGGCCCTGCTTGACGAGGAAACAGCGGCTGCGCTCGTCCAGCCCGACCACCAGTTCGAATTCGGCCCGCGTCAGCTTGAGACCTTCGAGGTAGTCCTTGGGGTCGGCATTGGGGTTGGGCAGCAAAATCAGCGTCGCGGTCTGTTCGATGAGCGCAGCCGAGATGTCGCTGTTGAGCGCGTCCTGCGGGCTTTGGGTGGCAAAGATCCCCAGGCCGTTCTGTTTCCGGATGGTCTTCTGCTTGTTCTTAGCGAAGTCCTTTAGACCGCCTTTGCCCTCCAGCACCTTCCAGAACTCGTCCATCACATAGATGAACGGGCGCCCGTCGATGAGGCTTTCCATCCGGTGCAGCAGGTACTGGATGATGGGCTCACGGGTCTTGGAGTCCTCGATGACTTCGGTGTAGTCGAAGCCGACGATGTTGGCGCCTGAGAAGTCGATGTTGTCCTTGGGGTTGTCGAACACCCAGGCAAACGGCCCGCCCTTGCACCAGACCGAGATGCACTCGAAGAGGCTGTTCTCGCCCATGTTGGGCAGGCTCTTCTGCAGGTTGGTCATGGTGCGCAGGTGCACCGGCGTGTCCAGGATGGCGCGCACTGCACGGATCAGGTCCTCGTGCTCGGTAGCGGCGTATTTCTCCTTGCCACACAGCGTCTGCAGCAACTCCACGAGAAACTGCTCGTTCTCGGGCGTGTTGTCGCACTGCAGAGGGTTGAAGCCGGTCGGCCGCCCCTTTTCCAGGGTGAAGTAGCGACCACCACAGGCCCGAATGAAGATCTCGGCGCCGCGGTCTTTGTCAAAAAAGAAGATCGTCGGTTCCGGATCGATCTTCTGTACCTGCGCCAACAGGAAGTTGATGAGCGCCGTCTTGCCGGTGCCTGATTTGCCGATCACCATCGTGTTGGCAATGGCCTTCTCACCCAGCGAGTACTCGTGCGGCTTGGTGGCGTGAAAGTTGAAGTGGTATGCCTGATTGTTCAGCGTCTGAAGGATGCTGACCGACGGCCCCCACGGGTTGAAGTTGGGCTTGCCGGTGGCGAAGTTGTGCAGCGGGCTCAACCCCAGGAAGTTCAGCGAACTCAGGTTGGCAATGCGCGGGCGGAAGCGCCAGTTGCAGGGCAACTGCGCATAGAAAGCCGCTGGCACGGCCACGTCCTCCTTTACTGTCACAAAGCTGGCGCCCGACAGCTGTGCGCGGGCCTGCGCGACGTGGCTGTACAGCTCGTCCTGACTGGCGGCAAAGATGGCCATGTTGAAGTGGTATTGGCCGAGCACGAAGTTGCCCGAGGCGAGCTGGTCCATCGCGAAGTCCAGTTCCACGATCTGGCTGACCGCCTTGTCTTCGGACGAGAGCATGGCGCCCTTCGTGCGCTCCAAAGCCTTCATCGAGTCGTAGCGACTCATGGGCGTGAAGGAATGAGTGACGATGTACTCGAACTCCAGATACTTCAGGCCGTTCAGAATGCCTGGCCAGGAGCTGTCGGCGTACTCCTTGATGTTGAGGATGGCACCGAAATAGTTGTCGCCGTTGGCAGTGCGAATGGCGAAATCACCGCTCCCTGTCGAGAACAGATGCTTGCTTGTCGGGAGGTAGTTGTAGATGGGTGCCGGCAACACCGGCGCAGGCTCATCCACGTGATTGATCAGGTAGCCAAAGAACTCCAGGTTCTCGGAAAAGACCTGTTTGTGCACACTCTCGTAGAGACCCAGGCGGTACGGTGAGTAGTCCTGCAGCAGGGCCTCGACGTTGCCCACCAACTCGTAGATCTTCTCAAGATAAGCCTTCTCTTCCTTACGCAAGGCCTCAATGTCTCGCGAGATCGCTGCGAACTTCTTTCCACTGACCACTGGGCGGTAGACCATGGTCAGGTAGAGCTCGTTCTGCATCAACCGCTTGCTCGAAAGCCGGTCGATGTACTTGTCGTGCAGTTCCTGGCTGAAGGTGTGGGGAAAGCGCGCCTCGGCCTTGATGGGCCGGCGACGCCGGATGTCGTGGGCCCAGAATGCGACGTTCTCGAAATCCGGCGCACGCAGGCTTTGCAGCAGGTTGTTGAAGGCTTTGTGCCGGTGCTCAAGCTCCCAGTCTTCCCGTCCTACGAACGGGAATCCACTGAGCAACCAGGTGATCAAGTAGTCACCTTCCCGTGATTTCACCGCGTGGGTATCCACATGAGTGCTGAAGGGAATAAAGTTGCTGAAGTCAGCATCGGGCGAGAACAAAGACATAAGCAGGATCTACCGATGAAGTATTTAGCCGCTCGTTCAAGCGTACGGCTCCATCTTCTTACCGCGATTACCTTTGCTCTGCCGCTGCGGCGAAAATACCCAAGCGCCTCCAGCCGCATTTAGATTTCTGGGCAAAAATCGAAACACCAGATTCAACCCAATCAATCGAAAAATCATCTCATCCCTTTTAGCCATTAATCGCATTATTAGGACTGAAAACGGTATCAGAAGCAGAAACCACCACGAAATATACATAGCCAAGACCAGTGGAGTACCAGCGCCTACTACAAAAGGTAAGTAGGGTACTCCAATGATCATTGCAGGCCGGGTACAGCCGCGGAAAACAGTATCTCTATTCATCGCTTAAAAGACCCTGCTCAGCAAGTTGCTTGAGCACCCACAACCGAGCCAGCCCCGAGATCGGTTGCAAACCAACTGGCAAGGGCGGTTGCACCGCCAATCAGAAGACCTCCAACCAACACCGGAGCAACATCAGATAAACGCTTGTGAGCAAATGCAATCTGGTAGCCAGCAAAAACAATTGCGATAGTTACGATCGCCACTGACGCTGCACGGAGAATTGTCACTACACGGCCAAAGAATGTCTGGACATTCTGACAGGCAGCCGTGAATCCTCCCTGTTGTTGCGCGAGAACTTCTGGGACGAAAAAAATACAAATCAAGCAGATCAATACCGCTATGGCAAAGCGATACTCCAACCGATGCGTGAATTTTTGAGTGGTCAACATAGAAGTATTGAGGAAGTTGAAATATCAAAAGACGAAGGAATGATCCGTCGGCGATATGCCTTTCGGACCGCGAACATTTCCGACGAACGGTGACGACCGATCAGCCGGGTTTTCAGACAAAGCTGAAGACTCAGTGGAAAGCAACAAGCCACCTCTGCGCTCGGCGACATGGGCAGCCGAACGAGTAGAGCGGGAAGGTTGATTGAAGTCTGGCCCAGGCCGAACTTTGTCGGGAAAGCCGGTTTGGAGTGGAAGCATGCGGGTTTGATAGGGATCACCGTCCACACCTACCATCTGCACTGGAATCTGGGTGCGTGAACTCTCGGGCAATGTGGTCTGAGTTGCAGCCACAACACCTATTCCCAGCACAGAGAGGCCGGAACTCGATTCGTTGGCATTTGCTTGCTGCCCCCCATACTCGGCAAGCAGCTGTGTTTTTCCCGCAACAGGTAGCTTCGAGGAAGAGATATGCCGACGTACCGGATAGGACTCTGGGTACGCAGAAGCCGTTCGCAGCTGCAATCCATCAAGACGCAGAACTTTTCCGATAGTTCTTAGAGGCAGTTGCTCGTCGCTGACACGCCGACGCTGGACGCCTTCGCGTGGAATAACGCGTATAGCCACGGGCAGGCTTGAGTCCTTGGCTAGCACTCCCTTGGACATGGAAGCGAACACCTTCTGCACATATCCGTGCTGAAAGCCCGTAGTGAAGTCACCCGAGTAGTAGCAACTGAAGGCCTTGCCCCAGTCTTGGGCACGGTCGTAGCACTCTCGAAGGATGCGGGAACCCGCTTGCAGGTTAGGGCAGACTTCGAACGCTTGTTCGTAGGTCTTGAGGCCGTATTTCGCCAGGTTGTAGCGATTGACCTGAGAGATGCCTACGGAAAAGTTGTAGCCCTCTTCCTTGAGCTGACGCACAGTGGCCAGCGCTTCTTCAAGACTTTTGGGCTGGCGCGCCAAGTAACCGCCCACCACTCCGATGGCGAACGGATTGCGCGATGACTCCACGCGCACGACGTGTTGCATCACCTCCCTGGGTACCGCGAGATCCGGACAATCCAGCATGACGGCTGCGCGGGCCGGCGAGCCCAGCCACGCTGTGTCGCGCTTAGGCCGGACCTGCTGCCACTTCCTCCTGAATATATTTTTGGCAGGTCGGCATTGTAACTTGCGTACTAGTTGGTTTCGCCCCCAAAGCGGGGGATACACACTTTGTTGCGACTTTAGGCTGTGTTCGCTGGTGCACCTATGGCCAGCCATACGGCCAGTCCATCCACCGTGTCCCGAACATCGTGTACACGAACCACTGAAGCACCACGCTCCACCGCGAGTACAGCCGCCACCACGCTGGAGGAAACACGCTCGACTGGAGTCGGTCGTCCAGTGGCGGCACCGAGCGATGACTTACGCGACCAACCAACAAGCCACGGATATGGCAGTTGATTCAATGCGGACTGATTTGCCAGAAGTTCAAAATTCTGCTGCACCGACTTGCCAAAACCAATGCCTGGGTCCAATACGATCCGCTCTCGGCTCACCCCCCTCCCCTCCAGCACTGCAGCCCGGTCCTCTAGAAATTGCCGCACAGGAGTCAGCACACTGCCATCCATGGGCGCCACCTGCATGGTCTGCGGATCGCGATGCATGTGCATCAGGCACACACCACAGCGCGGATGGCCAGACACCACACTCTCTGCGCCCTTGCGGCGCAAAGCCCATATGTCGTTCACGATGTCGGCGCCGAGGTCCAGCACCGATTGCATGACTTCCGGCTTGTAGGTGTCCACCGATACCGGCACCCCCAGTTTCACCGCCTCGCGCACGACCGGAACGACCCGCTCAAGTTCGGCCTCCAGTGGTACCGCAGGACTACCCGGCCGTGTCGATTCGCCGCCAATGTCCAGAATATGTGCGCCTTCCTTGAGCACCTGCTCGCAATGTCTCAGCGCGGAGGACGTGCTGTCATGTTGCCCACCATCAGAAAATGAGTCAGGCGTCACATTGACGATGGCCATGACCTTCGGCGTGTCCAGGTCGATGACAAAACGGGAGGTGGTCCACTGCATACGGGTCTCTGAATAGAAACGGGGCCCATGGGGCCCCGCAGAAAAAAGACTGGACTGATGACGCGCCTCAGGCGGCTGTTGGCGCCGTGTCCGTGGTCACGGCAGGCGTCCCGCCGCTGCCACCTCCGCCCGCCGATGGCGTGCGAGGTGTCCAGTCCTTGGGAGGGCGCGGCGGCTTCCCGGCCATGATGTCGTCGATCTGGTCGGCATCAATGGTTTCCCACTCCAGCAAGGCCGTCGCCATCGCGTGCATCTTGTCGCTGTGCTCCTCGATCAGGTCACGCGCCAGCTTGTACTGCTGATCAATGATGCGACGAACCTCGGCGTCCACCTTCTGCATGGTCTGCTCACTCATGTTGGTGGTCTTGGTGACCGAACGGCCCAGGAACACCTCGCCCTCGTTTTCAGCGTAGACCATCGGGCCCAACGCGTCGGTCATGCCGTAGCGCATCACCATGTCGCGGGCGATTGAGGTGGCACGCTCGAAGTCGTTGGAAGCGCCCGTGGTCATCTGGTTCATGAACACCTCCTCCGCGATGCGGCCACCGAACAGCATGCTGATCTGGTTCAGCATGTAGTCCTTGTCGTAGCTGTAGCGGTCCTGCGCCGGCAGGCTCATGGTCACACCCAGTGCCCGGCCGCGCGGAATGATCGTGACCTTGTGCACCGGATCGCACTTGGGCAGCAGCTTGCCAATCAGGGCATGCCCAGCTTCGTGATAAGCCGTGTTCTTGCGCTCCTCCTCGGGCATCACCATGCTCTTGCGCTCGGGACCCATGAATATCTTGTCCTTGGCCTTCTCGAAGTCCTGCATCTCGACCACGCGCGCGTTGCGGCGGGCGGCCATCAGGGCGGCCTCGTTGCACAGGTTGGCCAAGTCGGCACCACTCATGCCGGGCGTCCCGCGGGCGATCACGCTGGCGTTCACGTCGGTGCCCAACGGCACCTTGCGCATGTGCACGTTCAGGATCTGCTCGCGACCACGGATGTCGGGCAGCGTCACGTAGACCTGCCGGTCGAAACGCCCCGGGCGCAACAGGGCGGCGTCCAGAATGTCCGGGCGGTTGGTGGCGGCCACCACGATCACGCCCAGGTTGGTTTCAAAGCCGTCCATCTCGACCAACATCTGGTTCAGGGTCTGCTCACGTTCATCGTTGCCCCCCCCCAGACCGGCACCTCGCTGGCGACCGACCGCATCGATTTCGTCGATGAAGATGATGCAGGGCGCGTTCTTCTTGGCGTTCTCGAACATGTCGCGCACACGGGCCGCACCCACGCCAACAAACATCTCCACGAAATCCGAACCCGAGATGCTGAAAAACGGCACCTTGGCTTCGCCGGCAATGCCCTTGGCCAGCAGTGTCTTGCCGGTGCCCGGAGGACCGACCAGCAATAGGCCGCGCGGAATGCGGCCGCCCAGCTTCTGGAACTTCTGCGGGTCCTTGAGGAAGTCCACAACCTCCTTGACCTCTTCCTTGGCTTCGTCGCAACCGGCGACGTCGGCAAAGGTCACGGTATTGTTGTTCTCGTCGAGCATGCGGGCCTTGCTCTTGCCAAAGCTGAAGGCCCCCCCCTTGCCACCGCCCTGCATCTGGCGCATGAAGTAGATCCACACGCCGATCAGCAGCAGCATCGGCCCCCAACTGACCAGCAGGGTCATCAGCAGCGAGCCCTCTTCGCGCGGACGCACGTCGAACTTGACATTGTTGTTGATCAGGTCACCCACCAGACCGCGGTCGAGATAAGTGGCCGTGGTGCGGATGCGCCGGTCATCGTGCGTGACCGCCACGATTTCGGTACCGCCCTGGCCCTCCTGGATGGTGGCCTGCTTGATCTGCTGTGCTTTCACCTGATCCAGGAACTCGGAGTAGCCGACGTAACCGGCTCCGGCCGTCGCGCGGCCATCGAATTGCTTGAAGACGGTGAAAAGCACCATGGCGATCACCATCCACACGGCAATCTTCGAGAACCACTGGTTGTTCAAGGTCGGCTCCTGACTAGAACGGATACTGGCATGTTGAGGCCATTTTAGGTGTTTCAAGCCACGAGGGACTTGACATTTGGGGAGGCAACGCCAATGAAATGGTTAGTATTTATTGATCAGCTCGGGCTTTTGAGACCCATGCCCACCAAAAAGGTTTCAGAGGATTTGTCCCTCGACGCCTTGGGCTTGAAGGTCTTTACCACTTTGAACGTCTTTCGGAACAGGGCCACCAGAGGGTCGTAGGCCCCACCGTGAAACAGCTTGGCCACCAAGGCACCATCTGGCTTGAGGTGCTGACTGGCGAAGTCCACTGCAAGGCCCACCAGATCCTCAATGCGCGCGGCGTCGGCCGACCCGATGCCAGAGAGATTCGGCGCCATATCGGACACCACGACATCGACTGCCTTCACCCCACGGTCGGCCAGCGCCTGCTCCAGCGCGGCCAGTACTTCGCGCTCGCGAAAGTCGCCCTGGATGAAGTGCACGCCTTCGACGGGTTCCATTGGCAGCAGGTCCAGCGCGATGATCTGTCCGTGCAACTCGCCGACAGCGGCGCCGCCCGGGCTCAGGCGCCGCCGCACATACTGACTCCAGGCGCCGGGCGCCGAACCCAGATCGACCACCACGTCACCCGGACGTATCAGCCCCAGGGTTTCGTCGATCTCCTTGAGCTTGTAGGCCGCCCGCGCACGGTAACCCTCTTTCTGGGCCAGACGCACATACGGATCGTTGACGTGCTCGTTCAGCCACGCCTTGTTGACCTTCTTGCTCTGAGTCTTGACTTTCATGCCCATGGCGAAACCGGGGCTGTGAGCCGCCGCTATGTAAACGATAATTGTCCCATGCCCCAGATCCAACTCACGCCCGCACAGCGCAAGGTGCACCGCGCCGAGGCGCACCATCTCGATCCCGTCGTTCTTGTTGGCGGAGACGGACTGACCGCCGCCGTCAAAAAGGAGGTGGACGCAGCGCTCAAGGCCCACGGCCTGATCAAGATCCGTGTGTTCAGCGACGACCGCCCATCCCGCGAGGCCATGCTCCAGACGCTGGCCGACGAGCTGGAGGCAGCCCCCATTCAGCACATCGGCAAGTTGCTGGTGCTGTGGCGCCCGGTTCCGGAGAAGCAGAAAGTGGCCGATGAAGACCGCATGCCCGGGCCACGCGATGTGAAGGTGCTCAAGTTCAGCAAGCGCGGAGGCCAGAAGCCCGAAGTCAAGGTGGTTCGGGTGCTGGGCAACCAGCGACTGACTCCCGGCGGCCAGGTCAAGCGCGCCAAGGTGCTCAAGAAGAGCATCAAGAAAAGCGCCCGCTGAGCCGGTGTTCCGGGTTCCAGCCGCCCAGGCCATTGAACTTTCTGTCCCGAGCCCCTACTGAGTTGCATGAACACCGTCGCTGACAACCCACTGCTCGATTTCTCCGCACTGCCGCGGTTCGATGCCATCACCCCTTCCCACGTGGCGCCCGCCATCGATGCCCTGTTGAAGGAAGCCGATGCCGCCCTGGAGAACGTCACGGCGCCGGAGTTTCCTGCGGACTGGAGCGCCTTGTCTGCCCGGCTCGACGTGTCCACCGAGCGACTGTCGCGCGCCTGGGGTGCAGTCGGACACCTCAACAGCGTGGCCGACACACCCGAGTTGCGGGCTGCCTACAACGAAGCGCTGCCCCGCGTGACGGAATTCTGGACGCGGCTGGGTGCCGACGAGCGTCTGTATGCCAAGTACAAGGCCATGGACGTCTCCCGGTTGAACCCTGAGCAGGCACAGGCCCACCGCAACGCCATGCGTGGATTCGTTCTGGGCGGTGCCGAGTTGCAAGGAGAGGCCAAGCAGCGGTTCGCCTGGCTGCAGGAACGACAGGCCGAACTCGCCCAGAAGTTCAGCGAAAACGCACTGGACGCCACCGACTCTTTCAGTCTGTACGTGTCACCAGAAGACCTCGAAGGGGTGCCGGCGGATGTGCAGCAGGCCACGCGCGCGGCGGCCCAGGCAGACGGCCAGGCCGGTCACAAACTCACCCTCAAGATGCCCTGCTACCTGCCTGTGATGCAGTTTGCCCGCAGCAGCGCTTTGCGGGAAAAGCTCTACCGCGCCTACGTGACGCGCGCCAGCGACCAGGCCGAGGGCGACGCCACCCGCTTCGACAACACGACCATCATGGCCGAGCTGCTGGCGCTGCGCCACGAGGAGGCCCAGTTGCTGGGACATCGCCACTTCGCCGATGTCTCACTGGTGCCTAAGATGGCGGAATCGCCCGAACAGGTGATCGGTTTCCTGCGCGATCTGGCCCGCAAGGCCCGCCCGTACGCCGAGCAGGATGTGAAGGATTTGCGGGAGTTCGCCGCCCAGGAACTGGGGATCAGCGATCCGCAGCCCTGGGACTGGCCCTACATCGGCGAAAAGCTCAAGGAAGCCCGTTACGCCTTCAGCGACCAGGAGATCAAGCCCTACTTCACCGCGCCCAAGGTGCTGGCGGGCCTTTTCCAGATCGTCGAAACCTTGTTCGAGGTGAGCATCCGCCGGGACATCGCCCCGGTCTGGCACCCGCTGGTGGAGTTCTACCGCATCGAACGCCGGACTGCGACCGGACCCGAACTTGTCGGCCAGTTCTACCTCGACCCCGCGGCCCGCAACGGCAAACGCGGTGGCGCCTGGATGGACGATGTGCGGGCCCGCTGGCTGCGACCGGACGACGGCAGCGTGCAGACGCCCGTGGCGCACCTGGTCTGCAACTTCGCCGAGGGCGTCGAGGTCAATGGAGTCCGGCAGCCCCCCCTGCTCACGCACGACGACGTGATCACCTTGTTCCACGAGTTCGGTCACGGCCTTCACCACATGCTCACGCGTGTCAACGAACGCGACGTGTCTGGCATCAGCGGTGTCGAATGGGACGCGGTCGAACTGCCCAGCCAGTTCATGGAGAATTTCTGCTGGGAATGGGACGTTCTCAAGCACATGACGTCGCACGTGGACACCGGTGCACCCCTTCCGCGCGACCTGTTCGACAAGATGCTGGCGGCCAAAAACTTCCAGAGCGGGCTGCAGACGCTGCGCCAAGTCGAGTTCTCCCTGTTCGACATGCTGCTGCACAGCCAGCCTGCCCCCGTGTCAAGCGGCGAGGACATCCTGGCGCTGCTGTCGCAGGTCCGCGATGAGGTCGCGGTGCTGCAGCCACCGCCCTACAGCCGCACGCCGCACACCTTCAGCCACATCTTTGCAGGCGGCTATTCCGCTGGGTACTACAGCTACAAGTGGGCGGAGGTGCTCTCGGCCGACGCCTACTCGGCCTTCGAGGAAGCTGCGCGCGCCAGTGGTCACAGCACGCTGGACGTGGCCACGGGCCGCCGCTACCGTGAAGCCATTCTCGAGGCGGGAGGAAGCCGCCCGGCCATAGAGTCGTTCAAGGCCTTCCGCGGCCGCGAACCCGGCCTGGATGCGCTGCTGCGCCACCAGGGCATGGCCTGACCCGCCTTCATCCGATCTCTTCCGAGGACAAACGACATGCGCTCCTTCTGCCGCCACTCGATCTTCTCTGTATCGAAGCTCGCTCCCGCAGTCGCACTCGCAGGCATGCTGGTCGCTCCGCTTGCTTCTGCCCAAGGCGTCTACCGGATCGTGGGGCCTGATGGCAAAGTCACCTATTCCGACCAGCCACCACCGGCTGCGACCAACGCCCGCCCAGTCGACGGGGCCAGCTCAGCGGGATCGGCCGCACCCACGCTGCCGGTTGAGGTTCGTCAGGCAGCGAGCCGCTATCCCGTGACCCTCTACACCGGCGCCGACTGCTCGCCCTGCGACAGTGGCCGCAACTTCCTGAGCACGCGGGGCATTCCCTTTGCTGAAAAAACCGTCAACAGCAGCGACGACGTGGCCGCCTTCAAGCGACTGAGCGGCGCCACCAGCCTGCCGCTGCTGACCGTCGGAGGACAACAGCTCAAGGGCTATTCGGCCACCGAGTGGGGCCAGTACCTGGATGCGGCCGGCTACCCGAAAAAGTCGGTGCTGCCCCCCAGCTACCGTCGCGAAGCAGCCACCCCGCTGGTCGAGGCCAAACCGGCTGCGGCGCCCGCCACCAGAACGCCCGCCGGTCAACCCGCTGCCGATACACCCGCGGAAGTCCCGGTGACGCCGCCGGCCAGCAATCCCAGCGGCATCCGCTTCTGAGAAACCGGGGGCAGTCGCCCTCTGGCCCCGCTGCTGGTCAGAACGTCAGCGTGCGCACCCCGCCCGGGGTACCGAGCAGGCACACGCTGGCTTTCTGGTGGGCAAAAACCCCCACGGTCACGACGCCAGGCCACTGGTTGACCTCGCTCTCGAAAGCCAGCGGATCGCTGATCTTCAAACCGGTGACATCCAGGATGTGCTGACCGTTGTCGGTCACCAGGGGCTGGCCATCCTTGATGCGCAGCCTGGCGGAACCGCCCAGCCCGTCAAACTGGCGAGCCAGACGGGCAGCCGCCATCGGAATCACCTCGACCGGCAGCGGGAAAGCCCCCAGCACCGGCACCATCTTGGACTCGTCGGCGATGCAGACGAAGCGCCTGGACATCGCGGCCACGATCTTCTCGCGCGTCAGTGCGGCACCGCCGCCCTTGACCATGTAGCCTTTTGCGTCGATCTCGTCGGCACCATCGATGTAGACCGAAAGCCCCTCGACTGCGGACGCCTCCAGCACAGGAATGCCCAGCGCCTTGAGGCGGGCGGTTGAAGCTTCCGAACTGGATACCGCTCCGGGAATGCTGCCTTTGATGGCAGCCAGCGCATCAATGAACTTGTTGACCGTTGAGCCGGTGCCGACACCGACCACTTCACCCGGGGTCACGTACTGAAGGGCGGCCTGGCCGACCAGGGCTTTGAGTTCGTCTTGGGTCATTTGAGAGAATCAGGGTTTACGCGAATTTGTTGATTATCCGATGTCACTTCTGCCCTACGCGCTCACCCGCCCGCTTCTCTTCGGTCTGGACCCTGAAACTGCGCACGAGTTGACGCTCGACAACATCGCGCGCTTCCAGCACTCGCCCCTGAGCTGCCTCTGGAGCGAGTCGCGCATTGACGACCCGGTGATGGTGGCCGGCCTGAGGTTCCCGAACCGTGTGGGTCTGGCCGCCGGGCTGGACAAGAACGCACGCTGCATCGACGGGCTGTCGGCCATGGGCTTCGGCTTTGTGGAGGTCGGCACCGTCACCCCCAAGGGCCAGCCGGGCAACCCCAGGCCGCGCTTGTTCCGCATCCCCGAACGCAACGCGCTGATCAACCGGCTGGGCTTCAACAACGAAGGACTGATTGCCTTTGTGACCAATGTGCAGAAAGCGCGGTTTCGCAGCAAGGGCGGCCCATCGCCCATGCTGCTGGGCCTGAACATTGGCAAGAACGCCGCCACCCCCATCGAGCAGGCCACCAGCGACTACCTGACCTGCCTCGATGGCGTGTACCCGCACGCCGATTACGTGACGGTCAACATCTCCAGCCCCAACACCAAGAACCTGCGCAGCCTGCAAAGCGACGAAGCCCTGGATGCCTTGCTGGGCGCGGTCATGGAACGGCGCGAGCTGCTCGCACAGCGCTACGGCAAACAGGCACCGGTTTTCCTGAAGATTGCGCCCGATCTGGACGAAACGCAGATCGGGGTGATCGCAGCCACCCTTCTGCGCTATGGCAGCGACACCGCAGGTCAGCCCAACCAGCGGCTGGGCGTGATCGCGACCAACACCACGCTCAGCCGCGATGCGGTGGCGGGATTGGCCCATGCCGAAGAGGCTGGCGGGCTCTCGGGAGCGCCGGTGCTGGCGGCCAGCAACAGGGTCATCCGGTTGCTGCGCGGTTCGCTGGGCAAGGGGTTTCCCATCATCGGTGTGGGCGGCGTGCTCAGCGGCGACGATGCCGTCAGCAAGGTGCGGGCGGGCGCGGATCTGGTGCAGATCTACACCGGTCTGATCTACAAGGGGTCTGCCCTGGTGCGCGAGGCCGCGCAAGCCCTCAAGGAAGCCCGCTGATCAGCGCAACAGGCTGACCACCCGCTCGGCAATCGCCAGGCAGCTGGTCAGGCCCGGCGACTCGATACCGAACAGGTTGACCAGGCCGGGCAGGCCATGCACAGCCGACCCGTCGATGCGGAAATCGGCCGCCGGCTCGTCGGGTCCGCTGATCTTGGGGCGCATGCCCGCGTAGCCCGGCTGGAGGACACCGTCCGGCAGTTCGGGCCAGTATTTGCGCACCTCGGCATAAAAGGCATCGCCTCGCGCCGGGTCCACCACCAGATCCTCAGGATCGTCGGTCCACTGAACGTCGGGACCGAACTTCGCCTGCCCGCCCAGGTCGATGGTGAGGTGGACGCCCAGCCCGGCCAGGTGTTGCGCCGGCTCGGGCGCCGGGTAGATCAATCGCTCGAACGGTGAACGCCCGGCCGCGAGCGTGAAGTAGTTGCCTTTGGCGTACCTCGCGCGAGGCACATGCACGCGGTCCAGCCCGGTCGTCCGCGACGCCACGGCACAGGCGTCGAGACCAGCGGCATTCACCACCGTTGTCGCCTGAAGTTCTGTGCCATCGGCGGTCCGGACCACGAACTGCCCACCGGTCGCAGCGACTTCGTCAACGACGCTGTGACAGACCACCATACCACCCGCATTTTCCAGATCGCCTTGCAGCGCGAGCATCAACCCGTGGCTGTCGACAATGCCCGTAGAGGGCGACAGCAAGGCCGCCGCACAGTGCAGGCGACTCTCCAGCGCGCGGGCTTCGTCGGCGCCGAGCAACACAAGATCGTCCACACCGTTGGCGCGCGCCCTGGCCATGATGTCCGGCAAACCGGCGACCTGAGAAGGCGTATGGGCAACGATCAGCTTGCCGCAACGGCGATGGGCAATGCCTCGCTCCAAGCAGTATGCGTACAGCTGCGCACGTCCCCGCACGCACAGTTGCGCCTTGAGCGAGCCTGTCGGGTAGTAGATCCCGGCATGGATGACTTCGCTGTTGCGAGAGCTTGTGCCCATGCCGATACCCGCTTCACGCTCGAGCACCAGCACCTCGCGCCCGGACAGCGCCAGCGCCCGGGCCACCGCCAGCCCAACCACGCCAGCGCCGATCACCAACACATCCACCTGGTCCATGGCCCGTCTCCATCGGCTGCCAAAAAGAAAAAGCCCCGAGCGTTCGCTCGGGGCTTTGACTGGTGGGCGGTGCAGGGTTCGAACCTGCGACCCCTGCCGTGTGAAGGCAGTGCTCTACCACTGAGCTAACCGCCCGAAAATCTTGCCTGACTTGTCATCAGATCCGATTGTTCGGAAGCCTCGCATTATAGCCTGATATTTTCCCTTTTCCGACGACCGCCCAAAATCAGACAGCGGGAGCGAGTTGGCGCCACAGGGTTTTGCCTTTGCAGGCCTTGTCGATATCCGCGAGCACGGCGTCATGGGCAGCCGCTTCCTGCTCGTTGGCGGTCAGCACCGGCAGCTCCAAGCGGCTCAGGTCGACCTGCACCAGCTCTTCCCCAAGGCTCACCTCGGTCGGAATGCCCTCTTCAACAATCAGGGCATCCTGGCCCCGAGTCATGTTGATGTAGACATCGGCCAGCAGTTCGGCATCGAGCAAGGCCCCGTGCAGCGTGCGGCTGGAGTTGTCCACGCCCAGGCGGTCGCACAACGCATCCAGGCCATTGCGCTTGCCCGGAAACATCTCCTTGGCCATCACCAGGGTGTCGATCACCCCGTCGATGTAGGCCTTGATCGGCTTGCGGCCCAGCCGCTCCAGCTCCTTGTTGAGGAAGGAGATGTCGAACGGCGCGTTGTGGATGATCAGCTCGGCGCCAGAGAGGTAGTCCAGGATCTCGTCGGCCAGTTGCGCGAACTTGGGCTTGTCACGCAAAAACTCGTTACTGATGCCGTGCACCTTGAGCGCGTCCTCGTGGCTGTCGCGCTCGGGGTTGATGTAGTGGTGCAGGTTGTTGCCGGTGAGTTTGCGATTGAGCAGCTCGACACAGCCGATCTCGATGATGCGATCACCGTTCTCCGCCGACAGGCCGGTGGTTTCGGTGTCGAGAACGATCTGTCTCATCAGTGGTTCTCTTTGGCGTGGTTGATCGAGTACTTCGGAATCTCGATCGTCACATCCTGCTGCGCCAGGATGGCCTGGCAGGACAGGCGGGAGTTGGGCTCCAAACCCCAGGCGCGGTCGAGCAGATCTTCTTCGGCTTCATCGAGCTCGCCCAGGCTGTTGAAGCCTTCGCGCACCACCACGTGACAGGTGGTGCAGGCGCAGCTCATGTCGCAGGCGTGCTCGATCTTGATGTCGTTGTCCAGCAGCGCTTCGCAGATCGACGTGCCGGGGGGCGCGCTGACGCTGGCGCCCTGCGGGCAGTACTCGGGGTGCGGGAGGATCTTGATCGTGGGCATGGGTTCAGACTTCTTCGACTTTGCGGCCGGCCAGCGCATGCTGGATGCCTCGGTTCATGCGCTGGGCCGCAAAGGCTTCGGTGCCCTTGGCCAGCGCCTGCGTGGCGGCTTCGATGTCGGCGGCGCTGCCGTCGGCCGAAACTGCCGCCAGCGTATTGATCAGGGTGTCGATGGCATCGCGTTCAGCCACGTCCAGCAGGTCGCCATCAGCGGCGAGCGCGCTGCGGGTGGCGGCGATCATGCGGTCGGCATCCACGCGCGCCTCAACCAGCGCCCGCGCAGCCATGTCCTGCTGGGCGGTGTTGAAGCTGTCCTGCAGCATGGCAGCGATCTGTTCGTCCGACAGACCGTAGGCCGGCTTGACGTCGATCTTCGCCTCGACACCACTGCCCTGCTCTTTCGCACTGACCGACAGCAGGCCATCGGCATCGACGGTGAAGGTCACGCGGATGCGCGCCGCACCGGCCGCCATGGGCGGGATGCCGCGCAGCGTGAAGCGCGCCAGGCTTCGGCAGTCGGCCACCAGATCGCGCTCGCCCTGCACCACGTGCAGCGCTAGCGCGGTCTGACCATCCTGGTAGGTGGTGAAGTCCTGGGCACGGGCGGTGGGAATGGTGCTGTTGCGCGGCACGATGCGTTCGACCAGCCCACCCATGGTCTCGATGCCCAGCGACAGCGGGATCACATCCAGCAGCAGCAGGTCACCGTCCTGGCTGTTGCCGGCCAGCGCGTTGGCCTGGATGGCGGCACCCAGCGCCACCACCTCGTCCGGGTTGAGGTTGGTCAGCGGCTCGCGGCCGAAGAACTCGCCCACAGCGCGGCGGATCACCGGCATGCGGGTCGAGCCGCCGACCATGACCACGCCCTGCACCTCGTCCCGGGTCACGCCCGCGTCGCGAAGCACCTTGCGCACAGCGGTCATGGTGCGGGCCGTCAGCTCTGCGGTGCAGGCTTCGAAATCTTCTTGCCGCACGGCCTGTTCGACAGCGATCCCTTCAATCTCGGCGCGGAAGAGCACTTCGGCATGCGCCGAGAGCTGCTCCTTCACGCGCCGAGCCTCGCGATGCAATGCGGCGCGTTCGGCCGCATCCGCCACGGGGCCGAGGCCGGCCTGCTGCAGCACCCAGGAGGCCAGCGCCTGGTCATAGTCGTCACCACCGAGAGCCGAATCACCACCGGTGGCCATGACCTCGAACACGCCGCGTGTCAGTCGCAAGATGGAGATGTCGAAGGTGCCGCCACCCAGGTCGTAGATGGCGTAGACGCCTTCGCTGCTGTTGTCCAGTCCGTAAGCAATGGCGGCAGCGGTCGGTTCGTTGATCAGCCGCAGCACATTGATGCCGGCGAGCTGGGCCGCGTCCTTGGTGGCCTGGCGTTGGGCGTCGTCGAAGTACGCCGGCACGGTGATCACCGCGCCGAACAGTTCGTCGTCGAAGCTGTCCTCGGCGCGGAACCGCAGCGTGGCGAGGATCTCCGCGCTCACCTCCATCGGGGTCTTGCGCCCGGCCACGGTCTCGACCACGGCCATGCCGTTGTCGTCGACCACGGCGTAGGACAGCTTGTCCACGTCGACCACCTGATCGCGGCGACGGCCCATCAGTCGCTTGACCGAACTGACCGTGTTGGCCGGATCACCAATTTGCGCGGCCAGCGCATCAAACCCGATCTGACGCCCTGCACCTCCGGTTTGAGGGTCGAGGTAGCGCACCACGCTGGGCAGGATGACTCGGCCATCCAGCGCGGGCAGGCATTCGGCCACGCCATGCCGGACCGCTGCGACCAGCGAGTGTGTGGTGCCCAGGTCAATGCCCACCGCCACACGTCGCTGGTGCGGGTCGAGGGACTGACCGGGCTCGGAGATCTGCAGGAGTGCCATGGACGGAAGAGAAAAAACGGGAATGAAACCAGCGCAACCCGCTATTGTCCCAGCTGTTCGAGACGGCTCTCGACGTCGCGCGCAAAACGCTCAATGAACATGAGGGCTCTGACCTGCCCGGCCAGTGCGGGCCAGTCGTGCTGCACGTCGGCGGTCTGCTGCAGTTGCGCCAGCATGCGCTTTCGTGCAGAGGCCACCTCATCGGCGAGATCCTCGACCACAGCGGCAGAAGCCGCCTCTTCCAGCGCTTCACGCCATTCCATCTGCTGCATGAGAAAGGCAGGAGGCATGGCGGTGTTGTTCTCCGCCTGGACGGGAGCCCCGTGCAGTTCGCATAGGTAGCTCGCGCGCTGCAGCGGGTCCTTCAGGCGCTGGTAAGCCTCGTTGATGCGCACGGACCACTGCATCGCCTGCCGCTGGGTCTGGGCGTCGGCCGCAGCGTGCCGGTCGGGGTGCACCTCGCGCTGCAAGGCCTTCCAGCGTTCGTCCAGAACGGCGCGGTCCAGCGAGTAGGCCGGTGGAAGCTCAAAAAGTTCGAAGTCGTTGGATTGCAGGTTCATTTCCGGGATTAGACCCGGAAACTTTCCCCGCAGCCGCAGCGGTCGCGCTCGTTCGGGTTGTGGAACTTGAAGCCTTCGTTCAGGCCCTCGCGCACGAAGTCCAGCTGCGTGCCATCGATGTAAGGCATGCTCTTGGGGTCCACCAGCACCTTGACGCCGTTTTCCTCGAACACCACGTCCTCGGGCGCGATCTCGTCGGCGTACTCCAGCTTGTAGGCCAAGCCAGAACAGCCGGTGGTCTTGACACCCAGGCGCACGCCCACGCCCTTGCCGCGTTTGGCCAGGTAGCGCGTGACGTGGCGGGCCGCGGCTTCAGAAATCGTGACGGACATGGCAGGACTCAGTTCGCGTGCTTCTTGCGGTAGTCGTCCACAGCGGCCTTGATGGCGTCTTCGGCCAGGATGGAGCAGTGGATCTTGACCGGCGGCAGGGCCAGTTCTTCGGCGATTTCGCTGTTCTTCAGCGCAGCCGCCTCGTCCAGCGTCTTGCCCTTGACCCACTCCGTCACCAGAGAACTCGACGCGATGGCCGAACCGCAGCCGTAGGTCTTGAAGCGGGCATCTTCGATCACGCCCGTCTGCGGGTTCACCTTGATCTGCAGCTTCATCACGTCGCCGCAGGCAGGTGCGCCCACCATGCCGGTACCGACGGATTCATCACCCTTGTCGAAAGAGCCGACGTTGCGGGGGTTTTCGTAGTGGTCAACGACTTTTTCAGAATAGGCCATGGTTGTTCTCCTTCAGTGCGCTGCCCACTGGATGGTGGACAGATCGACGCCATCCTTGAACATTTCCCAAAGGGGGGAGAGTTCACGGAGCTTGGCGACGTTTTCCTTGATGGTGGCGATCGCGTAGTCGATCTCTTCTTCGGTGGTCCAGCGGCCAATGGTCATGCGCAGGCTGCTGTGGGCCAGCTCGTCGCTGCGGCCCAGGGCCCGCAGCACGTAGCTGGGCTCCAGGCTGGCCGAGGTGCAGGCCGAACCCGACGACACCGCCAGACCCTTGATACCCATGATCAGCGATTCGCCCTCGACGTAGTTGAAGCTCATGTTCAGGTTGTGGGGCACGCGCTGCGTCTCGTGGCCATTGATGAACACCTCCTCGATGTCCTTCAGGCCGGCGACCATGCGGTCGTGCAGCGCGCGGATGCGCACGTTCTCGGCGTGCATCTCTTCTTTGGCAATGCGGTAGGCCTCGCCCATGCCCACGCACTGGTGGGTGGGCAAGGTGCCCGAGCGCATGCCGCGCTCGTGGCCACCACCGTGCATCTGCGCCTCGATGCGGATGCGCGGCTTGCGCCGCACGTACAGCGCGCCAATGCCCTTGGGACCGTAGGTCTTGTGGCTGGTCAGGCTCATCAGGTCCACCGGCAGAGTCTGCAGGTCAATGTCCACCCGGCCGGTGGCCTGCGCCGCGTCCACGTGAAAGATCACGCCCTTCTCGCGGCAGATGGTGCCGATGGCGGCGATGTCCTGGATCACTCCGATTTCGTTGTTCACGAACATGACCGAGGCCAGGATGGTGTCCGGGCGGATTGCGGCCTTGAAGGCCTCCAGGTCCAGCAGGCCATCGGCCTGGACATCCATGTAGGTCACCTCGAAGCCTTGGCGCTCCAGCTCGCGGCAGGTGTCCAGCACGGCCTTGTGCTCGGTTTTGACCGTGATCAGGTGCTTGCCCTTGGTCTTGTAGAAGTGCGCGGCGCCTTTGAGGGCGAGGTTGTTGGACTCGGTGGCGCCCGAAGTCCAGACGATCTCGCGCGGATCGGCGTTGATCAGCGCCGCCACCTGCTCGCGGGCGGTTTCGACAGCCTTTTCGGCTTCCCAGCCCCAGGCGTGGCTGCGTGAGGCCGGGTTGCCGAAGTGCTCGCGCAACCAGGGAATCATCGCGTCCACCACCCGAGGGTCGCAGGGGTTGGTGGCGCTGTAGTCCATGTAGATCGGGAAATGCGGCGTGCTCATGGCGGCAGATTTTCAGTAATTTGGAATCGTGGGACCAGAAGGATGCCCGCCCCGAATGGGTGGGCATGCCAAAGGCGAGGCCGGTGCAAGCACCAGCCGTGCTCGTCATTTGGAGAGTGCGGCGCCTCCGAGCGCGAACACCGAGTTCGGCGCGTTGACGCGAATCGGCTTGACCACCGGGGCGCTGGAAATCGCGCGCTTGATCATGGGGGCATTCTCGACCACCACGCCCTTGGCGATCTGTTCGTCCACAAGCGACTGCAGCGAGACCGAATCGAGGAAGTCGACCATTCTGGCGTTCAGCTGAGCCCACAGCTCGTGCGTCATGCAGCGGTTGCCCTCACCCAGGCAGTTTTCCTTGCCACCGCACTGGGTGGCGTCGATGGGTTCGTCCACCGACACGATGATGTCGGCGACCGTGATCTCTGCTGCCTTCCGGCCCAGCGTGTAGCCGCCGCCAGGGCCGCGGGTGGACTCCACCAGCTCGTGGCGGCGCAGTTTGCCAAACAACTGCTCGAGGTAGGACAGCGAAATCTGCTGGCGCTGGCTGATGGCGGCCAGCGTGACGGGGCCATTGTTCTGGCGCAGGGCCAGGTCGATCATGGCGGTGACCGCGAAGCGGCCTTTGGTCGTGAGGCGCATGGGGTGCTCCTGAATCGTGAGGTTTGGCTGCCGTTGTAGAACCGGGCGGACGTCTTGAGACACCCACTCGACCGCTTCTCCACCCACCCCAGCCACCGTGGTGGCTGCAACGTCAACTTGGTATCCGACTGTTTTTATCGAGTATACACCAATAGCCAAGTGTTTCTCTCGGGTTACCCGCTGCCCGCCGGGTCGTGCCGCTGCAGAGGGAAGAGGAAGCGCACGCACGTCCCGGGCGCGGCCTCCTCAAACGACACCAGCACACCGAGTTCGGCCGCTCGCAGCCGGATGTTGCCCATCCCGCGCCCGCCCCCGCCAGACAAACCGCCGTCAAGCCTGCCCAGTCCAACGCCATCGTCGGACACACACAGCTCGACCTGCCCGCCCAGGTCCCGTGTGCTCACCGTGACCCGCCCGGCCTGCGCGTGCTTGAGCACGTTCGCAAAAACCTCCTGCAGACAACGGAACACATGCAACACGCCCCGGGCCTCCAGCCCTGGAATCGGTGGCACCTCCTGCACCTGCCAGACCAACTCCACCCCGGCCGCCAGCATCGCCGGCGCAATGCGCTGGCGCAAGGTGCCCAGGATGGTGGGTAGGTCGCCGTCCATGGGTTCGAGGGAATCCAGGGTCATGCGCAGATCTTCCAGCGCATGGTGGA
The DNA here is from genome assembly GCF_002025745.1 of Hydrogenophaga sp. H7. Classification (NCBI taxonomy): domain Bacteria; kingdom Pseudomonadati; phylum Pseudomonadota; class Betaproteobacteria; order Burkholderiales; family Comamonadaceae; genus Hydrogenophaga; species Hydrogenophaga sp. H7. The sequence continues at coordinate 168,627 of NZ_MCIC01000014.1, read as the reverse complement.
GCATGGCCGCCATCGCCGCGGTGTCGACCTGGGGTCCGCCGCCACGGACCACGTTGAGCGCCTGCACCAGTTGGCTGCCCAGGCCATCGTGCATGTCGCGCGTGAGGCGGCGGCGCTCGGCCTCCAGCACGCGCTGGCTCTCCACGTGGCGCAAACGCTCGAACAGCCGCTGCAACTCGACCTCTCTCTCCCCCACCTTGCGCGAGAGTTCGGTGTTGAGCAGCCGAACCTGCTCCATGGCCGCCGACACCCTGCGCACCATCACCCAGCCCAGGGCGTACATCAGCATCAGCGACCCCACCGTCATCCAGCGGATGTCGGCATCGCCAGGAAAACCCATGTTCACAACGGCAAAGTCGCGCACGCCAGTGGCCATGGTGGCAGCACCAAACACGATGGTGAGCCGCTGGTTGGCATCGAGCCCCCAGCGCGCCCGGTGGAACAGCTTCACGAGTGCCACCGCCGAGGTCAGTGTGATCACAGCCATCCAGATCCAGTACATGGCGTAGCTGTCGACGTACACCGTGACCGCCAGCCAGAACGGGCCGAGCCACAACAGTCCATTGACAAAGCTGCGGATCAGCCCCTGCCGGTAGTCGAACAGGTCCCACATGAAGAGATACAAAAACCCGCAGTAGGCCGTGAACGAGAGCTTCTGCAGGTAGTACCAGACCTCGAAGGACATCGGCGGCGTTTCCAGCGGCGACAGCCCCAGCCGCACCGCCCATGCGAAGGTGGCCGCCGCCAGCAGGCCAAACAGCCGTTCGCGGGTGTTCAGCCACAGGAGCAGCGCCATCAGGCCGAGCATCAGCGACACGGCGGCCACCATCCAGGTCACGTACACCTGCCACCACATCAGGTCAGCATGGCGCTGGACCAGCGCATCGGCCCGGCCGATCTGCACCTGCGACAGCCCGCTCTTGCGCAGCGGCTGACCTCGCACCTCGATCTCGATTCGGTTGTCGGCTTGCTCGGCCGCCAGCCAGGCGCGCGGCAGATGCACGATCTGGGGCACGAGGGAGGTGTCCACAAAGCCCTCATACGACCAGAAGCGGTCGGCGACTTCCTGCCCGTTGAGCCAGACCCGGTACCGGGCCCCGACCCGCGGCAGCAGCATGGCCAACGGAGCCTGGTCGCCTCCGCTGTAGGACAAGCCGGCAGGCCACGGCAACCGGTACCGCGCTTCGCCTTCCCAGCGGGGCAACTGGTCATCCCAGACATGGGGCAGCGCCACCTCCGACACCTGCAACACGCCGGCCTGCCGGTGCTCCACCAGGGCCTGCCGGACCACCAGGGCGCCCTCCACCGGGGTGGTGCGCGACACCCAGGCCAGACCGGCAATGCCCACCGCCAGCAGCATGCCCGCCCACCAGTAGGCCGGCGTCGCCAGCAGCCGCCGGGTCAGCGCCCCCGCCCAGCTCACAGCAGACCTCGTTCCTGCGCGGCGCGGACCACCTGGACCCGGCTGTGAACCGCCAGCTTGCGGTAGAGGTTCTTGATGTGCGAGCCCACCGTGGCGGGCGATATGAACAGCCGCTGGGCGATTTCCTTGTTGACGTAGCCCTGTGCGACCAGCCGGAGCACCTCGGTCTCCCGGTCCGAGAGCAGGACTTCCTGCAACTCCTGGGCCGCGGTCGGCACCTCTTGCACCCAGCGGAACTGACGCAGCAGCATGCGCGCCAGCAAGGGCGAGATCGGCGCCCCGCCGGCCCGGATCTGTTCGATGGCGGTGACCAGTTCCTCTGGCGTGCAGCCTTTGAGCACATAACCGGTCGCCCCGGCCTGCAGCGCGGCCACGAGGCGGGACTCATCGCCAAACACGGTGAACACCAAGAGCTCGGCGTCCGGATGTTCGACGGCGAGCCAGTGCAGCAGGTCCTCACCCCGGCCATCGGGCAGACCAAGGTCGACCAGAAACACGTTGGCACTCGCGTGCAGTGCGTGTTCCAGCGCGTGGTGCCGGCTCACCGAAACGCCGGCCAGCTGCCACTGCGGCCTGGACAGAAGGGCCTGCCGGACGAACTGCAGGATGGCGGGATCGTCTTCGATCAGGTAGATGCGCGTCTGATCGTCCGTCTGTGCGGACTGCTGCGACCTTCGCGATGCGGTGTTCATGCGTGAACGAAAGGTGTTGTTGTGAGCGCCCCCCGGCATCTGCATGCCGCCCCCTTCGCGGCGCCCCGGCCGGTATTGTGCGGCAGCCGCTCAGGCCACCTTGTCCTGGCCGCCGGCGCCGAACAGACGCTCCTTGAGCCGGGTCAACTGGTCTCGCACAGACGCCGCCTTCTCGAACTCCAGGTTGCGCGCGTGCTCCAGCATCTGCTTTTCCAGCCGCTTGATTTCCCGCGCAGCGTCCTTTTCGTCCAGTGCCTCCAGGTCGGCCTTCTGCGCGCTGGCCGCCGCCAGGCGGTCCGCCTCCCGTCCCGCCTTCTCGCTGTAGACGCCGTCGATCAGGTCCTTGATGCGTTTGACCACACCCTTGGGCGTGATGCCGTTCGCCTCGTTGAACGCGATCTGCTTGGCCCGGCGCCGCTCGGTCTCGTCCATCGCCCGCCTCATCGAGTCGGTGATGCGGTCGGCATACAGAATGGCCTTGCCATTGAGGTTGCGCGCCGCGCGGCCGATGGTCTGGATCAGCGAGCGCTCGGCGCGCAGGAAGCCTTCCTTGTCGGCGTCCAGAATGGCCACCAGCGACACCTCGGGAATGTCCAGCCCCTCGCGCAGCAGGTTGATGCCGACCAGCACATCGAAGGCGCCCAGGCGCAGGTCGCGGATGATCTCGACCCGCTCCACCGTGTCCACGTCGCTGTGCAGGTAGCGCACCTTGACCCCGTTCTCGGTCAGGTAGTCGGTCAGCTGCTCGGCCATGCGCTTGGTCAGCGTGGTGATGAGCACCCGCTCGCCCTGCTCCACCCGGATGCGGATCTCCTGCAGCACATCGTCCACCTGGTGGGTGGCCGGCCGCACCTCGACCACGGGGTCGACCAGGCCTGTGGGACGCACCACCTGCTCCACCACCTTGCCGGCGTGCGTCTTCTCGTAGTCGGCCGGCGTGGCCGAGACGAAGATGCACTGGCGCATGCGCTGCTCGAACTCCTCGAACTTCAGCGGCCGGTTGTCCAACGCGCTGGGCAGCCGGAACCCGTATTCCACCAGCGTGGTCTTGCGCTGGCGGTCGCCGTTGTACATGGCGTTGAGCTGGCCGATCATCTGGTGGCTCTCGTCCAGGAACATGATGGCGTCGCGCGGCAGGTAGTCGGTCAGCGTGGCTGGCGGGTCGCCCGGCGCACTGCCGGCCAGGTGGCGCGAATAGTTCTCGATGCCCTTGCAGTGGCCGACCTCGCTGAGCATCTCGATGTCGAAGCGCGTGCGCTGCTCCAGCCGCTGGGCTTCGACCAGTTTGCCCATGCCCACCAGCTGCGCCAGCCGCTCGCGCAGCTCTTCCTTGATGGTCTCGACGGCGCTGAGCACCTGCTCGCGCGGCGTCACGTAGTGGCTGCTGGGGTAGACGGTGAAGCGCGGGATCTTCTGCCGCACCTTGCCCGTGAGCGGGTCGAACAGCTGGAGACTCTCGACCTCGTCGTCGAACAGCTCGATGCGGATCGCCATCTCCGAGTGTTCGGCCGGGAACACGTCGATGGTGTCGCCGCGCACGCGAAACTTGCCGCGCGAGAAGTCCTGCTCGTTGCGGCTGTACTGCATGCGCACCAGCTGTGCGATCAGGTCGCGCTGGCCGGCCTTGTCGCCCACGCGCAGCGTCATCACCATCTGGTGGTAGCTCTCGGGCTTGCCGATGCCATAGATGGCCGAGACGGTGGCCACGATCACCACGTCGCGCCGCTCCAGGATGCTCTTGGTGCAACTCAGCCGCATCTGCTCGATGTGCTCGTTGATCGCACTGTCCTTCTCGATGAACAGATCGCGCTGCGGCACATAGGCCTCGGGCTGGTAGTAGTCGTAATAGCTGACGAAGTACTCGACCGCGTTCTTGGGGAAGAACTCGCGGAATTCGGAGTACAGCTGCGCAGCCAGCGTCTTGTTGGGCGCGAACACGATGGCCGGGCGCCCGATGCGGGCGATCACGTTGGCCATGGTGAAGGTCTTGCCCGAGCCGGTCACGCCCAGCAGGGTCTGGAACACCTCGCCGTCCTCGATGCCTTCGACCAGTCCGGCGATCGCTGTGGGCTGGTCGCCGGCCGGCGGGTAAGGCTGGAACAGCTCGAACGGGGAATCGGGGAAGCGGACGAAGGTGCCGTCCTGCTTTTCCGTGATGACTTCAGAGAGATCCGGCATGGGCGCAGTCAACGAGTGGTGGGGAGCGGCCGTTAAAATTGGCCGAACCCGGCACACTACACCACGCCCGGACTCTTCGCTACTGACAACCTTTCAAGGATTTTCATGTCCCTGTTTTCCGCCGTCGAAATGGCCCCCCGCGACCCCATCCTGGGTCTGAACGAACAATTCGCTGCCGACACCAACCCCAGCAAGGTCAACCTGGGCGTGGGCGTGTACTTCGACGACAACGGCAAGCTGCCGCTGCTGCAGTGCGTGCAGGCCGCGGAGAAGGCGATGATGGACAAACCCGCCGCCCGCGGCTACCTGCCCATCGACGGCATCGTTGCCTACGACAACGCCGTCAAGGCCCTGGTGTTCGGCGCCGAATCCGACGTCGTGAAGTCCGGCCGAGTTTCCACCGTGCAGGCCATCGGCGGCACCGGAGGCCTGAAGATCGGCGCCGACTTCCTGAAAAAGGTCAGCCCGGACGCCAAGGTGCTGATTTCCGACCCGAGCTGGGAAAACCACCGCGCCATCTTCCAGAACGCCGGTTTCGAGGTGGGCAGCTACCGCTACTACGACGCCGCCACCCGCTCGGTGAACTTCGATGGCATGCTGGCCGACCTGAACGCCGCCGCCCCCGGCACCATCGTCGTGCTGCATGCCTGCTGCCACAACCCCACCGGCTACGACATCACCGCAGCCCAATGGGACCAGGTGATCGCCGCCGTCAAGGCCCGTAATCTGACCGCCTTCCTGGACATGGCCTACCAGGGCTTCGGCCACGGCATCGCCGAAGACGGCGCCGTGATCGGCAAGTTCGTGGCCGCCGGCCTGAACATCTTCGTCTCCACCAGTTTCTCCAAGAGCTTCAGCCTGTACGGCGAGCGCGTCGGGGCCCTGTCGGTGGTGGCATCGGACAAGGACGAGGCCGCGCGCGTGCTGAGCCAGCTCAAGATCGTCATCCGCACCAACTACTCCAACCCGCCTACCCACGGTGGCGCGGTGGTGGCCGCGGTGCTGAACAACCCCGAGCTGCGCGCCCTGTGGGAAAAGGAACTGGGTGAAATGCGCGTGCGCATCAAGGAAATGCGCCAGAAACTGGTGGATGGACTGAAGGCCGCGGGCGTGAAGCAGGACATGAGCTTCATCACCACCCAGATCGGCATGTTCAGCTACTCCGGCCTGTCCAAGGACCAGATGGTGCGCCTGCGCAACGAGTTCGGGGTGTATGGCACGGACACCGGCCGCATGTGCGTGGCCGCCCTGAACAGCAAGAACATCGACTACGTCTGTCAGGCCATTGCCAAGGTCGTTTGATTTTTCTCATGCCCGTCTGCCAAAAGCCGCTCACCGAGCGGCTTTTTTTGTGTCCATTCGCGCTGTTTGCCCGATCTGGCCGGTCAAAACCACGTTTTCCCGACGGCTGATTCCTTTCGCCAAGGTGACACTACGGGGCTGCGAATTAGGTGTTTTTCCCCTCTGGACAGGGGTGCCCTGCTGTTATATTGCACTGCAACATAACCTTTTCAACAGCCATGCTCTACCAGATCTACGAAACCCAGCGCTCGATCATGGAACCCTTCGCCGACCTGGCCGAAGTCACCGCGAAGCTGTTCAGCAACCCGATGTCCCCCCTCGGCCAGTTGCCGATGGCACAACGGATCTCTGCGGGCTACGACCTGCTGCACCGGCTTGGAAAGGATTACGAAAAACCCACTTTCGGCATTCCCACGGTGAACGTGGACGGTGTCGAGGTTGCCATCTACGAGCGCGTGGAAATCGACAAGCCGTTTTGTGAGCTGCGCCGCTTCAAGCGTTTCTCCGACGACACCGCCACCCTGGCCAAGCTCAAGTCCCAACCGGTCGTGCTGATCGTGGCGCCGCTCTCGGGCCACTACGCCACGCTGCTGCGCGACACGGTCAAGACCATGCTCAAGGACCACAAGGTCTACATCACCGACTGGAAGAACGCCCGCCTGGTGCCGCTGTCGGAAGGTGAGTTCCACCTGGACGACTACATCAACTACGTGCAGGAATTCATCCGCTACCTGCAGAAGAACTACGGCAACTGCCACGTGATGAGCGTGTGCCAGCCGACCGTGCCGGTGCTGGCCGCCGTGTCGCTGATGGCCTCGCGCGGCGAGACTACGCCGCTGTCAATGACCATGATGGGCGGACCGATCGACGCCACCAAGTCGCCCACCGCGGTGAACAACCTGGCCACTCAGCGCAGCCACAGCTGGTTCGAGAACAACGTCATCTACCGGGTGCCCGACAAGTTTCCGGGCGCCGGTCGTCGCGTGTATCCGGGTTTCCTGCAGCACACCGGTTTTGTGGCCATGAACCCCGACCGCCACGCCAGCAGCCACTACGACTACTTCCGCGACCTGATCAAGGGCGACAACGAAAGTGCCGAAGCACACCGCAAGTTCTACGACGAGTACAACGCCGTGCTCGACATGGACGCAGACTACTACCTGGAAACCATCAACACGGTGTTCCAGGAGTTCAAGCTGGTCAACGGCACCTGGGATGTGAAGGGCGCGAATGGCAAGACCGAACGCGTGAAACCTCAGGACATCAAGACCTCCGGCCTGCTGACTGTCGAGGGCGAGCTCGACGACATCTCCGGCTCGGGCCAGACCGCCGCCGCCCACGAGCTGTGCACCGGCATCCCCAAGACCCACCAGATGCACTACGAAGCCAAGGGCGCGGGCCACTACGGCATCTTCAGCGGCCGCCGCTGGCGCGAAATGGTCTACCCGGTGGTCAAGAGCTTCATCCAGGCCCACCAGCCGGCCAAGGCCACCGATGCGGCCACCACCAGCCCGGCGCCGGTCGCCAGCCCAGCAAAACCGGCCCCTGCCAAAACCGCGCGGGCGAAAAAGGCCGTTCCCGCCCCGGTTGGCGCGGCGCCCGCCGCCAAGCGTCCTGTGGCCAAGAAGGCCGCGCGCAAGACCTCCTGACAGCGCCCCGGGGCCCCGGGTGCCCCGGGTGCCCCGGGTACACTCGCGCCCCATGAACGAACTGGCCCGGCGCATCGATGCCGCACTGCCCCAGACGCAGTGCACCCGCTGCGGCTACCCCGACTGCGCGAGCTACGCGCAGGCCGTCGCTGCGGGCGAGGCCGGCATCAACCAGTGCCCCCCGGGTGGGCGCGAGGGCATCGGGCGGCTGGCGGCGATCACCGGACAGACGGCCAGCGACCTCAACCCCGCCAACGGCATCGAAGGACCGCTGACTCTGGCGGTGATCGACGAAGATTGGTGCATCGGCTGCACCCTGTGCATCAAGGCCTGCCCGACCGACGCCATCGTCGGCAGCAACAAGCGCATGCACACCGTCATCGAGCCCTACTGCACGGGCTGTGAACTCTGCATCCCGGTCTGTCCGGTCGACTGCATCTCGCTGGAGGTGGTCAGTGGTGAGCGCACCGGATGGGGCGCCTGGACTCCCGCCCAGGCAGAGCAGGCCCGCGAGCGCTACACCCGGCGCTCGATCCGGCTGGTGCGGGAGAAGCAGGAGCACGAGGCGCGCCTGGAGGCCAAGGCCCGCATGAAGCTGGCCGACCTGTCGGCGCACTCGCAGCACACCGATCCGGTCGTGCTCGACAAGAAGCGGGCCGTGATCGAGGCCGCGCTGGCCCGCGCCCGCGAGCGCCGCGGGCAGGGCTGACTCAGGCCGACACCGTCAGCGACTTGTAGACACCACAACCGACGTACAGATCGTCGACCTTGGTGACGTAGGACATCTTGGTCTGCACCACGCCGGTCTGCGGGTTGGTGATGTCGTACTCCACCCAGCCCGGTTCCAGTTCGGCCTGGGCCACGATGGCTTCGAACAGCGAAGCGCCGTCCACACCGGGAATGTCCTGCACGCGGCCGCCAACCTTCTCAGGGTGACCGCCAAACGCGCGATAGGCCCCGCTGCTGTCGAGCGCGAAGACGTACATGTCGCGGTCGTGGAAGTTCTGCGCCGGATCGGTGATCTGGTTCAGGAAGCCATCGCGACTGCTGCGGGCACGCAGTTCAAGTGCCCGCTGGACCAGCGCCATCGCCTCCTCGGCCGCACCCTGCTGGAGCTGGAAGGACGACACCGCCTGGGCCAGCGTGGCAGCCCGACCTTCCAGCTGGGTGGCCTGCTGGACCGCGCGCTCGACCATGCGGGCGTTGCGCTGCGTGATTTCATCGAGCTGCCCCACCGCGGACGAGATCTCGCTGAGGCCACCGCTCTGCTCGGCGCTGGCGGCCGAGATCAACGACATGTTGGCGGCCACGCCGCGCACGCCGTTGACGATCTCGGTCATGCCCGTGCCGGCGGCCCGGATCTGGGCCACGCTGGTGGAGACCTGCTGCCCGGAAGCCTGGATCAGTTCCCGGATCTCCCGCGACGACGCCGCCGAGCGCTGAGCCAGGCTGCGCACCTCGGCCGCCACCACGGCGAAACCACGGCCCTGTTCGCCGGCGCGTGCAGCTTCGACGGCGGCATTCAGCGCCAGGATGTTGGTCTGGAACGCCAGGCTGTCGATCACGCCGATGATCTCGTTCATTTGCTGGGCACTTTTCTGGATGCCCTCGACCGATTCGACCGCACGCACCATGGCCTGTGCGCCGCTCTCGGCGATGTCGCGGACCCGGGAGGCCTGCGCATCCGAGTCGCCCGCAGTCTGGGCATTGCGCTGCACCGTGCTGGAGAGCTCCTGCACGCTGGCGGCGGTCTGTTCCAGGTTGGCCGCCTGCTGCTCGGTGCGGTCGGCCAGTTCGCGGTTGCCGGTGGCCAGGCTCTTGCCGGCATAGGCGACCAGCGCGGAGTTGCTGCGCACCTCGGCCACCATGGCCGACAGGTTGCCGATCATGTCCTGCAGCTGGGACGCCAGATCGGCCAGTTCGTCGGTGCCACGCACCGTCACGCGGGTGCGCAGGTTGCCCTTGGCAGTCTCGGCCATCACATGGCTGACATGCCGGAAGTCGATCACAAAGCTGAAATAGAACGACGTGAGCAGGTAGCCCATGGCCGCCATGCCCAGAACGGCGGCGCCGATCGCCACCCACCGCTGGAGTTCCGCGGCCGCTTTGCGCTCTTCCAGCAGTTGCGTCAGTCGCGCAAGCACGGCGCCCTGGTAGGCCTGCGCCGCGTTGATGGCCGTGGTGCCTGCGGCGAAAAACTCCGTGGGCGCCACGCTGCCGGTGCCATTGGCGGCACCCAGCGCAAGCGCCACGAACGATTCCGAGGCCTTGATGGCCTCTTCGGCTGGCAGGCCGGTCTGTCCGTAGCGCTGGGCGAACGCGGTGGCGAAGCGGAAGTCGTCAGTTTCACCTGCCAACAGCTGCAGCTGGGAGCGAAGGCCCGCAGCGGCGTCGCCCATGCCTTCAGGCCGGCTGAGCAACCCGGCGCCCTCTCCCCTGAGACGGGCCATGCGCTCGGTCCATGGCACGGTGCGGGAGACCACGATGTCCATGAGGAAGTAGCTCGCAGGATCGGGATCGAACAGCAGGTGCGAGCGTTCGCCGGTGGTGTACATGAGCCGCTTGATGTCGGCGATCAGGGCGGTGTGGGTGTCGAACGCCTGCTCGCGCGATAGCTTTTCGGTGTCTGCCAGCCGCTGCACGCGGGCTTCCAGGTCGCGCCAGACCTGTGTGAGGCCCATTTCTTCGCGCGCCGCAGTCAGCGCCGCGCCTGCGGTGGTCAGTGTGGTGGGCAGGGACTCTCGGGTCTTGTCGAGGGAGGAACGCGCGGCCGCTTCGCCTGCCAGCAGCATGTTCGTCTGCCCCCGGTGGGTCTGCAGGACTGTCACCAGACGGCCCAGGGCAGAGATGCCCTGAACGCCCTGCGCCTCACCTTCCAGGAGGTGGATTTCGTCCGAGATGCGCTGCACCAGCGATACGCAGACCACCAGCATCGGAACAACGATCGCCATCGCGAGAATCCCCAGCTTGACGGGGAGTCTCATTTTGCGCATCAGCCATACGCCGGGCATGAACGGTTGGACTCGTGACATGGCTCATCAGCTCCTTCTCTCTGATCAGACTTCTATCGGCAGTTCGCTGGTCTTGTTGAATTGGGATAGACCCGCAAGCGACGTCTGTCAGTGAAACTGGGGCAGTCCGAGGGCCTTGGTGCGCCGCAGTCGTCGCCTTGCGACATCCGGGAAACCCCGTGAGGGGTGGCATGGTTCTGGTTGGGGTGTTCGTGGGTGCCCATGGCGGACTCCTCGGAATGCGGACGGTGAGGTGAGCCCCAGCGTAGGACAAGTGCCTGCCGCGCAATGCGCTGAAGAGCGCCTGTCTTCCATGCCTGTTCCAACCGCAGCCAGGCGACGGCACAATCCGCGCATGACCGCGACCGCCCATCTCCTCAAACTGACCGCGCGCCCCGAGGGCACCCCGTCCGTCGACCACCCGCGCCCGGAGCGGCTGTTGCGCGGCAACCCCATGCGGGAAACCTGGAACCTGGTCGACGAGGGGCTGCCGGCCGGGCAGGTGTTTTGCGGCGTCTGGCGCTGCGAGCCGGGGCACTGGCGCATCGCCATGGGGCCGACCGAGCGCGAACTGTTCACCGTGCTTGAGGGCCGCTGCCGGGTGCACGATGCGACGGGCGGCTTCGAGGAGGCCGGACCGGGAGAAGGCATCTACATCCCGCCGGGCTTCGAAGGGGCGTTCGAGGTGCTGGAGCCCCTGACCAAGACCTACATGATCTGCGAGTGAGCGCCAGATAAAAAAACCCCGCCAGGCGTGCACCCGGCGGGGCTGTCTCCTCGGCTTCTCGGTTTCAACCGGGTCGTGCGGCCAGGGCGGCAAAGGCGTTGACCACCTCGGCCGGGGCCTGCACCAGTTCAATCAGCACACCTTCCCCCGCAATCGGGAATTCTTCGTTCGCCTTGGGGTGCAGGAAGGTGATGTCAAAACCCGCCGCGCCCTTGCGGATGCCGCCCGGCGCAAAGCGCACGCCCTGGGCCGTGAGCCACTCCACCGCCACCGGCAGGTTGTCGATCCACAGGCCGATGTGGTTGAGCGGCGTGGCATGGACCGCCGGCTTCTTCTCGGGGTCCATGGGCTGCATCAGGTCAACCTCGACCTTGAACGGGCCGCTGCCGATGGCGCAGATGTCCTCGTCCACGTTCTCGCGCTCGCTCTGGAAGGTGCCGGTCTTCTCCAGCCCGAGCATGTCCACCCACAGCGTCTGCAGCCGCAGCTTGTCCGGGCCGCCGATGGCGATCTGCTGGACGCCCAGCACCTTGAAAGGACGGGGGGTGCCGCGGAGATCCGGCGCCGGGCCGCCCCCAGCCGGATCAGCCCCCTCGGGGGGCAGCGACCCGCGCAGCGGTGGAGCGTGGGGGCCGCTCATTTTTCGAACTCCACGATCGGTTGATCGACCACCAGCGACTCGCCCTTGGACGCCAGCACTTTGGACACCACACCATCGGCCGCGGCGAACAGCACGTTCTCCATCTTCATCGCCTCGATGACGGCCACGCGCTCGCCGGCCTGCACCTTCTGGCCAACCTGCACAGCCACGTCGACCAGCAGGCCCGGCATGGGCGAAAGCACGTATTTGCTCATGTCCGGCGGCGCCTTGAAGGGCATGAGCTGGTGCAGCTCGGCCATGCGGGGCGACACCACCATGGTCTCCAGCTTGGTGCCGTTGTGCTGCACCACCAGAGCCAGCGGGTTCTTGGCCGAGCCGCGCTCCATCTGGGCCGTGAAGGGCTGCCCGTTGCACTCGCCGCTGATGACGATGTCGTTCAGGCGCGAGGGCGAGCTGATCTTGAATCGCTTCTCGCCCACGGTGACAGACGCATAGCCCGTTTCACCGACGAATTCGTCGACGTGCACCGGTGTGTAGCCGTGCTGACCATCGGCCGCGAGGCTGATCACCACATAGTCCTTGCCCACCTTGACGCCATAGCCCGGCAGCTGGCCAGAGATGCCGGTGGCGCGCTCGCGACTCTTGCGACGCACGAAGGCCGCCAGGGCCACCAGGAAATCCGGGTCGTCGTGCGGCACGTCCTCAGCCCGGAAGCCGCCTGCGTAGTGCTGCGCGATGAATCCGGTGTTGAAGTTGCCCGAGACGAAGTCGGGGTGGGCCAGCAGCGCTGCCTGGAACGGGATGTTGCTATTGATGCCACGAATGACGAAACCGTTGAGCGCCTCGCGCATCTTGGCAATGGCGTCGTTTCGGTCCTTGCCGTGCACGATGAGCTTGGCAATCATCGAGTCGTAGTACATCGGGATTTCACCGCCCTCGAACACCCCGGTGTCCACGCGCACGCCGTGCTTGTGGGCGGTGTCCGCCTGCCACATGGTCTCGGTCGGGGGCGTGAAACGCACCAGGCGGCCGGTGGACGGCAGGAAGTTGCGGAACGGATCCTCGGCGTTGATCCGGCACTCGATGGCCCAGCCGTCGCGTTTGACGTCGGCCTGGGTCAGGGGCAGCTTCTCACCGGCGGCCACGCGGATCATGAGTTCCACCAGATCCAGGCCGGTGATGCACTCGGTCACCGGGTGCTCGACCTGCAGACGGGTGTTCATTTCCAGGAAGTAGAAGTCCTGGTTCTTGCCGACCACGAACTCCACCGTGCCGGCGCTCTGGTATTTCACCGCCTTGGCCAGGGCCACGGCCTGCTCGCCCATGGCCTTGCGGGTGACTTCGCTGATGAAGGGCGATGGCGCTTCCTCGATCACCTTCTGGTGGCGGCGCTGGATCGAGCACTCGCGCTCGTTCAGGTAGATCACGTTGCCGTGGCTGTCGCCGACGATCTGGATCTCGATGTGGCGCGGCTGCTCGACGAACTTCTCGATGAAAATGCGGTCGTCGCCGAAGCTGTTGCGGGCTTCGTTCTGGCACGCGGTGAAGCCTTCGAGCGCTTCCTTGTCGTTGAAGGCCACGCGCAGGCCCTTGCCGCCGCCACCGGCCGAGGCCTTGATCATGACCGGATAACCGATGCCCTTGGCGATCTCGACCGCCTTGGCGGCCGACTCGATGGCGTCGTTGTAGCCGGGGATGGTGTTGACCTTGGCTTCGTTGGCCAGCTTCTTGGAGGCGATCTTGTCGCCCATGGCCGCGATGCTGTAGTGCTTGGGGCCGATGAAGGCGATGCCCTCGTCCTCGCAGCGCTTGGCGAAATCCTCGTTCTCGGACAGGAAGCCATAGCCAGGGTGAATGGCCTCGGCGCCGGTCTGCTTGGCCGCTGCGATGATCTTGTCGGCCACCAGGTAGGACTCGCGCGAGGCCGCCGGACCCAGCAGCACGGCCTCGTCGGCCAGGCGTACGTGACGCGCTTCCTTGTCGGCTTCGGAGTACACGGCCACGGTGGCGATGCCCATCTTTCGGGCGGTGGCGATGACGCGGCAGGCGATCTCACCGCGGTTGGCAATCAGGATTTTCTTGAACATGTTCTTTTCTCCTCGGGCGATCAGAGCGGGATGTTGCCGTGCTTGCGCCAGGGGTTCTCGATCTTCTTGTCTTTCAACATCACGAGACTGCGGCAGATGCGCTTGCGGGTCTCCGACGGCAGGATCACGTCGTCGATGAAGCCGCGCGCGCCAGCCACGAAGGGGTTGGCGAACCGGGCCTTGTACTCGGCCTCGCGCTCGGCCAGTTTGGCCGGGTCCTTCTTCTCTTCGCGGAAGATGATCTCCACCGCGCCCTTGGCACCCATCACCGCGATCTCGGCGTTGGGCCAGGCGAAGTTCACGTCACCACGCAGGTGCTTGGAGGCCATCACGTCGTAGGCGCCACCGTAGGCCTTGCGGGTGATCACCGTGATCTTGGGCACGGTGCACTCGGCGTAGGCGTAGAGCAGCTTGGCGCCGTGCTTGATGATGCCGCCGTACTCCTGCGAGGTGCCGGGCATGAAGCCCGGCACGTCGACGAAGGTGACCACCGGGATGTTGAACGCGTCGCAGAAGCGCACGAAGCGCGCGGCCTTGATCGAGCTCTTGATGTCCAGGCAACCAGCCAGCACCAGCGGCTGGTTGGCCACGATGCCCACCGTCTGGCCGTCCATGCGGGCGAAGCCGACGATGATGTTCTTGGCGTAGTCGGGCTGGATCTCGAAGAAGTCGCCGTCGTCGACCGTCTTGAGGATCAGCTCCTTCATGTCGTAGGGCTTGTTCGGGTTGTCCGGCACCAGCGTGTCCAGGCTCTTGTCCATGCGGTCGATCGGATCACCGCTGGGGCGCACCGGCGCCTTTTCCCGGTTGTTGAGCGGCAGGTAGTTGTAGAGGCGGCGCAGCATCAGCAGCGCTTCCACATCGTTCTCGAACGCGCCGTCGGCCACGCCGCTCTTGGTGTTGTGCGTCACGGCGCCGCCCAGCTCCTCGGCGGTCACTTCCTCGTGCGTCACCGTCTTCACCACCTCGGGGCCGGTCACGAACATGTAGGAACTGTCCTTGACCATGAAGATGAAGTCGGTCATGGCCGGCGAGTACACGGCGCCACCGGCCGAGGGGCCCATGATCATGCTGATCTGCGGGATCACGCCGCTGGCCATCACGTTGCGCTGGAACACCTCGGCGTAACCGCCAAGCGAGGCCACACCTTCCTGGATACGGGCGCCGCCCGAATCGTTCAGGCCGATCACCGGGGCACCGACCTTCATGGCCTGGTCCATGATCTTGCAGATCTTCTCGGCGTGCGCTTCGGACAGCGCGCCGCCGAACACCGTGAAGTCCTGGCTGAAGACGAACACCAGGCGGCCGTTGATCATCCCGTAGCCGGTCACGACGCCGTCGCCGGGGATCTTCTGGTCCTGCATGCCGAAGTCCACGCAGCGGTGCTCCACGAACATGTCCCACTCTTCGAAGGTGCCTTCGTCGAGCAGCACTTCCAGGCGCTCACGCGCCGTCAGCTTGCCCTTGCTGTGCTGGGCGGCGATGCGCTTCTCGCCGCCGCCCAGGCGCGCCGCGGCGCGCTTCTTTTCCAGTTGGTCCAGGATGTCTTGCATGGTGGTCTCTCCGGTGAAATCGTTGTGATCGGGTGGACGTCAGTCGAACCGTTCGAGCAATTGGCGTGCGGCCGTGGAGGCGGCGAGTTCGCCAGCCTGCACCTGCCGCGTGAAAAGGTCCAGCCGCTCGCGCACCCGCGGGTGCTCGCGAAAGCGCTGCTTGAGGCCGGCGTCGATGCGTTCCCACATCCACGCTCGGGCCTGCTGCTGGCGACGCCCGGCCAGTCGGCCATTGGAGGTCTGCAGGCGTCTGAATTCGCTCACCGCCGACCAGAAGTTGTCCACGCCCTGCCCGTGCAGCGCGCTGATCTGGATCACCTTCGGGTGCCAGATGGCTTGGTCGTGGTGCATGTGGTCCGGGTTGCCGTGCAGCCCCAGCAGGCGCAGTGACGACATGATCTGCGCCCGCGCGCGGGTGGCGGCGTCGGGATCGATGTCGGCCTTGTTGATGACGACCAGATCGGCCAGTTCCATCACGCCCTTCTTGATCGCCTGCAAATCGTCTCCGGCGTTGGGCAACTGCAGCAGGCAGAACATGTCGGTCATCCCGTGCACTGCGGTCTCGCTCTGGCCCACGCCCACGGTCTCGACGATCACCACGTCATAGCCCGCGGCCTCGCAGACCAGCATGGCCTCACGCGTTTTCTCAGCCACGCCGCCCAGCGTGCCGCTGCTCGGGCTGGGCCGGATGTAGGCGCGCTCGTGCACGCTCAGGTGCTCCATGCGCGTCTTGTCGCCCAGGATGGAGCCACCGGATACGGAGGAAGAAGGGTCAACCGCCAGGACCGCCACGCGGTGGCCCTGGCCGATCAGGTACAGGCCCAAAGCCTCGATGAAGGTGCTCTTGCCCACGCCGGGCACGCCGCTGATACCCAGGCGAAAGGCACCACCGGTGTGCGGCAGCAGCCCGGTCAACAGTGCATCGGCCTGCTGGCGGTGGTCGGGGCGGGTGGACTCCAGCAGCGTGATGGCCTTGGCCATCGCGCGGCGCTGGACGGCCGGCGCACCGCCGACGATGCCCGTCTGGATCTGTTCGGGGGTCACGGATGCGTCCGGACGGTCAGGCGGCGTCAACCGCCTTCTTGATCTGCTCCAGCACGTCCTTGGCGCTGGCCGGGATCGGCGTGCCTGGGCCATAGACGCCCTTGACGCCGACCTCGTACAGAAAATCGTAGTCCTGGCGCGGGATCACGCCACCCACGAACACCACGATGTCGTCGGCGCCCTGGTCCTTCAGGGCCTGGAT
Source organism: Hydrogenophaga sp. H7 (assembly GCF_002025745.1). NCBI lineage: Bacteria > Pseudomonadati > Pseudomonadota > Betaproteobacteria > Burkholderiales > Comamonadaceae > Hydrogenophaga > Hydrogenophaga sp. H7. Next base: position 152,158 of record NZ_MCIC01000014.1, on the reverse strand, counting down.
AATGGCAGGCACCAGGGTCTTGTGACCGGCGGCCAGCGTGCTCACACCCACGGCGTGCACGTCGTTTTCGATCGCCTGGCGAGCACACTCCTCCGGCGTCTGGAACAGCGGACCCATGTCGACGTCGAAGCCCAGGTCAGCAAAGGCCGTGGCCACCACCTTGGCGCCGCGGTCGTGGCCGTCCTGGCCGAGCTTGGCGATCATCACGCGCGGGCGACGGCCCTGCGCGTCGGCGAAATCGCTGATTTCCTTCTTGAGCTGTTCCCAGCCTTCGGCAGAGTCGTAAGCAGCGGCGTACACCCCGGTCACCTTCTGTGTGTCGGCGCGGTGGCGCCCGTAAACCTTCTCCAGCGCGTCAGACACTTCGCCGACGGTGGCGCGCAGGCGGATGGCCTGGATGGACAGGTCCAGCAAGTTGCCCTGGCCGGACTCGGCGGCGGCGGTCAGCGCATCCAGCGCGGCCTGGACCTTGGCGTTGTCGCGGCTGGCCTTGATGGCCTGCAGGCGGGCGATCTGTGCCTCACGCACCTTGACGTTGTCCACCTCCAGGATGTCGATGGCGTCTTCCTGCTTGAGCTTGTACTTGTTGACGCCGACGATTACGTCCTTGCCGGAGTCGATGCGCGCCTGTTTCTCGGCCGCGGCGGCCTCGATCTTCAGCTTGGCCCAGCCTGAGTCCACCGCCTTGGTCATGCCGCCCATGGCGTCGACCTCCTCGATGATCTTCCAGGCCTCGTCGGCCATCTGCTGGGTCAGCGACTCCATCATGTAGCTGCCGGCCCAGGGGTCGACCACGTTGGTGATGTGCGTCTCTTCCTGGATGATGAGCTGCGTGTTGCGCGCGATGCGGGCGCTGAATTCGGTCGGCAGCGCGATGGCCTCGTCGAACGAGTTGGTGTGCAGCGACTGGGTGCCGCCGAACACGGCAGCCATGGCCTCGATGGTGGTGCGCACCACGTTGTTGTACGGATCCTGCTCGGTCAGAGACCAGCCCGAGGTCTGGCTGTGCGTGCGCAGCATCAGGCTCTTGGGGTTCTTGGCGTTGAAGCCCTTCATGATGCGGCACCACAGCAGGCGGGCCGCGCGCATCTTGGCGATCTCCAGGTAGAAGTTCATGCCCACCGCCCAGAAGAAGGACAGGCGACCGGCGAACTCGTCGACGTCCATGCCCTTGGCAATGGCGGTCTTCACATACTCCTTGCCATCGGCCAGGGTGAAGGCCATCTCCAGCGCCTGGTTGGCGCCGGCTTCCTGCATGTGGTAGCCCGAGATCGAGATCGAGTTGAACTTCGGCATGTGCTTGGCCGTGTACTCGATGATGTCGCCGATGATCTTCATCGACGGCTCGGGCGGGTAGATGTAGGTGTTGCGGACCATGAACTCCTTGAGGATGTCGTTCTGGATGGTTCCGCTCAATTTGTCCTGGCTCACGCCCTGCTCTTCCGCCGCGACCACATAACCGGCCAGGATGGGCAGCACGGCGCCGTTCATGGTCATGGAGACCGAGACCTTGTCCAGCGGGATCTCGTTGAACAGGATCTTCATGTCCTCGACCGAGTCGATCGCCACACCGGCCTTGCCCACGTCACCCGTCACGCGCGGATGGTCGGAGTCGTAGCCGCGGTGGGTGGCCAGGTCAAAGGCCACCGACACGCCCTGCCCGCCGGCCGCCAGCGCCTTGCGGTAGAAGGCATTGGATTCCTCGGCGGTGGAAAAACCGGCGTACTGGCGGATGGTCCACGGCCGCACCGCGTACATCGTGGCCTGCGGGCCGCGGATATAAGGCTCAAAACCCGGCAGCGTGTTGGTGTACGGCAGGTCCTTGGTGTCTTCGGCCGTGTACAGCGGCTTGACGCTGATGCCGTCGGGCGTGACCCAGTTGAGCGCGTTCACGTCGCCACCGGGTGCGGATTTCTGGGCGGCCTTGGCCCAGGCTTCGAGGTTGGCGGGGGCGAATTCGGAGGGTTTCTGGCTCATGGCAGGGGCTCGCTCTGGCGGACGGACAGCGGTGTGGGATCTGCAACAGATCCGGCCGCGGAGTTTACATCATTCATAATTATTGATGCAAAATATTCCAGCGGGCTTACAATGCAGCCGCTGTCACCCGACCCATCCCTGCATGTCTGCCCTCTCCCTTGCCCCCCGCGCCCTGTACGAAGAAGTTGCCGAACTCCTGCGCCAGCGCATCTTCAAGCGCGAACTGGAGCCCGGCAGCTGGATCGACGAACTCAAGCTGGCCGAGGAATACGGCATCAGCCGCACCCCGCTGCGCGAGGCACTCAAGGTGCTGGCGGCCGAAGGCCTGGTGACCATGAAGGTGCGCCGCGGCGCCTACGTGACGGAAGTGTCCGAGAAAGACCTGGCCGACGTCTACCACCTGCTGTCGCTGCTCGAATCCGACGCTGCCGGCGTGGTGGCCGAGCGCGCCACCGACGCCCAGCGCACCGAACTGCAGACCCTGCACGCCGAGCTGGAAACCGCCGTCACCAATCGCGACCGCTTCTTCGCCGTCAACGAGCAGTTCCACATGCGGCTGCTGGAGATGGCCGACAACCGCTGGCGCCAGCAGATGGTGGCCGACCTGCGCAAGGTCATGAAGCTCAACCGCCACAGCTCGCTGTTCAAGTCCGGCCGAATCGAGGAGTCGCTGGCCGAGCACCGAGCGGTCATGGCCGCCCTGCTCGCGCGCGACGCCAACCTGACCCGCCAGCGCATGCAGGAACACTTCCGCAACGGGCTCGAAGCGGCGACCTGAGCCGATAATCCCGGGCATGAGCATCGCCCACCTCGCCCAACCCGGCATCCTCGAACCCATTCCCGCCCACGGGCGCTACCTCACCTGCCAGCTGCGGGTCGGCGTCGACCCGCGCGTGGTGCTCAAACGGCTGGCAAGCCAGGCCGATGGGCAGGCCACCGTGGTGGGCATCGGCGCCTCGCTGGCGCGCGAACTGGGCGCCCAGGTGCCCGGCCTGAAGACCTTCACCGGCATCGACGGTGCCCGCATCAAGCTGCCCGCCACGCCCACCGATCTGCTGGTCTGGCTGCGCGGCACCGACCGCGGCGACCTGCTGATCCGCAGCCGCCACCTGGAAACGCTGCTGGCGCCGGCCTTCGACGTGACCGACATCACCGACGCCTTCAACCACAACCAGGGCCGCGACCTCACCGGCTACGAGGACGGCACCGAGAACCCACAGGGAGACGAGGCACTGGCCGTGGCCCTGTTGCCCGAAGAAGCTGGCGACCTGGCCGGCAGCAGTTTTGTGGCGGTGCAGCGCTGGCACCACCACATGAGCCGCTTCGAAGCCATGCCCAAGCACCAGCAGGACCACACCATCGGCCGCGAACGCGAAAGCAACGAAGAACTCGACGACGCGCCCGAATCGGCCCACGTCAAGCGCACCGCGCAGGAAAGCTTCGCGCCCGAAGCCTTCGTGCTGCGCCGCTCCATGCCCTGGGCGGAAGGCAACAACGGCGGTCTGGTGTTCGCCGCCTTCGGCCACTCCTTCGACGCGTTCGAAGCCCAGCTGCGGCGCATGTCGGGTGCCGAGGACGGCATCACCGATGCGCTGTTCAGCTTCTCGGAACCCCAGACCGGCGCCTATTTCTGGTGCCCGCCCGTCTGCGACGGTCTGATCAACCTGCGCGCGCTGGGCCTCTGACCGGCCATCGCCGGCCGGGTTTTCCCTCGGTCCGGGTTTGACTTTTCTCAAGTCACATACCCCCAGGGGCATACATGATCAGGTCTCCAAGATCCACCACTGGAGACCCCCATGGCACGCATCGTCATTCTGGGCGCCGGCATCGGCGGCATGCCCATGGCCTACGAAATGAAGGCCCTCGCCCGCCCGGGCGACACCGTGACCGTCATCAGCGAAGCCCCCAAGTTCCACTTCGTGCCGTCCAACCCCTGGGTGGCGGTCGACTGGCGCCAGCGCAAGGACATCGAGGTCGACATCGCACCGGCACTCAAGCGCAAGGGCATCGAATCCATCATCCAGCGCGCCAGGCGGGTCCACCCCGAAACCAACCAGGTCGAACTGGACGACGGCAGCCGGGTGGACTACGACTACCTGGTCATCGCCACCGGGCCCAAGCTGGCGTTCGACGAGATCGAAGGTCTGGGCCCCCACGGAGGCCACACCCAATCAATCTGCCATGTGAGCCACGCCGAATCCAGCAAGCTCGCCTGGGAGGATTTCGTGAAGACCCCAGGCCCCATCGTCGTGGGTGCGGTTCAGGGCGCATCCTGCTTCGGCCCCGCCTACGAGTTCGCGATGATCATGGACACCGACCTGCGCCGCCGCAAGATCCGCGACAAGGTGCCCATGACCTTCGTGACCTCCGAGCCCTACATCGGCCACCTCGGTCTGGGCGGTGTGGGCGACTCCAAGGGCATGCTCGAATCGGCCTTCCGCCAGCGCCACATCAAGTGGATCTGCAACGCCAAGACCACCAAGGTGGAAGCGGGCCAGATGTTCGTGACCGAACACAACGACCAGGGCCAGCCCATCAAGGAGCATGTGCTGCCCTTCCAGCACAGCATGATGCTGCCCGCCTTCAAGGGCGTGGACGCGGTGTTCGGCATCGAGGGGCTGACCAACCCGCGCGGCTTCATCACCATCGACGAACACCAGCGCAACCCGAAGTTCCGGAACATCTTCAGCGTGGGGGTCTGCGTGGCCATCCCGCCTGTGGAAGCCACGCCCATCCCCTGCGGCACGCCCAAGACCGGCTACATGATCGAGTCCATGGTCACGGCCACTGCGCACAACATCCGCGAACTGCTGGACGGCCAGGAGCCCACCCACAAGGCCACCTGGAACACGGTCTGCCTGGCCGACTTCGGCGACACCGGCGCGGCCTTCGTGGCCCTGCCCCAGATCCCGCCGCGCAACGTGAGCTGGTTCAGCGAAGGCAAATGGGTTCACCTGGCCAAGGTGGCCTTCGAGAAGTACTTCATGCGCAAGATGGAGAAAGGCACGTCCGAGCCGATCTACGAGAAGATCATCATGGACTTCATCGGCATCACCAAACTCAAGGCCAAGCTCACCGGCAAGTGAGCTCGGCAACCGGCCTCACTTGCCAGCGATGCCGAGCAGCTCCACCTCGAACAGCAGCGTGGCATTGGGCGGGATCACGCCGCCCGCACCACGCTCGCCGTAGGCGATCTGGCTCGGGCAGGTGAGCTTGGCCTTGCCGCCCACCTTCATGCGCTGCACGCCTTCGGTCCAGCAGGGAATCACGCGGCCCAGCGGAAACTCGATCGGCGTGCCGCGCGCGTAGGAGCTGTCGAACTCCTTGCCATCGGGGAAGGTGCCCTTGTAGTGCACCTTGACCGTGTCGGCCGCCGTGGGGCTGGTGCCGCTGCCGTCCTTGAGCGAACGGTAGACCAGGCCGGTCTTGGTGACCACGGCGCCGGCTTCCTTGGCAGCGGCTTCGGTGACGGCGTTCTGGGCCGAGGCGTTCAGGGACAGCAGGCCGGCAGACAGTGCGACGGCGCAGATCAGCAAACGGGACATGGCGGGTGTTCTTTCAGTGGGTGGAGACAGAGGGTTCGAACGGAGTTTCGTCGCGCGGCGCGCCGACATGGGCCTGGGCCATTGCCCAGACCTCGCGCGGCGGCAGGGGTTTGAGGCGGTGGTCGCTCCAGACCTGGCGCCACTTGCGCGCGCCGTGCAGGCCGTGGCGCAGACCGAGCATGTGGCTGGCGATCGAATACCAGTTCACGCCGTCCTGTGCGTGGGCGCGTTCCATGTAATCGATCATGGCCAGCTCGACCGCTTCGCGGGTCGGCACCGGACGTGAGGCATCGCCATAGAAGCGCTCGTCCCAGCCCGCCATCAGCCAGGGGTTGTGGTACGCCTCGCGGCCGACCATGACACCGTCGACATGTTCAAGGTGCGTGGCGATCTGGTCGTCGGTCGTGATGCCGCCGTTGACCGAAATGGTCAGCCCGGGGAAGTCCTGCTTCAGCCGGTAGGCCAGCTCGTAGCGCAGCGGCGGAATCTCGCGGTTTTCCTTGGGCGACAGGCCCTTGAGCCAGGCGTTACGGGCATGGACCAGAAAGACCTGGCAACCGCCCTCGGCCACCGTGCCGACGAAGTCGCGCACGAAGTCGTAGCTCTCGACCTTGTCGATGCCGATGCGGTGCTTGACCGTCACCGGCACGTCCACTACATCGACCATCGCCTTCACGCAGTCGCGCACCAGCGCGGCCTCGCCCATCAGACAGGCTCCGAAGGCGCCGCGCAGCACGCGCTCGCTCGGGCAGCCACAGTTGAGGTTGATCTCGTCGTAGCCGCGGTCCTGCCCCAGCTTCGCGCACACCGCCAGATCGGCCGGTTCGCTGCCACCGAGCTGCAGCGCCACCGGATGCTCCTCTTCATTGAAGAACAGATGCTGGGCGGCATTGCCGTGGATCAGCGCCCCCGTGGTCACCATCTCGGTGTACAGCAGGGTGTGGCGGGTGAGCAGGCGGTGGAAGTATCGGCAGTGGCGGTCGGTCCAGCCCATCATGGGTGCGACCGACAGGCGCCAGGGAGAAACGGAAGCAGACATGGGGCCGGATTATCCCTGTGGGCAACAAAAAACCCGCCGAAGCGGGTTTCATGTTTGTGCCATGGGCACCATCACCCCATATGGAGACCACCATTGACCGAGAAGTCCGCGCCGGTGGCGTAACCGCCCTCTTCGCTGGCCAGCCAGGCGATGATGGACGCGATTTCCGACGGCTCGCCCAGGCGCTTGACCGGCACCGTGGCGACGATCTTCTCCAGCACGTCGGGGCGGATGGCCTTGACCATGTCGGTGCCGATGTAGCCCGGGCTCACGGTGTTGACCGTCACACCCTTGGTCGCCAGCTCCTGCGCCAGCGCCATCGAGAAGCCGTGCATGCCGGCCTTGGCGGCCGAGTAGTTGGTCTGACCAGCCTGGCCCTTCTCACCGTTGACCGACGAGATGTTGATGATGCGGCCCCAGCCCTTTTCCACCATGTCCGGCACGACCTGCTTGGTCACGTTGAACATGGAGTCGAGGTTGGTGTTCATCACCGCGTCCCAGTCCTCCTTGGACATCTTCAGGAACATGCGGTCCTTGGTGATGCCGGCGTTGTTGACCAGCACGTCGATGCTGCCGTGTTCGGCCTTGGCCTTGGTGAAGGCCTCGACGGTGGAATCCCAGTCACCCACGTTGCCGACCGAGGCGTAGAAGGTGTAGCCCAGCGCCTTCTGCTCGTCCAGCCACTTGTTGTAGTCGCGGGTGGGGCCGCAGCCGGCGATGACCTTGAAGCCGTCCTTGTGCAGGCGCTGGCAGATTGCGGTACCGATGCCGCCCATGCCGCCGGTGACGTATGCAACTTTCTGACTCATGTGTGTGCTCCTCTGGGTGGTGCCGTGTGGCGAAAAAGTAGTGGGTATCAGGCGCGTTCAACAGCAAGGGAAACGCCCATGCCGCCGCCGATGCACAGCGCGGCCAGGCCCTTTTTGGCGCCGCTGCGCTGCATCTCGTGCAGCAGCGTCACCAGGATGCGGCAGCCGGACGCACCGATGGGGTGGCCGATGGCGATGGCGCCACCGTTGACGTTGACCTTGGCCGGATCGATGTCCAGCGCCTTGTTGACTGCGCAGGCCTGGGCGGCAAAGGCCTCGTTGAGTTCGAACAGATCAACATCCGACGCCTTCCAGCCGGCGCGGGCCAGGGCCTTTTGCGAAGCCGGCACCGGTCCCATGCCCATGGTGGCCGGGTCCAGGCCGCTGGTGCCGAAGGCGGCGATGCGCGCCAGCGGCGTCAGGCCCAGGGCGGCTGCCTTCTTGGCCGTCATCACCATCACGGCGGCGGCACCGTCGTTGATGCCGGAGGCGTTGCCAGCGGTCACGGAACCGGCCTTGTCGAAAGCGGGGCGCAGACCGGCCAGCGCTTCGGCATTGGTTTTCTTGTTGATGAACTCATCACTGTTGAACACCAGGGGATCGCCCTTGCGCTGCGGGATCAGCACGTCAACGATCTCATCCTTGAACTTGCCGGCGTCCTGCGCAGCGGAGGCTTTCTGCTGGCTGCCCAGCGCCAGGGCGTCCTGCATCTCGCGGGTGATGCCGTGGGCCTTGGCCACGTTTTCGGCGGTGATGCCCATGTGGTACTGGTTGTAGACGTCCCACAGGCCGTCGACGATCATGGTGTCGGTCATCTTCCAGTCGCCCATGCGCTGGCCGTCGCGGCTGCCATTGAGCACGTGCGGGCTGGCGCTCATGTTTTCCTGACCGCCGGCGATCACGATCTCGCTGTCCCCCCAGGCCACGGCCTGCGCGGCCAGCATCACGGCCTTCAGGCCCGAGCCGCAGACGGCGTTGATGGTCAGCGCCGGCGTTTCCTTGGCCAGACCGGCCTTCATCATGGCCTGGCGGGCCGGGTTCTGGCCACAGCCAGCGGCGAGCACCTGGCCCATGATGACTTCGCCGATGGCGTCGGTGGGCAGACCAGTGCGTGCCAGCAGTCCCTTGATGACGATGCTGCCGAGTTCGGTGGCCGGCGTCTTGGCCAGCGAACCGCCGAACTTGCCGACGGCGGTGCGGGCGGCGGAAACGATGACGATGTCTTCCATGTGGTTCTCCTTGAAGGGTGGGTGCAGCAAAGTTTGGGGTTTGCGTTCAGCCATGAACGCAAACGGTCAGGACGTTCAGGCCTTGGCCTTCACATAGCGGCCAGGCGCCGGCTCGATGGCCGCATACGCCTTGCCTCTGCCATAGGTCTTGGGCGCAGCAATTTGCTTGCCAGCCAGGGGTTTGAGCCAGGCGGCCCAGTCGGTCCACCAGCTGCCCTTGTGTTCGGTGGCGCCGTCGATCCACTCGTTCACGTCGGCCGGGAACTGGCCAGCCGGTCCGGTCCAGTGGCTGCGTTTGCCGGCGGCGGGCGGGTTGATCACACCGGCGATGTGACCCGAAGCACCCATGACGAAGCGCTTCTTGCCCGGGAACACCTGCGTGCTGGCATAGGCGCCGCCGATCGGAACGATGTGGTCCTCGCGCGAGCCGTAGATATAGACCGGCAGCTTGACCTTGCGAAAGTCCACCTTCTGCCCGCAGACCGTGGTCTTGCCGGGCTTGACGAGGTTGTTCTCCAAGTACATGTTGCGCAGGTACCAGGCGTAGTACGGGCCGGGCAGGTTGGTCGCGTCGGAGTTCCAGTACAGCAAATCGAACGGCGGCGGCGACTCGCCCTTGAGGTAGTTGCCGACGACGTAGTTCCAGACCAGGTCGTTCGGTCGCAGGAAGCTGAACGTGGTGGCCAGGTCGCGGCCCGGCATCAGCCCACCCTGGGCAAACTGCATCTCGCGCATCTTGACGAACGGCTCGTCGATGAACACGTCCAGGATGCCCGTGTCGGTGAAGTCCACCAGTGTGGTCAGGAAGGTGGCGCTGTGCACCCGCTCCTCGCCGCGCGCAGCCAGAACGGCCAGCGCATTGCTCAGCATGGTGCCGCCCACACAGAAGCCCAGGGCATTGATCTGCTCGGCGCCGGTGATGTCCTGCGTGGTGGTGATCGCCTTGATGACGGCGTCTTCGATGTAGTCGTCCCAGGTCTTGTGGCCGAGCGAGGCGTCCGGGTTGCGCCAGCTCACCACGAAGGTGCGGTTGCCCTGCTCGACGCAGTAGCGGATGAATGAGTTGGTCGGCTGCAGGTCGAGGATGTAGAACTTGTTGATGCAGGGCGGCACCAGCAGGAACGGACGCTCGTAGACCTTGGCCGTCAGCGGCTTGTATTCGATGAGCTGGAACAACTCGTTCTCGAACACCACGGCGCCTTCGGTGGTGGCGACGTTCTTGCCCACCTCGAACACGCTCTCGTCGGTCATCGACACGTGGCCCTGCTTGATGTCGTGCAGCAGGTTGGCCACGCCCTTGGCAATGCTCTCGCCCTGGGTCTCGATGGCCTTCTTCTGCGCCTCGGCGTTGAATGCCAGGAAGTTGCTCGGCGCGCTGGCGTCGATCCACTGCTGGACCGCAAAGCGCACCCGCGTGCGGGTCTTGGCATCGCCTTCGACCGCATCGGCCAGTGCCATCAGCGTGCGGGCGTTGAGCAGGTACACAGCCGCCGTGTAGGAGGCCACGGGGTTGTTGCCCCAGGACTCGTCCGCGAAGCGCCGGTCCCCTTTGGGCTGGACCGCCGGCCCCTGGTTCCACAGGCCGGCCACATCCTTGAGGTACTGGTTCTGGATCTCGATCAGCTTGGCCGGATCAAAACGGACCTGGTGTCCCGTGGTCTGGGCCAGCAGGTCACCCATCCCGGGCAACTGCCCCATCTGCGGCATCGGCATGCCAAACGGATGGGCCACACCGGCCTGCGGCATGAAGGCCTTGAACGCTGCGAAGGGATCAGGGGAAGTGGGGGAGCCCTGCGCCGCCCCGGGAAAGGCCTGTGCGGCCTGTGTCCACTGCTGGATGAGCTGGTTCTGGAACTGCTCGGCCGCCTGCAGCCAGTCGGGCTGCGGTGTCTTACCAGATGTCATGCAAGTCTCCGATGTTTGTCCTGCGGCTTATTATCAAGTCCTCATGGGCTTGAGGCCGGGTTTTCCCTAGTGTCGGTCTGCTCACTTCCAACAAACTGACAACAAACTTCCCGGTCGCAGGTCGCTATGTATCTGGTTGTGATCGCTTGGCTCTATGTGGTGCTGATGATGTCGGTGGCCGAAGCCACTGGCACCAACGGCTCTTTTCTTGGAGCCATTGTGACCTTTTTTCTTTACGGTTTAGTGCCGCTTTCATTGGTGGTTTACCTGATGCTCACGCCGCAACGGCGCAAGGGCATCCGGGAGCGCGAGGCGGCCGAGGAAGCACGGCGCCAACAGGCGGCTTCAGACCTTCCAGATGCTGGCGGCCATGCGGCCGGTGCTGCCGAGCCGGGCGGCGTCCCGGCGGTGGGAAAAGAACCGTGACGACTGGGTAACGGTGCACCAGGCATCGCCGCCGTCGTTGCCGAATACCTGGGTCACCCCCATCGCGCCCAGACGCAGGCGCGCCAGGGCCGGCAGGTCGGCCAGATACTTGCCTTCGGCGGGCAATGCCTCAAAACACCGCACGGCGTCGTGGTCGACCGTCACGAACGCCTCGCGCACCTCTGCACCGACTTCGAAGGCCTTGGGACCAATACAAGGCCCCAGCCACACCAGCGGTGACGCCGTCGTTGCAGACAAGGCCCGCAAGGCCCGAAAAGTGGCCTCCAGAATGCCGTGGCCGTCCTGGCCCGCGAGTCCGCGCCAGCCGGCATGAGACGCGGCCACCGCCGATCCGTCGGGCAGGCACCAGAGCACCGACAGGCAGTCGGCCACCATCACGGTGCAGGCCACACCAGCGTGTTCGGTCAGGCAGGCATCGGCCTCGGTGCCATCGGGGGTGGTGCCATGGAGCGCGGAGACCTCCACGCCATGGATCTGGGACAGGAAGACGGGGCGCGCTCCCATGGCTTCCCGCAGGCGCTGGCGGTTGGTGGCCACCGCCGCCGGGTCGTCCCGCACGTGGTCACCGAGGTTGAAACTGTCGAAGGGCGGTGTCGAAACCCCACCGGCCCGCGTCGTGAACAGCGCGCGGATGCCTGCGGGCGCCGGCCAGTCGGGCACCAGCCATTCGGAAGGCCATTCCATCAGGGTTCGTTGTCCGGACAGGCCGAAGGCTGGGCCTGCTGGAACGCGGGCAGCGCCATGCAGGCCTCGAACGCCGCCATGGTGCGCGGCAGGCCGTCCATGGGCGTGTTGAAACGCTGGCCATTGAAGATCTGCGGCACCAGGCAGCAGTCGGCCAGGGTCGGCGTGTCGCCACAGCAGTAGCGGCCTGCGGGCAGCTGGTTCAGCTGGCGCTCGAAGGCCTCCAGACCGGTGCGCACCCAGTGGCGGTACCAGGTGTTCTTGGCTTCTTCATCGACCTTGAGCGTGCCCGCGAGGTACTTGAGCACGCGCAGGTTGTTGATCGGGTGGATCTCGCAGGCGATCGACTGCGCCAGCGCGCGCACCCGGGCGCGACCGATGGCATCGCCGGGCACCAGTGCCGGCCCGGGATGGGTCTCGTCGAGGTACTCGATGATGGCCATGGACTGCGACAGGCGCGTGCCGTCGTCCAGCTCCAGCAGAGGCACCAGACCGTCGGCGGCGATGTCGGCGTACGCAGACTTTTTGTGTTCACCCTTGGCCAGGTGCACCGGCACATAGTCATAGGCAATGCCTTTGAGCGCCAGCGCGATGCGCACGCGGAAGGACGCAGAGGAGCGGAAGTAGTTGTAGAGCTTCATGGTGCAAGCATAAGGGGATGTCAGAGGCCGCGCAGCCGTGCGGCCACGGCCGGAACGATGCTCACGGCGTTGCTGGGATGAGGGATGCAGTCGGTGCTCCAGAGGCGGTCCACGCCTGCTTCCCGGATCAGCGCCACAGCGCCTTCGGCAAACAGCGCGTGCGTCACCGCCACGTCGACCGACGCCGCACCGGCCTCGCGCAGCAGCGCGGCCGCGCGCGCCAGCGTGTGGCCCGAACTGGCCACATCGTCCATCAGCACCACCGCCCTGCCCCGAACCGCCAGCGTGGGCAGCTCGATGTCGACCTCGCGGTCGCCGTGGCGGGTCTTGCGGCACACGCCGTGCTCCCAGCCGTGGCGCCGGGCCGCCTGCGCCACCCATTGCAGCGACTCCTCATCGGGCCCGATCAGCAGCACATCGGCGGCGCACTGGGTGGCGATGTGGTCCGACAGCAGCGGCGCACCGTCGAGCACCATGGCGTCCCGCACGGGAATCGCCTCCTGCAGCGTGGCCACACGGTGCAGGTGCGGATCGACCGTGATCACCGCATCGAACAGGTCCGCCAGAAACGCCCCGACGATGCGCTGGCTCACCGCCTCGCCCGGGTTGAATGCGATGTCCTGCCGCATGTACGCCAGATAGGGTGCCACCAGGGTCAGGTGTTGCGCGCCGAGCGTTCGTGCCGCGCGGGCCACCAGCATCAGCTCCACCAGCTTTTCGTTGGGCTGGTGCAGGCCGCGCCAGACCACCACGCGCGGCGGCAGCGCCGCGGGCAGACGCACCTTCACCTCGCCATCGGGGAAGCGGTGCCGCTCCACGACCGCGAGCGCCAGGCCCGTATGGTTGGCGCAGGCCTGCGCCACCGTGCGCTCGTCGTCGAAACACAGCAGCACGCCCGACAAAGGAACAGAAGACATCAGGACTCCACAAAAACCTGGGGAATCTGGGCGGCCGTGCCCAGGGAGATACCACAGTGCCGGTCGACCGCGTGGCGTGCGAAGTGCAGGTCGGAAGGGTAGTCGGCGTGGATGCGGTAGAGCACCTGGCCGGCGCGCACCGTGTCGCCCAGCCTACACAACAGGTCCACGCCCGCGCCCTTGACCTTGGGCGCGCCGGCCAGTCGCGCGATCTGGGCGATCTGCAGGTTGTCAATGCCGATCACCACGCCGTCGGTGGCCGCGGGCACCTCCAGGGTCAGCGCCCCGAGCGCCGGGTGGTGGTGGTCAAAACCATGCGAGCCCTGCGCCGCGATGATGGCCTGCATGCGGCTGAGCGCCCGGCCCGACTCCAGAATGTCGCGCGCAATCGCGTAGCCCTGGCCGCCGCGCACGTCGGGGCTGCATTCGATGAGGCGACCCGCCAGCCGCAGCGACTTCTGCCGCAGGTCGTCGGGCGCCTCGGGGTCGTTTTCGAGCACGCGCATCACGTCGCGCGCCTCCAGCGCCGGCCCGATGCCGCGGCCCACCGGCTGGCGGCCATCGGTGATGACCACATCCAGCGACAGGTGCAGGCGCTGCGCCACGTACTCGAACAGGCGGCGCAGCTTCTGCGCCTCGGGCATGGAGCGCACCTTGGCGGTGGGGCCGATGGGAATGTCCAGCACCAGGTGCGTCGCACCCGCCGCCATCTTCTTGGACAGGATGGAGGCCACCATCTGCCCGGGCGAATCGAGCGCCAGCGGCCGCTCGACCGAGATCAGCACATCGTCGGCGGGCGACAGGTCGGCCGTGCCGCCCCAAGCCAGACAGCCCCGGTGGTCGCGCACGATGTCGGTCAGCCGGTCGAACGGCAGCTCCACATTGGCCAGCACCTCCATGGTGTCGGCCGTACCGGCCGGCGAGGTGATGGCGCGCGAGGAGGTCTTGGGAAACACCAGGCCATAGGCGGCCACGATCGGCACCACCAGCATCGAGGTGCGGTTGCCCGGGATGCCGCCGATGCAGTGCTTGTCCACCACCAGCGGTTCGCGCCAGTCCAGCCGCCGTCCGCTGGCCACCATCGCCTCGGTCAGGAACGAGACTTCCTCGCGGTCGAGTTCGCTGCGGTTGCAGGCCACGACGAAGGCCGTCAGCTCGATCTTGGAATAGCGGTGGCGGGCGATGTCGCCGACGATGGCGTGGAAGTCGTCGCGGCTGAGCCGCTCGCCATTGATCTTGCGGAACAGCGCCGGAATCGAGGCCGGCGGCTCCGCCTGCGTCACCGACGCCGGATGGCCCTCGGGCACCTCCAGCTGCGCAAATGCGTCCTCGGACACGCCGATCTGCTGGCAGCCCACCAGCGCCGGGTCATCGACCACGTTGAGCGTGGCCAGGATGCTGCGCCCGTTGGCGCGCACCTCGACCTTGGACAAGGCCTGGAAGCCCTCGGCCCGCACCACCGCGCAGTCCCGGTGCAGATAGGCCACGTTTTCGCGCCAGGTGTCGATCGCCACGCGGCGCAGGGTCAGCCCGGCGCCTGCGCCGGGAGTGGTTGTCTCTGGTGTCTCCATGGCTCCACGATACACCGCCCCGGGCCGCTTCTAGGCAACAGAAATCGGTTAATGTTTTGCCACCCCATGCAGGAGACACGCCCATGAAAGCAGAACAGAACCAGCGCCTGACCCAGGTCGGCCCCGGCACCCCCGGTGGCGAGTTGTTGCGTCGCTACTGGCAACCCGTGGCCATGCTGGACGAGTTCGATCCGGCGCTGGATCCATCCATGGCCATCCGCCCGGTCAAGGCGGTGCGGCTGCTGGGTCAGGACTTCGTGCTGTTCAAAGACGCCCAGGGGCGTTTCGGCATGCTGGACCGCGACTGCCCGCACCGCGGTGCCGACCTGGCCTATGGCCGCAACGAGGGCGATGGCCTGCGCTGCCCCTTCCATGGCTGGAAGTTCGACGTGAGCGGCCAGTGCACCGAAACCCCGGCGGAACCTGCGGGCAGCACACTCTGCCAGCGCATCCGCCAGCGCAGCTACCCGCTGGTCGAAAAGGCAGGCGCATTGTTTGCATGGCTCGGCCCGGAGGGTCAGACGCCACCACCCTTCCCTGCGCTGGACTGCTTCGTCGCCCCTGCTTCGCACAGCTTCGTATTCAAGGGCCTGTGGCACTGCAACTGGTTGCAGGCGTTCGAGGTCGGCATCGACCCGGCCCACGCCTCCTACCTGCACCGCTTCTTCAACGATGCCCCGCTGGAAGGCAGCTACGGCAAGCAGTTCCGCGGTGCCAGCGCCGGCGACATCGGTGGCGAGCGCTGGCCGATGACGCGCGTGATGCGCGAGTTCGACCAGCCCGAGATTTCCTTCACCCAGCAGCCCTGGGGGCTGCAGCTGACCGCACTGCGCCCGTTGAACGAGGCGCTGACCCATGTGCGAGTGACCAACGACGTGTTCCCGCAGACCTTCGTGATTCCGCTGTCGGAGACCATGACGATCACGCAGATGCATGTGCCGGTGGACGACACCCGCAACTACTGGTACGCCTTCTTCACCAGCTTCGAAGCGCCGGTCGACAAGGCCACCATGCGCCAGCAGCGGCTGAAAGCCGTGACGCTGCCCGACTACATCCCCAAGGCCGGGCGCTGGAACCAATGGGGCTTCAACCCCGAGGAGCAGATGACCCGCACTTTCCTGGGCATGGGCGAGGACGACATCAACGTGCATGACCAGTGGGCCTGCGAGAGCATGGGCCCGATCCAGGACCGCACGCGCGAACACCTGGGCACCACCGACAAGGTCATCATGGCCCACCGCCGCCTGCTGCTGCAGGCCATGGACACCGTGGCGCAGGGCGGTACGGCGCCAGGCATCGGCGATGCGGCACAGGCTGCTGGCATCACCGGACCCGACACGGTCGACGGCATCGCACCGGCCCAGGGCTGGCAGGACTGGTGGCAACGCGCGGTGCGCGACAAGCGCGAGGGTGCGCCGTGGTCAAGCGCCACCGAACCGGCACAGACGCTGCTGGCGGCTGCCAAATGACGTCGTTCGCCGAACGCTGCGGCCTGCACGACACCCACCGGGAGGCGGCCTGCCTGCGCGCCGCCGAGCTGATCGAGTCCAGCGGCGTCCAGCGCGTGCGCATGGGCTGGTGCGATGTGCACGGACAGTTGCGCGGCAAGACCCTGATGGCACACGCCGCGGTCAAGGCCTTGCGCGACGGCGTCGGCATGGTCGGCACCATGATGCTCAAGGACACCTCGGACCACACCGCCTGGAAGGTGTTCGAGGCCGGGGGCACCGAAGGCCTGACCGGGTTCGCCGGCGCCTCCAACCTGATGCTGCTGCCCGACCCCGAGAGCTTCACCCTGCTGCCCTGGAGCGCGGGCACGGGCTGGTTGCGCTGCCAGCCCTGGCACAGCAACGGAACGCCGGTGGCGCTGGACAGCCGGCACGTGCTGGAGCAGGCGCTGTCCAGGCTCGCGATGGCGGGCTTCGGCTTCAAGACCGGCCTGGAGGTCGAATTTCACATCTACCGCATCACCGACGAAGCACCTCAGCTCAACCCCGAACTCGCAGGCTGGCCGGGATTGCCGCCAGCGGTGCAGATGATCCATCCCGGCTACAACCTGCAGGCCGAGGCCATGATGGACATGGCAGACGAGCCGCTGAGCATCGTGATGCAGACCGCCCAGGCGCTGGGCCTGCCACTGCAGTCGCTGGAGATTGAGCTGGGCCCGAGCCAGGTGGAGGCGGTGTTCGACGCCACCGATGCGCTGACCGCCGCCGACCAGATGGTGCTGTTCCGCAACGGCGTGCGGCAGGCGCTGCGCCGCGCCGGCTACCTGGCCACCTTCATGTGCCGCCCGCCCTTCCCCAACATCATGTCCAGCGGCTGGCACCTGCACCAGTCACTGGTTGAACGCGATGGCGGCCGCAACGGCTGTGCGCGCGCCGCTCCCGCCGAGGACAGCACGGTGCGCGACGCCCGCCACACCCTCTCGGACGCCGGTGCCCACTGGCTGGCCGGCCTGCTGGCGCATGCGCCGGGCATGACCGCGCTGTGTACCCCCACCATCAACGGCTTCGGCCGCTTCCGGCCCAACGCCCTGGCGCCGCAGCACATCCTCTGGGGCCAGGACAACCGGGGCGCGATGTTGCGCGTGGTGGGCGCCGCGGGCGACCCCGCCACCCGGATTGAAAACCGCATCGGCGAGCCCGCGGCCAACCCCTACCTCTACATGGCGTCCCAAATCCATGCCGGGCTGGACGGCCTGCTGCGCGGCCTGGAACCTCCGCCCGCCACCGACAATCCCTATGCCACCGGCCACGCTCGCCTGCCGGACAACCTGGGCGATGCCCTGGCCGCCCTGCGGGGCGACGAGGCACTGGTGAACGGACTGGGCGCTTCGGTGGTCGAACACTTTTGCCGCATCAAGCAGTCTGAAATCAACCGCCACGCCGACGCCCAGGACAAGGCAGACTTTGAACGGCGCGAATACTTCAGCCGCTACTGATTCACTTCTTTCACATGAGCACCATCCACATCCGTTTCGTCCACGCCGACCAGACCGAAGAAACCATCACCGCCGCCACCGGCCAGAGCCTGATGAAGGCCGCTGTCGACGCTGATATCCATGGCATCGAGGCCGATTGCGGCGGCGTTCTCACCTGCGCCACCTGCCACGTCATGATCGACAGCCCCTGGGCCGAGAAGCTGCCCAAGCCGGTGGCCGACGAAACCGACATGCTCGATTTCGCGGCCAGTCCGGTCGAGGCCGGCAGCCGGCTGAGCTGCCAGGTTCGGCTGACACCCGAGCTCGATGGGCTGGTGGTCCGCCTGCCCGCCTCGCAACACTGACCCACCTCCCCGAGTCCTGAAAGGTCACCGATGAGCTACACATTCGCCCCGCCCGCCGTCGTCTCCGTGCCCGTAGTGGGGCGCGCCGAACGCTTTCCCGTCCACCGCATCTACTGCGTGGGCCGCAACTACGAAGAACACGCCAAGGAAATGGGCTTCACCGGCCGCGAGCCGCCTTTCTTCTTCCTCAAACCTGCCGACGCCATCGTGGTGGCCGAGGCCGGACAGACCGCCACCATCCCCTACCCGTCGCTCACCGGCAACCTGCACCACGAGATCGAGCTGGTCGTCGCCATCGGCCGGGGTGGACGGAACATCAAGGCAGCCGATGCCGCCAGCCACATCTACGGCTACGCCGTGGGGCTGGACATGACCCGCAGAGATCTTCAAAACGACATGAAAAAACAGGGCCGCCCCTGGTGCATCGGCAAGGCCTTCGACCAGTCGGCGCCCATCGGCCCCATCACACCCGCCGCTGAAGCCGGCGACATCGCCAACGCCGCGATCTGGGTCCAGGTGAACGGCACCGACCGTCAGCGCAGCAATGTCTCGAAGCTCATCTGGAACATCGCCGAAACCATCGAGCACCTGTCGGCGGCCTGGGAACTGCAACCCGGCGACCTCATCTACACCGGCACACCCGAAGGTGTGGCTGCGGTGGTCAGCGGCGACACCATGAGCGGTGGTGTCGACGGACTCACCAGCATTGCTGTGCACGTGGGGTGACCCGGCAAGGGTAAACCCCCAGAGGCCGCTCCCTAGAATGGAACGCCTCTGATCCGCTGTTCCCCTAACTACAGGAGCCATCACATGATCCAGCGCAGAACCCTGCTCCAGTCCGGTGCCGCCGTTGCCTTCGGTGCCCCCGCCCTCGTCGGCCTTGCCCAGCAAAGCGTGACCCTCAAGTTCCACACTTT
Organism: Hydrogenophaga sp. H7; assembly: GCF_002025745.1. Classification (NCBI taxonomy): domain Bacteria; kingdom Pseudomonadati; phylum Pseudomonadota; class Betaproteobacteria; order Burkholderiales; family Comamonadaceae; genus Hydrogenophaga; species Hydrogenophaga sp. H7. The sequence goes on along the minus strand of NZ_MCIC01000014.1, from coordinate 133,189 downwards.
CATGGCGCCGCAATCCAACGTGTGGCTGAACATGCACAAGGCCTGGATGGACAAAGTCACCAAGGACTCCGAAGGTCGCATCAAGTTCGAGGCCTATCCCGCCATGCAATTGGGCGGCTCGCCCGTGCAGCTGTACGACCAGGCCAAGGACGGTGTGGTCGACATCGTGTGGACCCTGCCGGGCAACACCCCGGGCCGTTTCCCACGCATCGAGGTGTTCGAACTGCCGTTCATGATGAACAACGCCGAAGCGACCTCTCGCGCCTACTGGGAATACGTGCAGACCGCGGCCACGGACGAGTTCAAGGAAGTTCACCCGATCGCGCTGCAGGTGCACGGCCCCGGCATGTTCCACATGCGCGACAAACTGGTGAAGACCGCGGCCGACCTGCAAGGCTCCAAGGTGCGCGGCCCCACCCGGCAGATCACCAAGATGCTGGGCTACCTGGGCGCCACGCCGGTCGGCATGCCGCTGCCGCAGATCCCTGACGCACTGTCCAAGGGCGTGATCAACGGCTGCGTGATTCCCTGGGAAGTGGTTCCCTCGGTCAAGGTGCACGAGCTCACCAAGTTCCACAGCGAATTTGACCCTGCTGGCGGCGCGTTGTACACCACCACCTTCATCATGGCGATGAACAAGGCCAAGTACGCCTCGCTGCCGCCCGACCTCAAGGCCATCATCGACAAGAACTCGGGCATCGAAACCTCGGGCTGGCTGGGCAAGGTCCAGCAAGGCGGCGACGTTCCCGGTCGCGAGGCGGCGGTCAAGCAGGGCAACACCATCCACACCATCCCTGCGGCCGAGGCACAGGAGTTCAAGCGCAAGGCGCGACTGGTCGAGGTCGAGTGGATGCAGGACATGGACAAGCGCGGTTTCAACGGCAAGCAACTGCTGGACACCGCCAAGGCGCTGATCGAGAAGCACGGTAAGGCCACCACGAAGAAGGCCTGACAGCCGTCGGCTTCACAAGGGCTCCCAAGGGAGCCCTTTTTGCTTTTTGTTCAGCCCCTACACTCAACGCCATGTTTCGCAGCCCGATCCAGCACTGCCGCCAATGCGGCGCACCCGTGGTCTACCGCCTGCCCGACGACGGGGACACCAAGCCTCGCGCAGTCTGCACCGCGTGTGCCACCGTGCACTACGAAAACCCGCTCAACGTGGTCGGCACCGTGCCGGTCTGGGGCGAGGACGGGGCCCAGGTGCTGCTGTGCCTGCGCAACATCGAACCGCGGCGAGGCAAGTGGACGTTGCCGGCCGGCTTCATGGAACTGGGGGAAACCACCGCCGAAGGTGCACAGCGCGAAACCATCGAGGAAGCCGGCGCCAGCATCGAGCTCGGGCCGCTGTTCACTCTGATGAACGTCGCGCGCGTGGGTCAGGTCCACATGTACTACCGTGCACGGCTGCTGAATGATCGCTTCGACCCAGGCGTTGAAACCATCGAGGCCCGTCTGTTCACGGAAGAGCAGATCCCCTGGGACGAGATCGCCTTCCGCACCGTCCGTGAAACCCTGGAGTTCTACTTCGCCGACCGCCGAAAAGGGCACTTCGGTTTTCACACCATCGACATTGCCTGACCGACAGAAACGAAAAAGCCCGCAATCGAACGATTGCGGGCTTTTCAATAAATGGTCGGCGTGGCGGGATTCGAACTCGCGACCCCTTGCACCCCATGCAAGTGCGCTACCAGGCTGCGCTACACGCCGACAAGCCTTGCATTATAGCGTGCAAATAGAGCGATTCACACGGGAGCAGTAAGAAGCTCGCGAATTTCAAGCAACTCCCGTCGGACACCCAGCAACGCAGCTGATGGTTGCTCAGAAACCGCGGGGATGGCCTCTGCCACCAGATCTTCTTCTGCGTCCCCCAGGACGTCGTATCCGACAGAATCAGCGAAATCGTCATCCTGCGCGCGGCGCCTGTCCCGCTCGGCCTGCACCAGCTCCTGAAGCTTGTTGCGGGCGCCGCTGATGGTGAAGCCTTGGTCGTACAGCAACTCCCGGATCCGCCGAATCATGAGCACTTCGTGGTGCTGGTAGTACCGTCGGTTGCCACGCCGCTTCATCGGGCGCAACTGGGTGAACTCCTGCTCCCAGTAGCGCAGCACGTGCGGCTTGACACCACACAACTCGCCCACTTCCCCAATGGTGAAGTAGCGTTTTGCGGGGATAGGGGGAAGCGATTTTTCCATCAAAATCAATGCGGTATAAACCGAACCTTGAAATTTACTCTAAGCGCTGGTGCCGCGCGCTGCGCATCGGAAAAAACCGTACAAACTGTTGCAAATCCATCTCCTCAGCACTTTTTAGTGGCAGCGGAAGATAAAAAACCCGGCGACCACAGGTCCCGGGCTTCATTGATTGCCTGCAATGCAAGGCTGTGCGAAATGCTCAGCCGGTGACAACGGCCGCCTGCACCTGCTCCTTGAGTTTGGGGCTCGCATGGAACGTGACCACCCGACGAGCCTCGATGGCCACGGGTTCTCCTGTTCTGGGGTTGCGACCCGGTCGCGGGGCCTTGGTTCGGATCTGAAAGTTGCCGAAGCCGGAGATCTTGACGTCGGTGCCCTCGACCAGACAGTCTGTGATCAGGTCAAAAAACGCATCAATCATGTCCTTGGACTCGCGCTTGTTCAGACCGATCTGATCAAACAACAGCTCAGCAAGCTGCGCCTTTGTGAGTGCAGGAGTCTCCAGGCTCTCGACTGCCAGTTCCATTGGGGTGTGCTCCAGGTTCTTGTCCATACGCAAGGCGCTCAACGCAGGCGCGCACCCACGCGCTGTTCCAGCGAAACCAGCGCGCCCTTGACCGCCGCCTCAATCTCCTGCTCGGTCAGTGTAGCGTCCTCCCGACTGAGCGTCAGGCGCACTGCCAAGCTCTTCTCGTCCGACGCCAGGCCGCCGCCCTGCCCTTCGGACATCTTCTTGGGCCGGTACACATCGAACAACACGGCGTCGCGAAGAAGCTCACCTCCTGCGTCACGAATGGCGTCCATTACCGCGGCGTGCGTCACCGCCTCCTTGACCACGATGGCGATATCGCGCTCGACCGGCTGGTGGCGGCTCACGCTCTGGAACACCGGAACCTCGCGCTGCAGCACCGCATCCAGTGCGAGTTCAAACATCACCGGCGCCTGCGTCAGGTCGTAGCCCTGGCGCCACTTCGGATGCAGTTCGCCCACGTGACCGATGCAGCGCTCACCCAGCCAGACGCTGGCGCAGCGACCCGGGTGCATCGCGGAGTGCTCGGCTGGCTTGAAGGAAGCTTGCAATGGCGCCAGCAGCGCCTGCACATCCCCCTTGATGTCGAAGAAATCGACGTTGCGCTCGGCGCAACCCCATTGCAGGCTGTCGACCCCGCCATACGCCAGACCTGCCACCCGCATAGGTTGGTCGAACCCGGCGACGGAGGTGTCGCTGTCCTGAACCGACGGGTCCTTGCGGAACACGCGCCCCAGTTCAAACAGGCGCACACGCTGTGCCTTGCGGTCCAAGTTGAACTTGAGCACCGCGATCAGGCTGCCCAGCAGCGACGAGCGCATCACGTTCATCTGGCTGGCGATCGGATTCAGCAGTTTGATCGGATCGGCATTGCCAGCCAGTTCGTGCTCCCACCGCTCTTCGACAAAGCTGAAATTGATGGTTTCCTGATAGCCCAGTTGCGCCAGTTGACGGCGCACAGCAAATGGGCCGCGCCGGCTCTCGACCCGCAGCTTGGCGGTGATGGGCGCCAGCGGCGGATTCGTCGGCAGTTGTTCGTAGCCGATCACACGCGCGACCTCTTCGATCAGGTCTTCTTCGATCTGCAGGTCAAAACGAAAGGCCGGTGGTGCAACGGTGACCGTGCCCTCGCCTTCGGTCACAGCCAAGCCAAGGCGGCGCAGCGCGCCAACGCACTGCTCCTGAGTCACCGGCATGCCGATAACCTTTGCCGTGCGAGCCACGCGCAGCGTGACCGGCCTGCCTTCCGGCAACGCAAGCACCTGATCGTCCAGCGGGCCTGCCTGACCTCCACAGATCTCCAGCACCAGCTGCGTGATGCGCTCGACGTGTTCGACCGTGGTCGACGGGTCGACGCCACGCTCAAAGCGGTGGCCCGCATCGGTGCTGAAGTTGTAGCGGCGCGAACGGCCGGCGATCGCCTTGGGCCACCAGAACGCGGCTTCGATGAAGATGCTCTTCGTGTCGTCCGACACAGCGGTCGCGTCGCCACCCATGATGCCCGCCAGCGACTCGACCTGCAGATCGTCGGCGATCACACCCACGCTGCTGTCGAGCGTGACGGTATTGCCGTTGAGCAGCTTGAGCTGTTCGCCCTCGCGGCCCCAGCGCACCTGCAATCCGCCATGGATCTTGTCGAGGTCGAAGATGTGCGAGGGACGGCCCAACTCGAACATCACGTAGTTGGAAATATCCACCAGTGGCGAAACGCTGCGCTGGCCGCAACGCGCCAGGCGCTCGACCATCCAGGCCGGCGTCTGCGCCTGGGTGTTGACGCCACGCACCACGCGGCCGCTGAAACGGCCGCAGAGATCAGGCGCCTGCACACTCACCGGCAGGCGGTCTTGCACCTGCACGGCGGCTTTCGGAAACTCGGGCTGTACAAGCGGTGTACCGGTCAGGGCCGAGACCTCGCGTGCAATGCCATACACGCTCAGACAGTGCGCCAGGTTGGGCGTGAGCTTGAGCGTGAACAACATGTCGTCCAGTCCCAACTGCTCGCGGATGTTGCGGCCAGCCACAGCGTCGTCAGCCAGTTCCAGCAGGCCGTTGCTCTCCTCAGAAATCTGCAATTCCTTGGCCGAGCACAGCATGCCCTGGCTCTCGACGCCGCGCAGTTTGCCCAGCTTGATGGCGAAGGGTTTGCCGTCTTCGCCTGGCGGCAGCAACGCGCCAACGGTGGCGCACGGGACCTTGATGCCGGCACGCGCGTTGGGAGCGCCACAAACGATGTTCAACGGAGCGCCCTGCCCCACGTCCACCTGGCAAACGCGCAGGCGGTCGGCGTTGGGGTGTTGCTCGGCGCTCAGGATCTGTCCAACCACCACACCGGTGAAGGCGGGCGCAAACGGGCGCAGCTCCTCAACCTCCAAACCAGCCATGGTAAGGGTGTCGGCCAGTTGCTGACTGGTCAGGGGCGGGTTGCAGAAGGCACGCAGCCAGGATTCGGGGAATTGCATGATTTCTTCAGCTCAACAAGACTTCAACGGAACTGCGACAGGAAGCGAATGTCGCCGTCGAAGAACAGGCGCAGGTCGTTCACGCCATACCGCAGCATGGTCAGGCGGTCCGGCCCCATGCCGAAGGCAAAACCGATGTAGCGCTCAGGGTCCAGCCCCATGTTGCGCACCACGTTCGGATGCACCTGACCAGATCCGGCCACCTCCAGCCAGCGCCCGGCCAACGGGCCGCTCTGGAACTGGATGTCGATCTCGGCGCTGGGCTCGGTGAACGGGAAGAAGCTGGGACGGAACCGCAACACCAGATCGTCGCTCTCGAAAAAGGCGCGGCAGAAATCTGTGAAGACGACCTTGAGGTCCTTGAAGCTCACGTTCTCGCCGATCCACAAACCTTCGCACTGGTGGAACATGGGCGAGTGGGTGGCGTCGCTGTCCACGCGGTAAGTGCGTCCCGGCGCGATCACGCGTATTTCGGGCATCGGCTGGCCCGCATCCAGCGCGCCACGGTGGCGCTTGACGTGCTGCACCGCATGGCGGATCTGCATCGGGCTGGTGTGGGTCCGCAGGAGGTTGGGCGCCTTGGCACTGCCACCTTCCACATAGAAGGTGTCATGCATGGAACGCGCCGGATGGTCCTCGGGCGTGTTCAGCGCGGTGAAGTTGAACCAGTCGGACTCGATCTCGGGGCCCTCGGCCACCTCGAAGCCCTGCGAACCGAAAATGGCTTCGATGCGCTCCAGCGTCAGGCTCACCGGATGCAGGCCACCCTGGCCACGCTGCCGACCGGGCAGCGTCACGTCCAGCGCCTCGGCCTTGAGCTGCGCCTGCAACTCGGCATCGGCCAGCGCCTGGCGGCGTTCGGTCAGCGCGGCTTCGATCGACTGCTTGGCCACGTTGATGGCCGCACCACGGGTCTTCTTTTCCTCGACCGGCAGGGAAGCCATGCCCTTCATCAGCTCGGTGATGCGGCCCGACTTGCCCAGGTACTGCGCCTTGGCATTTTCCAGATCGGCGGGGGTGGCTGCCTGCGCGAACGCGGCGCGTGCGCTGTCAACCAGTGCGTCCAACTCGTTCATGTGTATCTCGTCCGGGAAAACAAAAAAGGGGTTGAGAGCAGCGAGGGAATCCCTCAAGCCTCAACCCCTTTGAGCGACATCGTCACCACCGGCCGGAGCAGGCGGGGACAGTCGTGAATCAAGCGGCCAGCTTGGCTTTGACTTGCTCCACGATGCTGTTGAAAGCAGCAACGTCGTTGACGGCCAGATCGGCCAGAACCTTGCGGTCGATCTCGATCTGTGCCTTCTTCAGGCCATTGGCGAACTGGCTGTACGTCAGGCCGCAAGCGCGTGCACCGGCGTTGATACGCGCGATCCACAGCTGACGGAAGACGCGCTTCTTTGTACGGCGGTCACGGTAGGCGTATTGACCGGCCTTCATCACCGCCTGTTTGGCGATGCGGAAAACGTTACCGCGGCGACCGCGGAAACCCTTGGCAAGGGCGAGAACTTTTTTGTGACGGGCGCGTGCCGTTACACCACGTTTGACGCGAGGCATGTGTTGCTCCTTGTTCGTCGTTGATCAAATGCCCATGCCGGGCAGCATCTGTGCCATGTGACCCATATTGGTCTCATGAACAGTCACCGCACCACGCAGATGGCGCTTGTTCTTGGTGGTCTTCTTGGTCAGGATGTGACGTTTGAAGGCTTGACCGCGCTTGACGGTGCCACCGGGACGAACGCGAAAACGCTTCTTCGCGCTGCTCTTGGTCTTCATTTTGGGCATGTGAATGCTCCTTTTCATTTGTGCTCGTGAGGCGCCGCGAACCTTCCGCGGACTTGCTGGCCCCGAGCCACTTTTGATGGACCACCCATTTGGGTCGTCCAGTTCGGAGAGAGGCTTTCACCACTCACCTCGAAAGGACCGACAGACTAGACCGGCCTTTTCAATCCTGACGGCAAAGACTTGCCACTGATTGTCAGGCGGCTGGCTGGACAACAGCCTCCGCCTTGGGTGCCCCACCGCCTGCTTTCTTTTTCCCGGGCGCAATCATCATGATCATCTGGCGCCCTTCGAGCTTCGGGAACTGCTCAACCACGATCGCATCGCCCAGTTCATCCCTGATGCGATTCAGCAGAGCGAGACCCAACTCCTGGTGGGTGATCTCACGACCCCGGAACCGCAGCGTGATCTTGCACTTGTCTCCGTCGTCCAGAAAACGGCGAATGTTGCGCATCTTGATGTTGTAGTCGCCGTCGTCGGTCCCGGGACGGAACTTCACTTCCTTAATCTCGATGACAGTCTGCTTGGCCTTTGCCTCAGCAGCTTTTTTCTGCTCCTGGTATTTGAACTTGCCATAGTCCATCAGCCGGCACACCGGCGGGTTCGCTGTCGCCGCGATCTCGACCAGATCTACGTCCAGCTCACCGGCCATGCGCAACGCTTCCTGGAGGCTGACAATGCCCAAAGGCTCGTTGTCTGGCCCGTTGAGGCGGACCTCGGGGGCCATGATTTCCCGGTTCAGGCGGTGTGCACGCTCTTCACGCTGGCGGCGGTCGCGAAAGTTGGTAGCTATGGCTAGTTCCTTGTCGTGGGCAGTTGGTCAGAAAAAAACAAACCCCTCGGGGCCACGCGCAGTGCACAGCAGCCGAGGGGCCTTCCGGAGCGGATGAAATCACACCTTGGAGGAAACGTCTGTCGCCACTAATTGGGAGAAACTCTCCAGCGACATGACACCGAGGTCTTTGTTGCCTCGTGCCCGCACAGCCACAGCGCCAGCGCCTTTTTCCTTGTCGCCCACGACGAGGATGTAAGGCAGCTTTTGCAACGCATGTTCGCGTATTTTATACGTAATTTTCTCGTTGCGCAGGTCTGTTTCAACCCTAAGCCCTTGTTTTTGCAGCGATTTCGCCACTTCCTGAGCGTAATCCGCCTGCGCATCGGTGATGTTGAGAACAGCCACCTGCACCGGCGCCAGCCAAACAGGGAGCGCACCTGCATGCTGCTCGATCAAGATTCCGATGAAGCGTTCGAGACTGCCCACGATGGCGCGATGCAGCATGATGGGACGATGGCGCGAGCCATCTTCCCCAACGAACTCTGCGCCAAGTCGTTCGGGAAGATTGGGGTCGACCTGGATGGTGCCGCACTGCCATTCGCGGCCCAAAGCATCCTTGAGCGTGTATTCGATCTTGGGCCCGTAGAACGCCCCTTCACCCGGCAGGTACTCGAACGCACACCCCGAAGCTCTCAGCCCTTCGGCCAACGCCGCCTCCGCCTTGTCCCAGCTCTCTTCGGTGCCGATGCGCTTTTCGGGACGAGTCGAAAGCTTGTAGAGGATGTTGGTGAAGCCGAAGTCCTTGTAGACCTGCTGCAGCAAAGTGGTGAACGCCTTGACTTCGGACTGGATCTGGTCCTCGGTACAAAAAATATGGCCGTCATCCTGCGTGAATGCACGCACACGCATGATGCCGTGCAGCCCTCCCGAGGGCTCGTTGCGGTGACACTGGCCAAATTCGCCGTAGCGCAGTGGCAGGTCCCGGTAGCTTTTGATTCCCTGCTTGAAGATGATGATGTGGCCCGGGCAGTTCATCGGCTTGAGCGCGTAGTCGCGCTTTTCCGACTCGGTCACGAACATGTTCTCTCGGTACTTGTCCCAGTGCCCGGTCTTCTCCCAAAGCGCCTTGTCCAGGATCTGAGGCCCCTTAACCTCCTGGTAGCCGTTGTCGCGGTAGACGGCCCGCATGTACTGCTCCACGGCCTGCCAAACGGTCCATCCTTTGGGATGCCAGAACACGGTGCCAGGCGAGTGCTCGTCCAGGTGGAACAGATCCAGCTCGCGACCGAGCTTGCGATGATCCCGCTTCTCAGCCTCTTCCAACATGATCAAGTACTGCTGAAGCTCATCCTTCGAGGCCCAGGCAGTGCCATAGATGCGCTGCAGCATTTCGTTGCGATGGTCACCTCGCCAATACGCCCCAGCGACTTTCATGAGCTTGAAGTGCTTGAGCTTGCCGGTGCTGGGCACATGCGGGCCACGGCAGAGGTCTTCGAAGGCGCCCTCGCGGTACAGCGACACATCCTCGCTGCTCGGAATGCTGGCGATGATCTCGGCCTTGTAGTGCTCACCCAATCCCTTGAAATACGCCACCGCCTCGTCGCGCGGGAGCACACGGCGCACCACTGTTTCGTCCTTGTTGGCCAGTTCGATCATCTTCTTTTCGATGGCCGCAAGGTCTTCGGGCGTGAAGGGCCTCTTGTAGGAAAAGTCGTAGTAGAAACCGTGCTCGATCACGGGACCGATGGTGACCTGTGCGTCGGGAAACAGTTCCTTGACAGCGTAGGCCAGCAGATGGGCGGTGGAGTGTCGGATCATCTCCAGGCCATCGGCGTCCTTGGCAGTCACAATGGCCAGCGAAGCGTCTTCTGCGATCAGGAAACTGGTGTCCACCAACCTGCCGTTGACCTTGCCACCCAGCGCCGCCTTGGCCAGACCGGCGCCGATGGAGGCGGCCACCTCGGCCACGGTCACTGGCCCAGGGAATTGTCGCGAGGAACCGTCAGGAAGTGTGATGTTGGGCATGGCGTGATCAGAGAAACAAAAAAAGCGCGGACTTGGCCGCGCTTGAAAAGAGAAGACTGCAAAAAACTGCAGGCGCGAACTGCTGGCCTCAACTGGCCTGAGCAAAGAGCTCCGGTTTAGTTCGCGGTGTCATAACCAAGCAGTACGAAGTCTAGAGAACAACGAGCTTCAATTTTCACACAGTTCTTCGCTGCACTCCTGGCAGATCAGTTGCACTGCGTCTCAAGCCACCCAGGGATCACACAGCTCGTCCCACCCTTGGCAACACAATCCGACATGGCCCGCGAGTCGGCAACCTCCTTGGATGAGCCACTGGCAACACCCCAGACGTTGTTGTTGCCTCTCGCGGCTGATCCACAGGTACCGTTACCGGAGAACTCAAGAATGACCTCGCATCCCATGCCGGTTCCAACCAGGCGTGCGCACTGAACCAACGCATCGCTGTTGGCTTCAGGCTGAGAAGCATAGTTGGTCACAATAGTGCCAACACCGTTGATGGTGTTCACCGCAATCGCACCACGTGCTGTGGCTTCGCCGCCCCCACCACATCCTGCCAAAGTCAAGGACATTGCCAGAACAGACACCCATTTCCATTTGCTCAACACTTGGACTCTCCTGTTTTGTAGTGGCCTGAGCGACCTGCTTTACCCGGCAAATTCTCCCACGGGTAGGGAGGAATATCCCCAAGCAACACACCAATGTAGGAATTTGACGACAGACCACGTACTGGAAATAAGAGAAAACCCCGGGATCGCGGTGCCGCGAGCCGGGGTTGACGTCTCGTACTTGCGAACTGGTCGTCAGAGCGATCAGTGGAACTGCTCTTCTTCAGTCGAGCCGGTCAGGGCCTTCACGGAAGAGGACCCACCCTGGATCACGGTGGTCACGTCGTCGAAATAGCCGGCGCCGACTTCCTGCTGGTGCGACACGAAGGTGTAGCCCTTCTCGCGCGCCTTGAATTCCGGCTCCTGCACCATCTCGGTGTAGTGCTTCATGCCTTCGCCGCGGGCATAGGCGTGGGCGAACTGGAAGGTATTGAACCAGTTGATGTGGATGCCGGCCAGCGTGATGAACTGGTACTTGTAGCCCAGAGCGGACAGGTCGTCCTGGAACTTGGCGATCTGCTTGTCGTCCAGGTTCTTCTTCCAGTTGAATGAGGGCGAGCAGTTGTAGGAAAGCAGTTTGCCGGGGCAGGCAGCGTGCACGGCCTGGGCGAACTCACGGGCGAAGCCGATGTCGGGCACGCCAGTTTCGCACCACACCAAGTCGGCGTAGGGTGCGTAGGCCACGCCACGGCTGATGGCTTGCTCCAGACCGTTCTTGACTCGGTAGAAACCCTCTTGAGTGCGCTCACCGGTCAGGAAAGGCTTGTCGTTGGCGTCGTGGTCGCTGGTGATCAGGTTGGCGGCTTCGGCATCAGTGCGGGCCAGCACGATGGTGGGCACGCCCATCACGTCGGCAGCAAAGCGGGCGGCGATCAGCTTTTCGATGGCTTCTTGCGTCGGCACCAGCACCTTGCCACCCATGTGGCCGCACTTCTTCACGGCGGCCAGCTGGTCCTCGAAGTGAACGCCAGCAGCACCGGCGGCGATCATGTTCTTCATCAGTTCGAAGGCGTTGAGCACGCCACCGAAACCGGCTTCCGCATCAGCGACGATGGGCAGGAAGTAGTCGATGAACTCCGGCGAACCCGGCTCGATGCCACGGCTCCACTGGATCTCGTCCGCACGCTTGAAGGTGTTGTTGATGCGGCGGACCATGGTGGGCACCGAGTCGTAGGCGTACAGCGACTGGTCGGGGTACATGGTTTCACTGGTGTTGCCGTCGGCAGCAACCTGCCAGCCCGACAGGTACACGGCTTCCAGACCAGCCTTGGCCTGCTGCATGGCCTGGCCGGCGGTGATGGCGCCGAAGGCGTTGACGTAGCCCTTCTTGGCGCCACCGTTGACCTTTTCCCACAGCTTCTCGGCGCCACGCTGGGCCAGCGTGTACTCGGGCTGCATTGATCCGCGCAGACGCACCACGTCAGCGGCGGAGTAACCGCGCTTGACCAGCTTCCAGCGGGGATTGGTTGCCCAGTCTTTTTCCAGGGCTTCGATCTGCTGTTGGCGGCTCAGTTGTTCTTTGAGGGACTGGGGCATTTTGGACTCTCCATGAGGTTGATGAACGGGACGGCTTGTCGCTGCTGCAGACCGGAGCCGATGGGAGAACTTTAAGTCTTATAGAAGACTTTTGGAAGCTCTTATGTCTTATATAAGACAAAAATAAAACCGTTTAAAATCAATAATCTCCAAAACACATTCCGCCATACAAAATCATTTCTCTTGTATTGAGAAATTATTTTGCAGCGCAGCAGGAGATTTTTCTCATTGCGAAATAACACAACTCCATCTGGAAGACACTGATCACTGTTGACTGGGGCATGATGCTCGCCCTATGTCATCACAGCCAAAGTTACCAACCACACCCGCAAAATTTGGTGCGTATGTCTGCCTCGCGGCCAGCATGGCGCTGGTGGGGAGCTATGTCGCACTCTCCAAACCATTGGTTACAGCCTTTCCGGTTTTCCTGCTTGCGTGGCTCCGCTTCGGTCTCGGGGGTGCGGCCATGTGGAGATGGCTGCGCAAGCCTGCCGAAGAGCCCCAGCTGTCCGCTCGCACACGAAAGCTGCTGTTTCTTGAGTCCTTTCTGGGTAACTTCCTGTTCTCAATCTGCATGCTGTTTGGCGTGTCGATGACCACGGCGGTGTCCGCTGGTGTGGTGATGTCATCCATTCCCGCGGTGGTAGCCGTCCTCAGCTGGGTGTTTCTCAAAGAGCGCATCGGCAAGCGCACCGCTCTTGGCATTGCGTGTGCTGCGGTCGGCATCGGGCTCTTTTCAATGCAGAAGGCCGGCGGGACCGCGCACGCACAAGCTGTCGGATGGTTCGGTCTCGGTCAGCAGTTCTGGGGCAACTTGCTGGTCTTCGCTGCGGTGCTTTGCGAAGCCTCCTATGTGGTCATTGGCAAGCGGCTCACGGAAGGCCTGGGGCCCAAGCGGATATCCGCCATCATCAACCTCTGGGGTTTTGTGCTGGTCACGCCCTTTGGGCTGTGGGCGGCCAGAGCCTTTGACTTCGCCTCCATCACAGCACCCATGTGGGGCCTGCTGGTCTTTTACGCACTCGCCGCCAGTGTCTGGACAGTCTGGCTCTGGATGACCGGCCTGAAGTCCGTTCCCGCCGCTCGCGCCGGGGTGTTCACAGTGATGCTCCCGATCAGCGCAGCCACCATCGGTGTGCTGTTCATGGGTGAAACCCTCAGCACCGTCCAGATGCTTGCTTTTGGTATCGCCTTGCTGGGCCTGGTTCTGGCAACCCTGCCAGGACGTTCAAGCTGAGAGGCTCACGCGCACCACAGACCGGTGGGATCGGTGATTCCCATCCAGAGCGCCCAACCGGAGGTGGCGGCCAGTGCAATACCTGCCAGCCGGATGCCCCAGCCACCCGAGCCGTCGCCTCGCAAACGCAGCAAAAGCCAGGGACCGATGGTCAATGACAGTGACGTCCCAGTAGAGAACAGCGCCATGATCATCGCGCCCTCCATCGCGTTGGCCGACAAAGACGCCACCATCAGCGCGGAATACAGCAGCCCGCATGGCATCAGGGCCCACGCGACGCCGAGCACCGCGGGAGCCTTGGCTCCCAGCCGCCCGAGCACAGGACGCGTCCTGCGCCAGACGCCTTGGGCCAACCCGTCGAGCCAGGCTGGCTGGCGAGCCTGCCAGATCAGCACCAACCCGAGCAGCATCGCCGCCACGTGAAACATGGTCCAGACCGGCCGGATCACCGAAGTGTTGGTTCCGAGCCATGCCAAACCCTGCACCGACCCTGCAGCAACAGCACCAAAGAGGGAATAACCGAGAAGTCGTCCGGCCTGGAAGGTCAGCAGAGCCGATGTGCTCTGGCGCCCAGTCCCGCCACGGCTGATGCCTGCACACGCGGCACCACACATGGCAACACAATGGGGACCTCCAGCGATCCCCATGAACAGTGCGGTGAGTGCCATGGATGTTTGCATGGCAGAACTCTAGCAGTCGCAGCCCTCGCGCCGGTTCGAAACCACGCGAGTCAGATGATCTTGGAGAAACGCGCCCGGTCCTGGTCGACCTGCAGGTTCTTGTCGAAAACCATGGCAATGGCGCGAACCAGATACCAGCCCGACGGCGTCACCTCCACACCTGAGTCGTCGATGCGAACCAGTCCGTGCTCGGCATAGCCAGCCAGTACCTCCAACTCGCGCGCAAAGTAGCTCTTGCAGTCGATCAGGTGCCCCAGGTTGATCGATTCGAACTGAAGCTGCCCCTGACACATCAGCGACATGATCACGGAGCGGCGCAGCAGGTCGTCCCTGGTCAGTGCCAGTCCACGCACGATCGGCAGCCGCCCCTGGTCCAGCGCGTCGTAGTACTCCTCGATCGTCTTGGCGTTTTGGCTGTAGGTCGCGCCGATGCGGCCGATGGCCGAGACACCCAAAGCGATCAGGTCGCAATCCGGCTGCGTGCTGTAGCCCTGGAAATTCCGGTGCAGGCGCCCTTGACGCTTGGCCACCGCCAGCGCATCCGTGGGCAGCGCAAAGTGATCCATGCCGACATAGACATACCCCGCATCACTCATGGCATCCAGCGAAGCCGACAGCATCGACAGCTTGTCTCCCGCGCTGGGCAGTTCGGCAGCGACGATTCGCCGTTGCGGCTTGAAACGCGCCGGAAGATGCGCGTAGGCATACAGCGCGATGCGGTCGGGGCGCAACTGGTTGACTTGGGCAAGCGTACGGGCAAACGACTCAGGGGTCTGCAGCGGCAGCCCATAAATGAGGTCCACGTTGACCGACTCAAACCCGATCTTGCGGGCTGTCTCGACCAGTGCGAACACCTGTTCGGCCGGCTGCACCCGGTGCACCGCTTTCTGAACAGCGGGATCGAAATCCTGGACACCGAAACTCAGGCGGTTGAACCCCAGCCTGGCCAGGGTCTGCAAACGCTGGTCCGTCACGGTGCGGGGGTCGACCTCAATGGAGTACTCGCCTCCGGGCACGAGCGTGAAGTTGCGCCGGATCATCGTCAGCAGATCTTCCAGCTCGGCGTCGGACAGGAAGGTCGGCGTCCCTCCTCCCAGATGCAGCTGGGACACGGCATGCCCTTTGCCGAAATGCTGTACCTGCAGCTCCACCTCACGCGACAGATACCGCAGGTATTCCGCAGCCCTTTCGTGGTGTTTGGTGATGACCTTGTTGCAGGCGCAGTAGTAGCAGACAGACTCGCAGAAAGGAATATGTACGTACAACGACAGCGGCAACGCGAGCGAGCCTGCCCGACGCTGTTCCAGCGCCTGGATGTAGTCGCTCTCCGTGAACGCTTCTACAAAGCGGTCCGCGGTGGGGTACGAGGTGTAGCGGGGCCCCGGGATGTCGAATCGCTTGAGCAATTCGTCTGAAATGGCGTGACTCACAAACAATTCTCCAGTTCTCAGCGCGAATGTGCACCAAGGCGGAAATCGCACCCTTGATCAAGATCAAGGGCCATCCAAGCCCCGGGTTTTCCCCCGTGCTCGCAACGAGGATGAGAGCGCCCGCCTTGCTGGCACTTGTGGCCATGCGTTAAGCTTCGGGCGAAATCTGGAAGATTTATGGACATTCACAGCATCAAAGTCGCCTGTTCCAGCTGCAACCTTCGGGAGTTGTGTTTGCCAATGGGCCTCAATCCCGAGGAAATGGGCAAGCTGGACACCGTGATCTCCACGCGCAGGAGGATCAAGCGGGGAACCGCGCTGTTCAACACCGGCGACAAGTTCACTTCGCTCTACGCAGTGCGCTCGGGCTTCTTCAAAACCTGCGTGACCACGGCCGATGGGCGAGACCAGGTCACCGGCTTCCAGATGACCGGAGAAATCATCGGCATGGACGGCATCGTCAGCGACCGCCATTCCTGCGACGCGATTGCGCTTGAGGACGCCGAGGTCTGTGTGATGCCGTTTGACCAGGTCGAGGAACTCTCGCGGGAATTCACCACGCTGCAACACCATGTCCACAAGATCATGAGCCGGGAAATCGTCCGCGATCACAGCGTGATGCTGCTGCTGGGCAGCATGCGTGCCGAGGAACGTCTCGCAGCGTTCCTTCTCAATCTCGTCCAGCGTCTGCATGCACGAGGTTTCTCGCAGTCAGAGCTCATCCTGCGGATGACCCGGGAGGAAATTGGAAGTTACCTGGGCATGAAGCTCGAGACCGTGAGCCGGACTTTCTCGAAGTTCGTTGAGGAAGGCACCATCGAAGTCAAACAACGGTACGTGCACATCAAGAACACCGATGCGCTCAAGCAGATCGTGAACCCTCAGAGCTGCCGCTGAGTCTGGGCGTTTGAACGAAAGAAACCCCGCTCGGGTCTGAGGCCTGAGCGGGGTTTCTCTTTGTGTGCAAGCCGAGGGTCAGCCGCACCCGCCGTTGCGGGCGCAGTCCCGGGGGCGCTCCGCTTCGGGAACCGGGCAGCGGTTGACTTCGAACGGAGACATGGACAGCAGGGTGGTCAGCGCGCTCGATGCCATGGTGACACCCCAGAACACAAAGAACGCCAGGGTGTAGATGGCTTGGCGAGACAACTCCAGGGGGCTGCCGAACCAATGGAGATCACCAGGGTCGACCATGGCGAAAACAACCATCTCAAGCACAGCAGCCACCAGAAAGGCAGGCCAGGCTATCCACATCCACCGCTGAGCATTCATGATGCGTCTCCTTCACTCCTGTGTTGTCACATCCGGCGGTGTGGCGTCCTACTTGGAGGGTGCCGCCGGGACGACGGGAGAGGCGGCGTGATTGCGGGCCTGATGGGCCGGCTGCAACTTGGCCATCGCATCGACCTTGGCCTGCCCTTCCAGCCGCTGAGCCGCCGCAAGATCCCTTTCGTAGTCGGACTTGTTGAGCACAGGGTCCGGATTCTTCACCGCGATGACCACGGTGACCAAGCCGGCAACGATCACCAGCAAAGGACCTCCCACCACCATCCACATGTGCGGGACTTTCCACCAGGGCGTGCTTGGCGCGCGGTCGACTGGACGAGGTATTGCTGACATGACTTGTTCCATAAGGCGTGTAATTTCAGTTTAGCGCGGAACGATGAAGACCGCCTTCTCCACCACCTCGGACGCATCAGCGGCGGTGGACCGGACGGTGAACCGTATCGGGTGCGACCCGGCGGGCGCGGCGTTGGGCGGGAGCTGCACCCGCACGGCGGCGGAACGCACTTCCGTGGAAAGCACTTCCACCTCGGTTTCCGACGCGATCATCACGCCCTCAAGACCGTCGACGCTGATCTGGTAGCGCTGCGGCGACTCGGTCGCATTCATGATCTGCAGGCGGAACACGTTTTCGATGCGCCCCTGCTCCACCATGCGCGCCAGCGCGCCACGGTCGCGAATCACATCAACTTTCAGCGGCGTGCGCAGGAAGAGGCTGACAAACACAGCCAGGGTGATGACCGCCAGAACGCTGGAGTAGACGAGCACCCTGGGACGGAAAGCGTGACGGACCATCTGCTCACGGGTCCAGCCCTTGGCCATGCCGTTCTGCGTCGAGTACTTGACCAGTCCCCGCGGATAGCCCACCTTGTCCATCACCTCATCACAGACATCAATGCAGGCACCACAGCCAATGCATTCGTACTGCAGTCCATTGCGGATATCGATGCCCGTTGGACAGACCTGCACGCAAAGCGTGCAGTCGACGCAAGCCCCAAGGCCCAGGGCCTTGGGGTCGGCTTTCTTCGAACGTGCTCCGCGCGGCTCCCCACGCGCCTTGTCGTAGGTCACGATCATCGTGTCCTTGTCGAACATGGCGCTCTGGAAGCGGGCGTAGGGACACATGTACTTGCAGACCTGCTCGCGCATGAAGCCCGCGTTGCCGTAGGTCGCGAAGCCGTAGAAGAAGATCCAGAAGGTCTGCCAGGGCCCCAGTGAAGCGGCCAGGCTCAGACTCGCCAGTTCCCGGATGGGTGTGAAGTAGCCAACGAACGTGAAGCCGGTCCAGAGGGCGAACAGGACCCACAGGGCGTGTTTGAGCGAACGCTTGCCGAACTTGCGGGCGTCCAGGCTCGATTCGTCCAGCCGGATCCGCGCCGACCGGTCCCCCTCCACCTTCTTCTCGATCCACAGAAAGATCTCGGTGTAGACGGTCTGGGGGCAGGCAT
Organism: Hydrogenophaga sp. H7; assembly: GCF_002025745.1. Lineage (NCBI taxonomy): Bacteria > Pseudomonadati > Pseudomonadota > Betaproteobacteria > Burkholderiales > Comamonadaceae > Hydrogenophaga > Hydrogenophaga sp. H7. Next base: position 115,213 of record NZ_MCIC01000014.1, on the reverse strand, counting down.
AGCCGCACCAGAGGCGACCGGCGACCGCAGTGAACAGGAACAGCGCCAGCGCGGAGATGACCAGCAGTCCTGTCAGGTAGATGAAGTCCTGCGGGTAAAGGACCAGACCAAAAATATAGAAGCGGCGCGCTTCGAGATCGAAGAGCACCGCTTGGCGGGCGTTCCACTCCAGCCAGGGCAATCCGTAAAAGATGATCTGGGTGAACCAGACCAGCGCCCAGCGCCACTTTGAGAACAACCCTGACACCGAACGGGGATGGATCTTCTTTCGCGAGGCGTAGAGGGAAACCATCACCTCATCGTCCTCCAGGACACCTTTCGGCGTCTCGGGAACGATGGGAATCACGGGAGGCTTAACGGTACTTGTGGCGTCTGGCGCTGGAGAACTCACGGATGACCCGGCGGGAGAGAAGTAACTTGCTTCAGGCCATCACTGCTTGGCGGCAGGCTTGTTGGACAAACCCCAGACATAGGAAGCCAGCACGTTGATCTGAGCTTCGTTCAGCAGCGCGGCCTGCGGCGGCATGTGGTTGTTGAAACCATTGTTGACGGCACGAATGATCGCCTCTTCGCCCCAGCCATGCAGCCAGACGCCGTCGGTCAGGTTGGGCGCACCCACCGCTGCCATGCCTTTGCCCTCGGGGCCGTGGCACGCCGCGCAAGCTGCGAACTTGGCCTTGCCCTGCGAAGCACGAACCGAATCGCTCGGACTGCCGGAGAGGCTGAGCACGTAGTGGGCCACGTCCTTGACGTCTTCAGGACCACCCACAGCCGCAGCCATCGGGGGCATGACGCCGGTACGACCCTGTGCAATCGTGGTCTTGATGTAGGCGTGATCGGAACCACCCAGCCAGTCGCCATCGGCAAGGTTGGGGAAGGACTTGGCGCCGCGGGCGTCGGAACCATGGCACTGGGCGCAGTAGTTCATGAACAGGCGCTCGCCGATGGCCATCGCCTGGGCGTCGGCCGCGATCTCCTCCGGCTTCATGCCGTTGTACTTCGCATAGATCGGGGCAATGGCGTCCTCGACCTTTTTCACCTCTGCGGCGTGCTGCCCCTGGGACGACCAGCCCAGGGCACCCTGGAACTTGCCAAACATCGGGTAAAGGGCGCCGTAGACGAGGGCAAAGACCACAGTGATGATGAACAGGTACACCCACCACTTGGGAAGGGGGTTGTTCATCTCACGCAGGTCACCGTCCCATACGTGGCCCGTGGTGTTGTCGGCGTGGGTGGCGGCCTTGGTCGTGCCGCTGATGTATAGCAGCACCGCACAGGCGATGATGCTGACGAGCGTGATGCCGGCCACGTAGAGGTGCCAGAAGTCGCTGATGAAGTCGCTCATGATGTTTTCTCGTGTTCGTTCCGCAATCGCTCAGTCGTCCTGGAAAGGCAGCTGGGCCGCCTCTTCGAAATCGCGCTGATTGCGTTTGGACCAGGCCCAGACCAGGATGCCGACAAAGGTCAGCAGGCTGATCGCCGTGACGATGCTGCGAAGATCGTTGATGTCCATGGTCTCGCCCCTTTATTGGGTCTTCGCCTCGGCAGCCGGCGCGGCCGTCTGTGCCTCTGCTGCGGGAGCTGCGGCTTCAGGTGCGGCGGCGGGAGCAGCCTCTGCAGGAGCAGCGGCTGCGGGCGCGAGCTTGGCGGCGCTGCGTGCCGTGCCCAGCACCTGCAGATAGGCGATGACCGCCTCCATCTGTGTCTTGCCCTTGACCTCTTCCACGGACTTGGCAATTTCTTCGTCGCTGTACGGGGCACCCAGCGTGCGCAACACTTCCATTCTCTTGGGCAGCACGTCCGCATCGACGGTCTTTTCAGCCAGGAACGGATAGGCAGGCATGTTGGACTCGGGGACCACATCGCGCGGGTTGTTCAGGTGAGCGCGATGCCATTCATCCGAATATCGACCGCCCACTCGATGCAGGTCCGGACCGGTGCGCTTGGAACCCCATTGGAAGGGGCGGTCGTACACGAACTCGCCGGCCACCGAGTAGGGGCCGTAACGCAGCGTCTCGGCCTGGAACGGCCGGATCATCTGCGAGTGGCAGTTGTAGCAGCCTTCGCTCACGTATACATCACGCCCCGCCAACTGCAGCGCGGTATAGGGTTTGAGACCCTCCACCGGCTGGGTGGTGGACTTCTGGAAGAACAGGGGAACGATTTCCACCAGACCGCCCACGGCCACCACGAGGGTGATCAGGACGATCATCAGGAAGTTGCTGGTCTCGATCCTTGCGTGACCAGTCACGGGTTCATTGTGTGCCATGTTGTTCTTCTCCTCAGGCGTGGGCGGGGTTGACGGCCATGACAGGGGCGTTGTGGGCCTTGCCCTGCATCGCGGTCATGACCACGTTCCAGAGCATCAGCACCATGCCGCTCAGGTAGAGCAGACCACCGACCAGGCGGATCACGTAGAACGGGAAGGTGGCCTTCACCGACTCGACGAAGGTGTAGGTCAGGCTGCCGTCGGGGTTGACCGAGCGCCACATCAGGCCCTGCATCACACCGGCAATCCACATCGCGGCGATGTACAGCACGATGCCGATGGTGGCGATCCAGAAGTGCAGTTCGATGGCTGGCACCGAGTACATCTTCTTCTGGCCGAACAGGCGCGGGATCAGGTAGTACAGCGAACCCATGGACACCAGACCCACCCAGCCCAGAGCACCGGAGTGCACGTGACCCACGGTCCAGTCGGTGTAGTGCGACAGCGCGTTGACGGTCTTGATGGACATCATCGGGCCTTCGAAGGTGGACATGCCGTAGAACGACAGGGACACGATCAGGAAGCGCAGGATGGGGTCGTCACGCAGCTTGTGCCATGCACCCGAGAGGGTCATGATGCCGTTGATCATGCCGCCCCAGCTGGGGGCCAGCAGGATGAGAGAGAACACCATGCCGACCGACTGCGCCCAGTCGGGCAGCGCGGTGTAGTGCAGGTGGTGGGGGCCCGCCCACATGTAGGTGAAGATCAGGGCCCAGAAGTGAACGATCGACAGGCGGTACGAGTACACCGGACGTTCGGCCTGCTTGGGGATGAAGTAATACATCATGCCCAGGAAGGCGGCGGTCAGGAAGAAGCCCACGGCGTTGTGGCCGTACCACCATTGCACCATCGCATCCTGCACGCCGGCATAGGCGGAGTAGGAATGCGTGAGGCTGGTCGGGATCGACAGGTTGTTGAAAATGTGCAGCAGGGCAATGGTGATGATGTAGGCACCAAAGAACCAGTTGGCCACATAGATGTGCTTCACCTTGCGGATGCCGACGGTGCCGAAGAACACGATCGCGTAGGCCACCCAGGTGACGGCGATGAGCAAGTCGATCGGCCAGATCAGTTCGGCGTACTCCTTGCTCTGGGTCAGGCCCATTGGCAGGGTGACCACCGCGGACAGGATGACCACATTCCAGCCGAAGAAGGTGAACCAAGCCAGCTTGTTGGAGAACAAGGGGGTGTGGCACGTCCGCTGCACGACGTAGTAGCTGGTCGCAAACAGCACGCTGCCGCCGAAAGCAAAGATCACGGCGTTGGTGTGCAGCGGCCGCAGGCGGCCGTAGGTGATCCATTCGATCCCCATGTTTAGCTCTGGCCAGGTCAGCTGGGCCGCGATGATCACGCCCACCAGCATGCCGATCACGCCGTAGATCACGGACGAAATCGCAAACCAGCGGACGACGCTGTCGTTGTAGACCGCCGGTTGGCCGGTCTTTGTTGTCACGGACATAAAGAACTCCTCATTAATGCCACCGGCGAAGTGTCCACATGTAACCCCGTGGTCGCCTTGACTTACGTCAATCGCCTCTCAGAATGCGCTCGCCCTCGCGCTCGACACTGTCGAACTGCCCCGAGTGAAGGGCCCACCAGAACACGCCGATGATTGCGAAGACCAGCACGATAGAGACGGGTATCAACAGATACAGGATGTCCATGTCGGCTCCTTGAAAAAATCTCAATCTGAAACGCCAGGAGCCGGCTCAGGCGGCGGCCGGCTCACGCGGTTCTGCGGCCAGCCGCAGCGCGTTGAGGATCACCAGCAGCGAACTGCCTGCCATGCCCAGACCAGCGAGCCATGGCGGCATCCATCCCACCAGGGCCAATGGGACGCACACCAGGTTGTACAGCGCGGCCCATACGAGGTTCTGACGCACGATGCGCATCGTGAACTGGGCTTGCTGCAAGGTCAACACCACGTCCTGAACCTTGCCGCCTTGAAGGATGAAGTCGGATTGCGCCTGTGCCAGCGGCGCCGCATGGCCCAGTGCAAACGAGGTGTCGGCCCGGGCGAGCACCGGACCATCGTTGAGGCCATCGCCCACCATGGCCACCCGGAGCCCTTGCGCCTGCATGGACTCGATCTGCGCCAGCTTCTGTTCGGGCGAGGCACCGGCCACCACGTTCTGCACCCCCACCGTCTGCCCCACCGCCCGGGCGGCCGCTTCCCGGTCGCCCGACAGCAGCCAGGTGCGCAGCCCGGACTGGTGCAGGGCCGCCACGGCCGGGGCCGCGTCCTCGCGCACCCCTTCGCTCAGGTCAAAACTCGCCAGCCACCCCTGCGCGTCCGACAGGTGCACACGGCCTGCAGGCGCTTCCATGCCGTCACCGGCTAGGCCACAGAAGGACGCTGACCCCATACGGAGCAGGTCGCCGTGCGCGCTCCGGGCAGACAACCCCTGCCCTGCCACCTCGGTCACCTCGTTCAAATCTGCCCGCTCGGTGGACACGCCTGCATCTCGCGCAGATGCGGCGATGGCGCGGGACACCGGGTGCAGCGAGCCTTCCGCCATGGCGGCAGCCAGCGCCAGCACCTGCCGGTGGTCAGCCCCCTCACGGACCCGCTGACCCGTCAGCGCCAGACGGTCGTGGGTGAGCGTTCCGGTCTTGTCGAACACCACCGCCCCCACCTCCGCCAGCGTCTCGAACGCCTGCAGACGGCGCACCAGAATGCCGCGCCGGGCCAGAGCCCCGGCGGAACTCAGCATGGCCGCCGGCGTGGCCAGCGACAAGGCACAGGGACAGGTGACGATCAGCACGGCGACAGCAACGGCCAGCGCCTTCGAGTGGTCGATCTGCCACCAGTATGCAAACGCGAGCGCGGCCGCCGCCAGCACGAGCACGAGGAATGGCGCCGCAATGCGGTCGGCCAGAATGGCCAGGCGCGGCTTCTCGGTGGAGGCCTTTTCCATCAGTGCCACGATCTGTGCAAACCGGGTGTCGCGCCCCAGGCGCAGCACCTCGACCAGCACCGGACCGGCCAGGTTGTAGCTGCCGGCCACCACCCCATCGCCCTGTCGGCGGGTTACAGGATCGGACTCGCCGGTGAGCAGCGCCTCGTCCACGGTCGCGGTGTCGCTGAGCAGCCGCCCGTCTCCCGGGAAAGCCTGGCCCGCCTGCACCCGCACCACATCGCCCACCGACAGACGGCGCACCGACAGCGATTCGAAACGCCCGTCAGCGGTCTGCCGCTCGCAGACCTCCGGCAGGCGGTTCATCAGCGCATCCAGCGCGCCGGCGGTGCGGTCCCGCGCCTTGAGTTCGAGGTAGCGCCCCCCCAGCAGGAAGAACACGAACATGGTCAACGAGTCGAACCAGACCTCATGGCCCCAGGGCCCTGACGGATCGAAGGTGGCCGCCGAACTGGCCAGGAAGGCCACGAGGATGCCGATGGACACCGGTGTGTCCATGCCGACACGACCGAGCTTGAGATCGCGCCACGCGCCCCTGAAGAACGGTCCGCTGGCAAAGGTGACCACCGGCACGCTGAGCACCCAGCTGGCCCAGCGCAGCAGCTGGTCGATGTCGGCCGGCATCTCGCCGGGCTCGGCCACGTAGGCCGGCCACGCGTACATCATCACCTGCATGGCGCAGAAGCCGGCCACGAACAGGCGCCAGAGCGCGAGCCGGGTTTCCTTCAGGCGCTCGGAAATCGACAGCGCCTGCTGCAACGGCAACAGACGGTACCCGGCCTGGCCCACGGCGTCGGCCAGCGACGACATGCGGGTGGCACCGGGCTCCCACTGCAGCATCAGGCGGCGCGTCGCGGCATGGACCCGCGCACTGCGCACGCCGGGCAGGTCCTGCAAGGCGCATTCCACCGTGTCGGCACAGGCGGCGCAGTACATGCCCTGCACCATCAGCACCGATTCGGCCACCGTTTGGCCGTCGATTTCCTTGAATTCGGTGAAGTCGTTCAGCTCGACCGGGTCGTCGAGCACCGAAAAGTCATCGGTGACGGTCAGCGGCCCGCGATGCGATCCGAACGGCTCTTCCCCGCGCTGCGACTGGGCAGACGGTTCGTTGCCCAGCAAAAGCCCCACCGGGGGCGCGGTGGCGGCCTCGTTCATGCCGCGAGGGTAGTTCAAGTCGCTTTTCATGCAGTTGATTTAAGTCAACCGCTACCGGGCGGTCAATGCGTAGCCTATATTGTCCTCTCAACCACAACACAACCGGAGATCAGCATGTACAAGCGCATCCTCGTGGCCACCGATGGCTCCAAACTGTCCAACATGGCCGTGGAACACGCCATTGGCCTGGCCGACATCACCGGCGCCGAGGTCGTGGCCCTGAAGGTGGTGCCGCGCTACCCCCAGACCTACTTCGAAGGCGGCGTGGCCCTGGCGGCTGCGGAAGTGGCCCGCATCGAGAAGCAATGGAACGAGGAAGCCATGGAGGCGGTCAACGCGGTCAAGGCCGCCGGCCAGAAGCGGGAGGTGAAGGTCAAGCCGATCACCGTCAAGTCCGACCTGATCGCCGAAGCCATCATCGCTGCCGCCAAGCGCAACAAGGTGGACCTGATCGTGATGGCCTCGCACGGTCGCAAGGGCATCAAGCGGCTGTTGCTGGGCAGTGAGACTCAGCAGGTGCTGACGCACTCGCACATCCCTGTACTCGTCCTGCGCTGAGCGAGCACCTCAAGCAAAAGGCCCGCGACTGCGGGCCTTTTGCTTTGTGCCAGCTGACTCAGTCGAATGAGCCTTTGTACTGGTCGCGCAGCAGGTTCTTCTGCACCTTGCCCATGGTGTTGCGCGGCAGTTCGGCCACGACCACGCAGCGCTTGGGAACCTTGAAGTTGGCGAGTTTTGCCTTGAGTTCGGCGATCACCCGGTCCGGGTCCACCGTGGCGCCGGGCTTGGCGATGATCACCGCCACGCCCACCTCACCGAAATCCGGGTGTGGCACGCCGATCACCGCGCTCTCGGCCACGCCTGGCATGTCGTTGATGTAGCCCTCGATCTCGGCTGGGTAGACGTTGTAGCCGCCGGAGATGATCAGGTCCTTGCTGCGGCCGACGATGGTGACGTAGCCTCGTTCGTCCACCTTGCCCACGTCACCGGTCCTGAAAAAGCCGTCGGCGGTGAATTCCTCCGCTGTCTTTTCGGGCATGCGCCAGTAGCCCTTGAACACGTTCGGGCCTTTCACCTGGATGCCGCCGATCTCGCCCGGCGCCACCAGCTTGCCGTCCTCCTCCATCACCCGCAGCGTCACGCCGGGCAGGGGGAAGCCCACGGTGCCGCCGCGGCGCTCGGTGGCGCCGCCGTAGCGCGCGTCCGGGCCGCAGGGGTTGGAGGTCAGCATCACCGTCTCGCTCATGCCGTAGCGTTCCAGGATGGTGTGACCCGTGCATCGCTGCCATTCGGTGAAGGTCTCGATCAGCAGCGGCGCCGAGCCGGAGATGAACAGTCGCATATGCGCGGCCTGCGCCTTCGTCAGCGACGGCTCGGCCAGCATGCGCACGTACAGCGTGGGCACGCCCATGAAGACGGTGGCTTCCGGGAACTTGCTGATGGCCAGCTTCGGATCGAACTTCGACAGCCAGATCATCTTGCTGCCGTTGATGAGCGCGCCGTGGATGGCCACGAACAGACCGTGCACGTGGAAGATGGGCAGCGCGTGGATCAGCACGTCGTCCGGTTGCCACTGCCAGTAGTCGCGCAGCATCAGCGCGTTGCTGCGCATGTTGCCGTGTGTGAGCATCGCACCCTTGCTGCGGCCGGTGGTGCCACTGGTGTAGAGGATGGCGGCCAGGTCGTCGTCGTGCCGCACGGCGGGCGTGTGGCGGTCGCTGTGGTGGGCGGCGCGCTCCAGCAGGCTGCCTGTGCGGTCGTCGCCCAGTGTGAAGACGTATTGGGTGCCGGCGGTGAAGGCGATCTTGCTCACCCAGCCGTGGTTCCTCGGGCTGCAGACAACCACGGCAGGCTCGGCGTTGCCGATGAAGTACTCGATCTCGGCACTCTGGTAGGCCGTGTTCAGCGGCAGGAACACATGACCCGCACGCAGCGTGGCCAGATACAGCACCATGGCCTCGACCGACTTTTCCACCTGCACGGCAATGCGCGAAGCCGGAGGAAGGTCCAGCGAGTCCAGCAGGTTGGCCATCATGGCCGTGGCGCGGTCCAGATCGCGCCAGGAATAGGACAGACCGTTGTCGGTCTCCACCGCCGCGCGGTCGAGGTCGGCGGGGAAGGCGTCGCGCAGTGCGACGAACAGGTTCTGGTTGCTCATGGTGTGGCGTGGGAGGTTCAGAAGTTCGGCGGCCGCTTGGCCAGAAAGGCGGCAATACCCTCGCGGTGTTCGGCGCTGTCGGCGTAGTCGTAGGCGGTGGGTACCAGGGCTTCGGCGCCCTGCCCGCCCGCCAGCGCGCGCAAGGTCTGCTTGTTCAGGCGCGCGGCCTGCGGCGCCAGGCGGGCGATGCGCAGGGCGCGTTGCTGGGCCTCGGCGGGCACATCCGCGTCGTGCAGCACGGTGTGCAGGAAGCCGCGCGCGAGCAGGGTCGGCGCGTCCAGCACCGCGGCCTCCAGCAGCATCTGACGCGCAGTGGCCAGACCCACTTCGCGCGCCACCAGCGCGGCCTCGCGCGGCGCCATCGGGAAGCCCAGCTTGGCAATCGGGGCACCGAAGCGGGCACCATGCCCTGCCACGCGGATGTCGCAGCAGCTGGCGATCTCCACGCCAGCCCCCATGCAGTTGCCCTCGATCTGTGCGATCACGGGCAGGTCACAGTCCACCACGGCCGAGAGGCCGCCCCAGACGTCGTTCTCGTGGAAATCGCGCAAGCCGTCGGGGTGAAAGCGGAAGTCGGTGTACTCGGCGATGTCACCGCCCGCACAGAAGTGCCCGCCCTCACCCGCCACCACCACCGCACGCAGCTCGCTGCGCTGCTGCAGCCCGGAGAACACCTGCCGCAGCTCGCGCCACATCGCGCGCGACATGGCGTTGAACTTGGACGGGTTGCTCAGGGTGACGCGGGCGATGGCGTCTTCAAGGTGCAGGCGGATGTGACCGGACATGGGCGGGACGATGGCGACAGATCAGTCGAGTTTCGCGCCCGAGGCCTTGACCACCTGCGCCCACTTCTTCAGTTCGGCCTTGACGAAGCCATCGAACTGGGCGCCGCTGAGGTTCGGGAACTCGGCGCCCTGGGCCGCCCAGACCGTCTTGGCCTCGTCGGCCTGTGCAGCCTTGCGGATCTCTTCGATGGCCCGCGCCTGCGCGTCGGCCGGCGTGCCCTTGGGTGCCCAGATGCCGTACCAGGTGGTCACGGTGTACTCGGGCAGGCCCAGCTCCGCGGCACACGGCACGTCGGGGAACGCGGCGTTGCGTTTGGTGCCCGACACCATCAGCGCCTTGATGCGGCCACCCTTGATGTGACCGGCCGATGAGCCCAGGCCGTCGAACATCATGTCGACGTTGCCGGCAATCAGGTCGTTGAGCGCAGGGCCCGCACCGCGATACGGGATGTGGGTGATGAAAGTCTTGCTCTGCTGCTTGAACAGCTCGCCGGCCAGGTGGTGCGAGGTGCCGCTGCCGGCCGAGCCGTAGTTGAGCTTGCCGGGGTTGGCCTTGATCTCGGCCAGGAAGACCTTGAAGTCCATGCCGCCATGCTTCTTGGCATTGACCACCAGCACCTGCGGCACGCTGGCCACCAGGATCAGCGGCACCAAGTCTTTTTCAAGGTCGTAGTCCAGCTTCGGGTACATGAACGGAGCGATGGTGTGGTGCACCGCCCCCATGAACAGGGTGTAGCCGTCGGGCGCCGCCTTGGCCGCGATGCCTGCGCCCAGCGTGCCGCCAGCGCCGCCGCGGTTGTCGATCACCAGGGACTTGCCCGAGAGCTTGGTGAACTGGGCCGCCATCGGGCGCGCGAAGGCGTCGGTGCCGCCGCCGGCCGGGAACGGCACGATCATCGTGACCGGCTTGGTCGGCCAGCTGCCCTGGGCATGGCCCACGGTGCCGTACACCGCGGCGCCTGCCGCGACCGCGCGCAGCACATCGCGCCGCTTGAATCCTGTTGCTTGCATCGGTTTGTCTCCGTTGTGGTTGTGGTGAAAGTGTTTCGCGTCAGGCCAGCAGGTCCTTGATCGCCGGGGCGACCGGGATCTTGCCTTGTGCCAGGGCGGACCGGTTCCTGTCGAGCTTCTTGAGATCGTAGAGGTAGTTGACCATCAGGCCATAGGACTGCTTGAACCCTTTGGGCGACGGGTCGGCGGCCCAGTTCAGGCGCTCGACGCGGGCGCCGTTACCCAGGTGGAAGCGCGCCACCGCATCCAGCGGCTTGCCATCCTGCAGCTCCTGGGCGAGGTAACGCGCCGCCCACTGCTTGAGGGCCACGCGCGGAGGCGACTTCTCGGCCAGATCTGGCGCCGCCTCCCAGGCCTGCAGCAACTCGGCCGGCGCGTGCTTGCCCAGCCAGGCCCGCAGCCCGGGAATCGGCGAGAGCGTGGCAAAGGTCTTGAGGCGCGGAAACTCCTCGTGCAGGCACTCGACCACGCGCTTGATCAGCGAATCGCCAAAGCTCACGCCGCGCAGTCCGGCCTGGGTGTTGCTGATGGAATAGAAGATTGCCGTGGTCGCGCGGTCCAGGTCGGCCGGCGCGGCGGCTTCGTCCAGCAGCGGCGTGATGCTGGGAGCGATCTCGTTGATCAGCGCCACCTCCACGAAGATCAGCGGCTCGCCCGGCAGGCGCGGGTGGAAGAAACCGTAGCAGCGGCGGTCGCTGTCCAGTCGGTTCTTCACGTCGCCCCAGCTGCGGATGTCGTGCACCGCCTCGTACTTGATGAGCTTCTCCACCAGCGACGCGGGCGAGTCCCAGCTGATGCGGCGCAGTTCCAGAAAGCCGACATCGAACCAGGTGGAGAACATGTACTCCATCTCCACATCCAGCGCGAGCAGGCGCTTGTCGGCCTTGAGCTGCGGCTGCATCTCGGCGCGCAGGTTGACCAGAAAAGGAATGCCGTCCGGGTGGGCGCTGAAGCGCTGCAGCAGGCGCCGGCGCGGCGACACGGTGGCGCGGCGGTACAGCACCTCGGCCGCGGCTTCGTCGGGCGTGCCCACCGCGGCGGCGTATTTCTGCTGCGCGGCCTTGACCTGCTCGGGGTCGGCCACGAAGCGCTCGCTCATGAGCAGCCACAGATCGCGCCGGTGGGCCGGCGAGGCGCTGGCGTACCAGGCGATCAGTTCCCCGGCGCGGCGGCCGCCTTCCACTTCGCTGACCAGCGGATCGACGATGCCCTTGAGCTCGTCCAGCTTCTGACGCAGCGCCCGGGGCGACAGCGCTTCCTCTCCCTGCCGCAGGCGGGCTTTGAGCCGCTCGTGCGTGGAGCGCACAGGTGCCGGCTGGGGCTTCGCGGCCTGCGCACGCAGGCGGGAAACCCTTTCGCTCAGCCATTCCCTGGTGTTCATGCGGAGATCCTCGAGGTGTGGAGACGGGCCAGGTCGCGCAGCGCCACGCGCTGGCGGATCAGGTGGGTCCGCATCGCCGCCTCCGCCCCCTCGGCGTCCCTGGCCTTGAGTGCGGCGTACACCGCCATGTGCTCCGACAGGCTCTGTTCCAGCCGGCCGGGCGCATGCAGCTGCTGCAGGCGCGCGAGCTTGACGATCTTGCGCAGGTCGCCGATCACCTGCGCCAGCCAGCGGTTGTTGGCCAGCACGATGATGGCTTCGTGAATCGCGTAATTGGTTTCGTAGTACTCGGTGATGCGCTTGGCCTTGGCGCTGCGCTGCAGGCGGTCGTGCAACTGTTCCAGCGCTGCCAGATCGGCGTCGGTCGCGTTGGTGGCAGCTTCGAACGCGCACCGCCCTTCCAGCAGAGCAATGACCGGAAAGATCTCGTCCAGATCGCGCTCGGTGATTTCACTCACAAAGCAGCCGCGCCGCGGCTCGTGCCTCACCAGCCCTTCGGCCGTCAGCACCTTGAGCGCCTCGCGCAAGGGCGTGCGGGAGATCGCCAGCTCGGCGCAGAGTGCCGGTTCGTCGATGAATCGCCCTGGCGCCAGGTCCCCCGCAAAGATGCGGTCGCGCAACTTGGCGGCCACCTCATCGTGAAGGGAGTTGAGCACCAGTCGCATGAAGCATCGGGAGAACCCGCTCCGTGATTACCTGTAATTACAGATAATTCTAGAGAGAGGCCCACCGGGCGCAAGCCCGTACAAACCCTCAGAACACGTCGGACGCCTTCAGCTGCGTCGACCCGCCCAGACCCACAACGCAGCACCGCCGAGGACCATGGGCACACACAGCCACTGCCCCATGCTCATGCCCAAAGACAACAGGCCCAGGTGGGCATCCGGCTCCCGGAAAAACTCCGCGGTAAAGCGGAACAGGCCATAGCCGAACAGGAAGGCGCCGCCCACCTGCCCCGTCGCGCGCGGTTTGCGCGCGTACCACCACAACAGGACGAACAGAAGCAGACCTTCCAGCAGGAACTGGTAGACCTGCGAGGGATGCCGCGGGAGGTCACCTGCGCCGCGGAACACCATGGCCCATGGCAGCGACGGGTCGGCCACCCGCCCCCAGAGTTCGCCGTTGATGAAGTTGCCCACCCGACCGGCGGCCAGACCAGTGGGGACGCAGGGCGCCACGAAGTCCATCACCTGCAGCCACGGCCGCTGGCGGCTGCGTGCGTACCAGACCATCGCCACCAGCACGCCCAGCATGCCGCCGTGGAAGCTCATGCCACCCTCCCAGACCGCAAAGATCTCCAGCGGGTGGCTCAGGTAGTACGCAGGCTTGTAGAACAGGCAATAGCCGATGCGCCCGCCCAGCACCACACCCATAACCCCCAGGAACAGGATGTCCTCGACATCCTTGCCCTCCCAGGGTCTGGGCGCTCGAACCGACGCAAAGGGCTCGTGCTTCAGCCGAGCACGCCCGAGCAAAATAAAAAGCCCGAAGGCCGCAAGGTAGGTCAGCCCGTACCAGTGGATGGCCAGCGGGCCAAGCTGCAGGGCGATGGGATCAATCTGGGGATGAATCAACATGGCCTGCGATTGTGCACGCAGGCCATGACCCTCTCCGGTCAGTCGAGCATCGACAGGTTGCGCACGGCACCCTTGTCGGCCGAGGTGGCCAGCAAGGCGTAGGCCTTGAGCGCGGCGGTCACCTTGCGCGGGCGCGGCTGGGCCGGCTTCCAGCCCAGAGCGTCCTGCTCGGCGCGGCGCTTGGCCAACTCCTCATCGCTCACCAGCACATTGATGCTGCGGTTGGGAATGTCGATGCGGATGCGGTCGCCCTGGCGCACCAGGCCGATGGCGCCGCCGGCCGCTGCCTCGGGCGAGCAGTGGCCGATAGACAGGCCGGACGTGCCACCGGAGAAGCGGCCGTCGGTGAGCAGCGCACAGGCCTTGCCCAAGCCCTTGGACTTGATGTAGCTCGTGGGGTAGAGCATCTCCTGCATGCCAGGGCCGCCCTTGGGACCCTCGTAGCGCACGATCACTACGTCGCCGGCCTTGACCTTGTCGGCCAGGATCTCGGCCACCGCTTCGTCCTGGGACTCGGTGACATAGGCCGAACCCTCGAACACCAGGATGGACTCGTCCACACCCGCCGTCTTCACCACGCAACCGTCGAGCGCAATGTTGCCGCGCAGCACGGCCAGACCGCCCTCTTTCGAGAATGCATGGTCAAAGGAGCGGATGCAGCCTTCGGCACGGTCCAGGTCGAGGCTGGGCCAGCGCGTGGACTGACTGAATGCCACCTGCGTCGGAATGCCCGCCGGGCCGGCCATGTAGAAGGTCTTGACCTCGTCTGACGGGTTGCGCGCGATGTCCCACTGTTCCAGCGCGTCCTTCATGGTCTTGGCGTGGATGGTGGGCACGTCGGTGTGCAACCTGCCCGCACGGTCCAGTTCACCCAGGATGGCCATGATGCCGCCCGCACGATGCACGTCTTCGATGTGGTACTTGTTGGTGTTGGGCGCGACTTTGCACAGCTGCGGCACGACACGCGAGAGGCGGTCGATGTCGGCCATGGTGAAGTCGATCCCGGCCTCCTGTGCGATGGCCAGCAGGTGCAGGATGGTGTTGGTGGACCCGCCCATGGCGATGTCCAGCGTGATGGCGTTCTCGAAGGCCTTGAAGCCCACCGAGCGCGGCAACACCGACTCATCGCCCTGTTCGTAATAGCGCTCGCACAGCGCCACAGCCGTGCGACCGGCGCGCTTGAACAACTGCTCGCGGTCGGCGTGCGTGGCCACCACGGTACCGTTGCCCGGCAGCGCCAAGCCCAGCGCTTCCGCCAGGCAGTTCATGGAATTGGCGGTGAACATGCCTGAGCAGGATCCGCAGGTCGGGCAGGCCGAACGCTCGACCTCGGCCAGATCGGCTTCGCTCACCTTGCTGTCCACGGCCATCACCATCGCGTCCACCAGGTCGAGCTTCTTGATCTCGATGGTCTGGGTCTGCGGATTGGCCAGCCGCACCTTGCCCGCCTCCATGGGGCCACCGGAGACAAACACCACAGGAATGTTCAGGCGCATGGCGGCCATCAGCATGCCGGGTGTGATCTTGTCGCAGTTGGAAATGCACACCAGCGCGTCGGCGCAGTGGGCATTGACCATGTATTCCACCGAGTCGGCGATCAGCTCACGGCTGGGCAGCGAATACAGCATGCCGTCGTGCCCCATGGCAATGCCGTCGTCCACCGCAATGGTGTTGAATTCCTTGGCGACGCCACCAGCGGCCTCAATCTCGCGCGCCACCAGCTGGCCCAGATCCTTGAGGTGCACATGACCAGGCACGAACTGCGTGAAGCTGTTGGCAATGGCGACGATGGGCTTGGCGAAGTCGCCATCCTTCATGCCAGTGGCGCGCCAGAGAGCGCGGGCACCAGCCATGTTGCGGCCGGCGGTGGAAGTCTTGGAGCGGTAAGCAGGCATGGGGCGGATGATGTTGATGAACGGAATGCGGGCTGTCAACCTCAAATTATCCCGCAGGGCCATGCGCCTTGCATCTGAAAGCCCAGCCGGGGCAAGGGGGACGGCTACCGCGCGATTCAGCGCTTGCGTGTCCGGATGCCGAGCGCTGCGCGCTGCTTGTCGATGCGCTCTTTCTTCTTCCTGTCCATCTTCTCGACTTCTTTGCGCTTGGTGTAGCCGGTGGTGTCAGCCCAAGTCCACCAGGCAACCGTCAAACCGAAAGGCACCGCGACCCACCACCACGACACCCCGGCCATGAAACCGATCTCCAGGTATCTCATCAGCAACAAGGCAATTCCGACAGCCAACAAATACATCACACCCTCCGGTAAAGGTCCGATAAAGACGGGCAAACTTCTGTAAAGAAGCATGGGGCGTCCCCGACCGACTCGCTAGAATCGCGGCTCGTGAGCTTCTCACTTATTCCCACGAGGACAACACCATGAAACGCGCTCTGATGATTATGGCTGCGATGGCCGCTATCTCCACCTCCGCCATGGCTGATCAGGCTCTGGCCACTGCCAAGAACTGCATGGCCTGCCATGCGGTCGACAAGAAGCTGGTCGGCCCCTCCTACAAGGATGTGGCCAAGAAGTACGCGGGCGATGCCAAGGCCGTCGACATGCTGGCCGGCAAGATCGTCAAGGGTGGTTCCGGCGTCTGGGGTGCGATTCCCATGCCGGCCAACACGCAAGTCAGCGATGCCGAAGCCAAGAAGCTGGCTGCCTGGGTGTTGAGCCAGAAGTAAGCCACTTCGCACAGTACACGCCAACAAAAAGCCCGCTGGAACCCAGCGGGCTTTTTTGTCGCCCGGTGCCGTTGTGCAGGCACCAGGGCAGCTCCAAGAAGATCAGTTGTTTTCCGACAGTTGGTCCAGGATCGCCGGGTTTTCCAGCGTGGAGGTGTCCTGGGTGATGGCCTCGCCCTTGGCGATCGAGCGCAGCAGGCGGCGCATGATCTTGCCCGAACGGGTCTTGGGCAGGTTGTCGCCAAAGCGGATGTCCTTGGGCTTGGCGATCGGGCCAATCTCCTTACCCACCCAGTCGCGCAGTTCCTTGGCGATGGCCTTGGCCTCGTCGCCGGTGGGGCGCGAGCGCTTGAGCACCACGAAGGCCACGATGGCTTCACCCGTCAGGTCGTCCGGACGGCCCACCACGGCGGCTTCGGCCACCAGGTCGGTCTTGCCCACCAGGGCCGACTCAATTTCCATCGTGCCCATGCGGTGGCCCGACACGTTCAGCACGTCGTCGATACGGCCTGTGATGCGGAAATAACCCCGGTCGGCGCTGCGCACGGCACCATCGCCAGCCAGGTAGTAGCCCTTGAGTTCTTCGGGAAAGTAGCTCTTCTTGAAACGTTCGGGGTCGCCCCAGATGGTGCGGATCATTGAGGGCCAGGGCTTCTTCACCACCAGAATGCCACCCGCGCCGTTGGGCACGTCGTTGCCCGTCTCGTCGACGATGGCGGTGGTGATGCCCGGCAGCGGCAGCGTGCAGGAACCCGGCACCAGCGGCGTGGCGCCCGGCAGCGGGGTGATCATGTGGCCACCGGTCTCGGTCTGCCAGAACGTGTCCACAATGGGGCAACGCTCGCCACCCACGTGCTTGTAGTACCACATCCAGGCTTCGGGGTTGATGGGCTCGCCCACCGAGCCCATCAGACGCAGGCTGGTCAAGTCCCAGTTCTTCGGATGCACCTTCTCGTCGCCTTCGGCAGCCTTGATCAGCGAGCGAATGGCCGTCGGTGCGGTGTAGAAGATCGTGCACTTGTGCTTTTCGATCATCTGCCAGAAGCGGCCGGCGTTCGGGTAGGTCGGAACGCCTTCGAACACGATCTGGGTGGCGCCGGCAGCCAGCGGGCCGTAGGCGACGTAGCTGTGGCCGGTGATCCAGCCGATGTCGGCCGTGCACCAGAACACGTCGTTGTCCTTCAGGTCGAAGGTCCAGTTCATGGTCAGGTTGGCCCACAGCAGGTAGCCCCCGGTGCTGTGCTGCACACCCTTGGGCTTGCCGGTGGAACCGGAGGTGTAGAGCACGAACAGCGGGTGCTCGGCACCGACCATCTCGGCCGGACAGTCGGTGGACTGCCCCGCCATCACGTCGTGCATGAAGCTGTCACGACCCGCCACCATGTTGCAGGCGGTGGGTGTGCGCTGGAACACGATCACGTCCTTGATCGTGTCGCAGCCGCCCATGGCGATTCCTTCGTCCACGATTGACTTGAGCGGCAGCTCCTTGCCGCCCCGCAGCTGGTAGTTGGCGGTGATCACGGCCACGGCGCCAGCGTCCTGGATGCGCTCCTGCAGCGCCTTGGCGGAGAAGCCGCCGAACACCACGCTGTGGGTGGCGCCGATGCGGGCACAGGCCTGCATGGCCACCACGCCCTCAATGGTCATGGGCATGTAGATGACCACGCGGTCGCCCTTCTTCACGCCACGCGCCTTCAGCGCATTCGCAAATTGCGACACCTTGGCCAGCAGTTCCTTGTAGGTGACCTTGGTGACCTCCCCGCCGTCGGCTTCAAAAATGATCGCGGTCTTGTTCTCAACCGGCGTGCCCATGTGGCGGTCCAGGCAGTTGAACGAGGCGTTCAGTTCGCCGTCCTCAAACCACTTGTAGAACGGCTTGTTGGACTCGTCCAGCACTTTGGTGAAGGGCTTGCTCCAGGTCAGGGTCTCGCGGGCGCGCTGGGCCCAGAAGCCTTCGAAGTCTTTTTCGGCCTCGGCACACAGGGCGTTGTAGGCGTCCATCCCCGAAATCCGGGCGGCCTTGCGGATGGCCTCGGACGGTTCGAAGACGCGGTTTTCGACCAGGGTGGATTCAATCGACGACGAAGGCGTGGACATGTACAGGTCTCCTCTGGGGTGGGGGAACAAAGAACCCGGCGAATGTGCGCAAGGGCTCTTACGAGCCACTTACATGGACTGGCGCATCCTGAGACCATTTGCAGGAACCCAGGTGGCGGGGGCTTCTACAATTCCGCACGGGCGCAAGCCTTGAGCCAGCGCCAGTCTAATCCCTACCCTGCCCATGAGCGACCCCGTCAAAACCCCCGGTTCCACGCGCGCCCTGCCCAACCTGATTTTCGCCAGCCGCTGGCTGCAGCTGCCGCTGTACATCGGCCTGATCGCGGCACAGGCCATCTATGTATTCCACTTCTGGGTGGAGCTGGTTCACCTCATCGAAGCAGCCTTCGGCAATCAGAACGCGCTCGCCGCCCTGGTCAAGAGCATCGGCTACAAGGACGGCTTCGAGGTCACCGCCCTGAACGAGACCATCATCATGCTGGTGGTGCTGGCGCTGATCGACGTGGTGATGATCAGCAACCTGCTGATCATGGTGATCGTCGGCGGCTACGAGACCTTCGTCAGCCGCATGCACTTGGAAAACCACCCCGACCAGCCGGAGTGGCTGAGCCACGTCAACGCCTCGGTGCTCAAGGTCAAGCTGGCCACCGCCATCATCGGCATCAGCTCGATCCACCTGCTCAAAACCTTCATCAACGCCGCCAACTACGACCAGAAGGTGCTGATGTGGCAGACCATCATCCATGTGGTCTTCCTGCTCAGCGCCATGGCAATAGCCGCCACCGACCGCATCATGCACCCGGTGGCCGAAACGCCTGATCACTGATCCGATTGCCTCCAAGAACCATCCCCGGAAACGCCCCATGACCACCATCCGCCAGAACGACCTCATCGAGTCGATTGCCGCCGCCCTCCAGTACATCAGCTACTACCACCCGGCCGACTACATCGCTCACCTGGCCCGCGCCTACGAGCGCGAGCAGAGCGCTGCCGCCAAGGACGCCATCGCGCAGATCCTGACCAACAGCCGCATGTGTGCCGAAGGCAAACGCCCGATCTGCCAGGACACCGGCATCGTCAATGTGTTCCTCAAGATCGGCATGGACGTGAAATGGGAAGGCTTCACCGGCAGCATCCAAGACGCCATCGACGAAGGCGTGCGCCGCGGCTACAACAACCCCGACAACAAGCTGCGAGCCTCCGTGCTGTCGGACCCGATCTTCGAACGCAAGAACACCAAGGACAACACGCCGGCCGTGGTGTTCATGGAGGTCGTGCCCGGTGACAAGGTCGATGTCATCGTCGCAGCCAAGGGTGGTGGCTCCGAGAACAAGTCCAAGGTCTACATGCTCAACCCCAGCGACAACATCGTCGACTGGGTGCTCAAGACCGTGCCCACCATGGGCGCCGGCTGGTGCCCGCCGGGCATGCTGGGCATCGGCGTTGGCGGCACCGCCGAGAAGGCGGCGCTGCTGGCCAAGGAAGCTCTGATGGACGACATCGACATGTACGAGCTGCTGCAGCGCGGCCCGCAGAACAAGCTCGAAGAGCTGCGCATCGAGCTGTACGAGAAAGTCAATGCGCTGGGCATCGGCGCCCAGGGCCTGGGCGGCCTGACCACGGTGCTCGACGTCAAGATCAAGACCTACCCGACGCACGCGGCCAGCAAGCCCATCGCCATGATTCCGAACTGTGCGGCCACGCGCCACGCCCACTTCGTGATGGACGGCTCCGGCCCGGTCTACATGGACCCGCCCAGCCTGGACCTCTGGCCCAACGTGCACTGGGCGCCCGACTACAACAAGTCCAAGCGGGTGGACCTGAACACGCTGACCAAGGAAGAAGTGGCCAGCTGGAAGCCGGGACAAACCCTGCTGCTCAACGGCAAGATGCTGACCGGCCGCGATGCTGCACACAAACGCATCCAGGACATGCTGGCCAAGGGCGAGCAACTCCCGGTGGACTTCACCAACCGCGTCATCTACTACGTGGGCCCGGTCGATCCGGTGCGCGAGGAAGTGGTCGGCCCAGCCGGCCCGACCACCGCGACCCGCATGGACAAGTTCACCCGCATGATGCTGGAGAAGACGGGTCTCATCGCCATGGTCGGCAAGGCCGAGCGCGGCCCGACCGCCATCGAGGCGATCAAGGATGCCAAGAGTGCCTACCTCATGGCAGTGGGTGGCAGCGCCTACCTGGTGTCCAAGGCCATCAAGGCCGCCAAGGTGGTGGGCTTCGCCGACCTGGGCATGGAAGCCATCTATGAGTTCGACGTGGTCGACATGCCCGTGACGGTGGCCGTGGATGCCGGCGGCACCAGCGCCCACATCACGGGCCCCGCCGAGTGGGAAAAGCGCATCGCCACCGGCGAGTTCAAAGGCATCACCGTCGCCGCCGCTTGAAGACGATCGGCGTTTTCGACAGTGGTGTCGGGGGCCTGAGCGTGCTGCGCGCGCTGCTGGCGGAGATCCCGCAGGCGCACTTCGTGTACCTCGCAGACGGCGCCCATGCGCCCTATGGCGAACGAAGCCCGCAACAGATCGCCGAACGCGCCCACCGGATCACGGAGGGCCTGCGCCACCACTTCGGCATCGACGCCTTGGTGGTGGCCTGCAACACGGCCACGGCGCTGGCCATCGAAGGCCTGCGCGCAGAGCATGCAGACTGGCCCATCGTGGGGGTGGAGCCGGCGCTCAAACCGGCCGCAGCCCTCACACGAACCGGTCACGTAGGCGTGATGGCCACACGAGGAACGGTCGAAAGCGAACGGTACTCCCGGCTGCGGCAGCGCCTGGAAAGCGGCTCGGACTCACCGCTCCACTTCAGCAGCCAGGCCTGTGACGGTCTGGCCGATGCCATTGAGCGCGACGACAAAGCCGCCATACAAAGCCTCTGCAAGCGCTACTGGGAGATGCTCAAAACCGACCGGGAGGATCTACCGGCCATCGACACCCTGGTGCTGGGCTGCACCCACTACCTCTTCGCCGCCGACGTAATTCGTGCGCTGACAGGCCCGGAGGTCGCGCTGGTCGAGACCGGTGTTCCGGTGGCCAAACGCACACAGGCGGTGCTGAAAGATTTGCCAGACCGCCCACACGCCTCTGGCTCGCACCCTGGCGTCACGCTGCTCTCCACCGGCGACCCGGAACCTCTGGCCCGCGCGGCCCTCCGGTGGCTGGGACTGAATGTCCCAGGTCGGCAGTTCATCTGCTGAGCCGAGCCTGGACTCAGGCTTCCGCCGCCAACGCAGCCCGTCGACCGCGCTCGACATCCACCCGCTGCAACAACAGCCATCCGGTCACGAACAGGACTGCCGTGGAGGCGATCGCCAGCCGCTGATTGCCGCCTGTACCCCAGGCGATGAGGCCATAGGTCAACGGCCCGATGATGCTGGCAAGTCGTGTGGCAAAGGTCCACAGACCGTAGAACTCCGCCAGCTGAGCCGCGGGCGCAAACAACCCCGCCAGCGCCCGCCCTGCCGACTGGCTGGACCCCATACACAGACCGGCGATGGCCGCTGCGTACCAGAATCCCCCTTTGGTCGTCGTGAGGGCAGCGATCACGCAGGTTGTCACCCAGCCCAGCAACGTCACGCTCAGCGCGCGCTTGTGGCCGATCCGGTCCTGCCAATGACCAAAGACAAACGCCCCCACCGCGGCGGCAATGTTCAGCACGAAGACCAGCACCATGGTTTCCTGCTGAACGAAACCGATGACCTGCTCCGCATAGATGGCGGCCAGCGCGATCGTGACGGCCACACCGCCCTGGTAGGCCACCGCACAGCCCAGCAGCCACATGAAGTCGCGGTACCGGCGGGATCTTCGGTAAGTGGTCAGCAACTGCGACCAGGCCTGCCCCAGTCCACCGCCGGAACGACGGGGCGCGCGCTCTCGCAACCAGGCAAACGTGCACAAGGATGAAATCGAAAACACGCCCGCGGTGATCCACATGGTCATGGGAACGAACTGCGTCGCCGGCTCACCTGCCGCCTGCGACTGGATCACCACCACCAGGCTCAATCCCAGCGCCAGCATGCCGCCGAGGTAACCAAAACTCCAGCCCCAACCACTGACCCGCCCCAAGGCCTCCGGACGCGCCAGTTCGGGGAGGAAGGCCGCGCTCAACGACTCTCCCCACGAGAAGAACACATTGGACAGCACGATGAGGACAACACCCAAGGCAACATCCCCCGGCCCCACTTGTGACAACCCCATCGTCGACACGACGCACCCCACGGTGCTGACAGCCAGCAAACGCTTCTTGGCACCATGACGGTCGGCCCAAGCCCCCACCAGGGGCATGGTGAGCATCACGATGGCGTAGGAGAGGCTCAGGCTCGCCGTCCAGGCGAATGTAGCCCAAGGAGCACTGCCGGCCACGGCCCCCACGAAATAGGCAGAAAAAACGGCCGTGAGAACGACCGTTGTGTATCCGGAGTTGGCGAAGTCGTACATGGCCCATGCAAACACCTCGCGCTTTCGCACGCAAGGGTTCAGGGCTCCGGCGGCCGCCTGCGACATGCGTCAGTGAAGATGGCGCGGCTTGCGCCCTCCCCCATGCCCCGATGATCCACCGTGGCCACGGGGAGGACGCCCCAGCTGCATCGAGTTCACCAGGGCATCAAAACGCTGGTTGAACAGGCGGTCAATCGAGGCCACCACATCGTTGAGCTCCGATGCATCGAAATGCCGCTCCATGATATGGACCACGTCCTGCACCAGCAGATCGCGCTGGACCTGCATGATCGCTGCCGGGGTTGGCCCCACAAAGCACATCATGAAGTCGTCACGCGCCTCTTCGTCTTCGGGCGCCTCTTCTTCGTCGAACTCGGTGTCGTAGAAAGACACCTCGATCGGGGCTCCGGCGGAGGCGATTTCATTCAGGCCCATGCAGGCCTCTTCGATCACCTGCCGGAAGTCGTCATCACCGGGGACTGTCCAGCACATCTGCAGCACATGCTCTTGTGCGTCAAATCGGATACCCGGCTCGTCCTCATAGGCACTTTCGGCAGCAGCAGCCAGGGAACGGGCACCCGCATACTGCCAAAGGGGCTTGAGCGCGTCCTGAATCTGGGCGTAGGCCACATCCTCGCGCAGAGGAACGTCCCCATGCACATGGATTTCAAAAGGCGCGTTGTATCGGGTCATGGAAACTCACTGTAGCGGCGAAAGCGCCCCACGCATAGTCGGGCGGTGGGCGTGGTGCCTCGAACCGGAATCGAACCGGTACGACCGGTTAGGGTCGGCGGATTTTAAGTCCGCTGTGTCTACCAATTTCACCATCGAGGCGGACTGCGAGGCATTGTCGCAGGTTCATCCCAGGGACCACTGCAGCGAGCCGAGAGGCAGCGCCTACGCACGTCTGGCGGACAGCATCGAACCAAAGAAAAAACGGGAAGCGTTGCTTCCCGTTTTTTGATGAATGGAGCGGGAAACGAGGTTCGAACTCGCGACCTCAACCTTGGCAAGGTTGCGCTCTACCAACTGAGCTATTCCCGCAAAAATCCCAGTGTGACTGGAGGCGCGATCCGGAGTCGAACCGGACTAGACGGATTTGCAATCCGTTGCATAACCGCTTTGCTATCGCGCCCGATTCACCGACGCGAAGATCGCGTTGATGCAACCGACAAAAAAGGGAAGCCGGGCTTCCCTTTTTCAAACTGGAGCGGGAAACGAGGTTCGAACTCGCGACCTCAACCTTGGCAAGGTTGCGCTCTACCAACTGAGCTATTCCCGCATGTTTCTGACGTTTGGTGAAGTTCGTCAGAAGCTGGAATTCTAGCGCAAAAAACCGGTCTTTTTCAAGACCCACACATTTTTTGCTCAGTGCTTGACGGCTCCAGGAGCCGGCGCAGGGGCACTGCCCGCGGCAGCGGCCACTTGAGCAGCCACCTCTTCATCGGTCAAGGGCACCGGCTGGCGCTCCAGGGCGATGGACAGCACCTTGTCGATCCATTTGACCGGAACGATCTCAAGCCCTTGCTTGACGTTGTCGGGTATCTCGGCAAGGTCCTTGACATTCTCTTCAGGAATGATGACCGTCTTGATCCCACCGCGGAGCGCAGCCAGCATCTTCTCCTTCAGGCCACCAATGGCCGTGACCTCGCCCCGAAGGGTGATCTCACCCGTCATCGCGACATCTGCCCGGACCGGTATGCCTGTGAGTGCAGATACCAGGGCGGTGGTCATGGCCGCCCCCGCGCTCGGGCCGTCCTTCGGCGTGGCGCCATCCGGAACATGGATGTGAATGTCGCGCTTGTCGAACTGCTCATCCTTGATGCCCAGCTGTCGGGCACGGCTTCGAACCACGGTGCGCGCAGCCTCTACAGACTCCTTCATCACATCACCCAGAGAGCCGGTGCGGATGGTGCCGCCCTTGCCAGGCATGATGGCGACCTCGATGGTCAGCAGGTCACCGCCCACTTCGGTCCACGCAAGGCCCACCACCTGCCCGACCTGGTTCTGTTGCTCGACCCGGCCATACGTGTACTTGCGCACCCCCAGGAAGTCGCTCAGGTTGTCGGCGTCGACCACCACCGTGGGGGTGTATTTCTTGAGCAGCAAACCCTTGACCACCTTGCGGCAGATCTTGGAGAGCTCCCGCTCCAGCGAACGCACACCAGCCTCGCGGGTGTAGTAGCGCACGATGTCCCGCACCGCCTCTTCCTTGACCTCCAGTTCGCCATCGCGAATGCCGTTGTTCTTCACCTGCTTGGGCAGCAGATAGCGCATGGCAATGTTGGTTTTTTCGTCTTCCGTGTAGCCAGAAAGACGGATCACTTCCATGCGGTCCAGCAGGGCCGGCGGGATGTTCATCGAATTAGACGTCGCCACGAACATCACGTCCGACAGATCGAAGTCGACCTCGACGTAATGGTCACCGAAGGTGTGGTTCTGCTCGGGGTCGAGCACCTCCAGCAGTGCCGACGACGGGTCGCCCCGGAAGTCGGTTCCCAGCTTGTCGATTTCGTCCAGCAAGAACAGCGGATTGCGGGTACCCACCTTGGACAGGCTCTGCAGCACCTTGCCAGGCATGGCGCCGATGTAGGTGCGACGATGCCCGCGGATCTCGGCCTCGTCGCGCATGCCGCCCAGCGCCATGCGCACGTACTTGCGCCCGGTGGCCTTGGCCACCGACTGCCCGAGCGATGTCTTGCCCACGCCCGGAGGACCGACCAGACACAGAATAGGAGCCTTGACCTTGTCCACGCGCTGCTGCACCGCGAGGTACTCAAGAATCCGGTCCTTGACCTTCTCCAGACCATAGTGGTCTTCGTTCAGGACCCCCTCGGCAAACGCCAGATCGTGCTTGATCTTGGTCTTCTTGCTCCAGGGCAGCGCCACCAGCGCGTCGATGTAGTTGCGCACCACCGTGGCCTCGGCCGACATGGGCGACATCAGCTTGAGTTTCTTGAACTCGGCCTCGGCCTTTTTGCGCGCTTCGGCAGGCATCTTGGCGGCCTTGATCTTCTTCTCGATTTCCTCGATGTCCGCGCCCTCTTCGCCTTCGCCAAGCTCCTTCTGGATCGCCTTGACCTGCTCGTTGAGGTAGAAGTCGCGCTGGTTCTTCTCCATCTGGCGCTTGACGCGACCACGGATCTTCTTGTCGACATTCAGGATGTCGACCTCGCGCTCGAGCTGCTCGAACAGATTTTCAAGCCGCTTGTTGATCGGATCGAGATCCAGCACCACCTGCTTGGACTCCAGCTTCAGAGGCAGGTGCGCGGCGATGGTGTCAGCCAGGCGCCCCGGATCGTCGATGCTGGAGATCGAGGTCAGGATCTCGGATGGAATCTTCTTGTTCAGTTTGACGTACTGGTCAAACTGCTGCATCACGGCGCGGCGCAGCGCTTCGAGTTCATTGGTCTGTGTCACCGAGCGCTCCTGCGCCGGATCGATAGGCGTGACGTGGGCTACGAAGTGGCTCTCACCGTCCACGATCGACAGCACCTTGGCGCGCTGGACCCCCTCCACCAGCACCTTGACGGTGCCGTCGGGCAGCTTGAGCATCTGCAGAATGGTGGCGACGCACCCCATCTCGAACATGTCGTCCGTGGATGGCTCGTCCTTGGCGGCGGCTTTCTGTGCCACCAGCATGATTCGGCGCTCGGCCTCCATCGCCGCCTCCAGCGCTTTGATGCTCTTGGGGCGACCGACGAACAGCGGAATCACCATGTGGGGAAAGACCACCACATCGCGCAAAGGCAACAGTGGCAGGTCTACGGGCGTGCTGGGCAGGGGGATTTGTCCGGACATTTCAGACCTCTAGATGTTTGACGGGCGAAAGCGGGTGTCGCACTCCGCTTGCTCTCGCCCTCTCGACGCACGCAATCAGGCCTGCTTGGCCGCCTCGCGGTACACCAGCAGGGGGGGCTTGTTTTCTTCGATGGTGGACTCGTCGACCACCACCTTTTCCACATTGCTCATCCCCGGCAACTCGAACATGGTGTCGATCAGCGCGTTTTCCAGAATGGAACGCAAGCCTCGGGCACCCGTCTTCCGTGCCAGCGCCTTGCGGGCGATGGCCTTGAGCGCCGCGGGTCGCACTTCGAGATCGGCCCCTTCCATGGCTAACAGCCGGGAAAACTGCTTGACCACCGCGTTCTTCGGTTCGGTGAGGATTTCGACCAGCGCGTCCTCGCTGAGCTCGGCCAGACTGGCAATCACCGGCAGCCGGCCCACCAGCTCCGGAATCAATCCGAACTTGATCAGGTCTTCCGGTTCGATGTCCTTGAAGGCCTCTGTCAGGCTGCGCTGCTGCTTGCTCCTGACGACCGCGCCAAAGCCCATGCCAGACGCCTCGGTGCGGTTCTCGATGATCTTCTCGAGACCTGCGAACGCGCCGCCACAGATGAACAGGATGTTGGTGGTGTCGACCTGCAGGAAATCCTGATTGGGGTGTTTGCGGCCACCCTGTGGCGGCACGCTGGCCATGGTGCCCTCGACCAGCTTGAGCAGTGCCTGCTGAACCCCCTCACCCGACACGTCGCGGGTGATCGACGGGTTGTCCGATTTGCGCGTGATCTTGTCGATCTCGTCGATGTAGACGATGCCTTGCTGCGCACGCTCAACGTCGTAGTTGCAACTCTGCAGCAGTTTGGCAACGATGTTCTCGACGTCCTCGCCGACATAGCCGGCCTCGGTCAACGTGGTGGCGTCGGCCATCACGAACGGCACATTGAGCATGCGCGCCATGGTCTGGGCCAGCAAGGTCTTGCCGGAGCCAGTGGGCCCTATCAGCAGGATGTTGCTCTTGGCCAGCTCGACGTCGTCCTTGCGTGCGGACTGCTTGTGCCGCAGGCGCTTGTAGTGGTTGTAGACCGCCACCGCCAGGGCACGCTTGGCAGCTTCCTGACCGATCACGTAGCTGTCGAGATTGTTTTTGAGGTCTGCCGGCGTGGGCAGGTCGTCGGACGCGGCCTTGACCGATTCCAGGCCGGGAAGTTCATCACGAATGATGTCGTTGCAAAGGTCGATACATTCGTCGCAGATGAACACCGACGGTCCCGCAATGAGCTTCTTCACCTCATGCTGGCTTTTGCCGCAGAACGAGCAATAGAGTGCCTTTTCGCCGGAAGCGGCTTTTTTGTCGGCCATGGTCTGGAGGTGGGACTACCTAGTGGGAAAGTTGGAAACAATGATAGATCAAGCCCGCCGGGCCCGAAACCAAGGAAAAGGACCCCATTCAGGGCGAAATCCGCCGTCAGAAGGCCTCTTTTCCATGATGTCTTGACTGCGAAACCAATCAACCCGCCACAGGGCGCTTGTCGATCACCTTGTCGATCAGTCCATACTCGGCCGACTCGGCGGCCGACAGGTAGTAGTCGCGCTCGGTGTCGCGCTCGATCTTGTCCAGCGGCTGACCGGTGCGCTCGGCCAGGATCTTGTTGAGCTGCTCGCGGGTCTTGAGGATCTCGCGGGCGTGGATCTCGATCTCGGTGGCCTGGCCCTGGGTACCGCCCAGCGGCTGGTGAATCATGATCTTGGAGTTGGGCAACGCGAAACGCTTGCCCTTGGCGCCGGCGGCCAGCAGGAAGGCGCCCATGCTGGCGGCCATGCCGGTACACAACGTCGACACATCGGGCTTGATGAAATTCATCGTATCGAAGATCGCCATGCCGGCGCTGACCGAGCCGCCCGGGGAGTTGATGTAGAAGGAAATGTCCTTGTCCGGGTTCTCGCTCTCCAGGAACAGCAGCTGCGCCACCACCAGGTTGGCGGACTGGTCATTGACCGGCCCCACCAGGAAGATCACGCGCTCCTTGAGCAGGCGCGAATAGATGTCGTAAGCGCGCTCGCCGCGGCCCGACTGCTCGATCACCATGGGCACCATGCCCAGACCCTGAATGTCCATTGCGCTCATGCGTTTCTCCAATGTGTGAGTGCGTGAATGTCACTACTGTAACCAACCCGGCAAAGCCGCGATCCGGGCGTCGGTTTTGCCCAAGGCTTGCATATGGCGTGCCCGCGTCAAAACACAAGGTGTGGCCCAAAACAAGAAGGGCGGATCACTCCGCCCTTCCGATGCGCTGTCACGGCGACGAGCGCCGCGCAGACCCTCAGGCCTGGCCCATCAGCTCGTCAAAGCCCACGGTCTTGTCGGTGACCTTGGCCTTGGACAGCACGAACTCGGTGACGTTGTTCTCGATCACCACCGCCTCTACCTCGGCCATGCGGCGGTTGTCGCTGGTGTACCAGCGCACCACATCGGCCGGCTTTTCGTAGGAAGAAGCCAGTTCTTCGATATGGGCCTTGATCTGCTCAGGCTTGGCATGCAGCTCGTGCGCACGCACCAGCTCGGCCACCACCAGACCCAGGCGCACGCGGCGCTCGGCCTGCTCCTGGAACAGCTCGGCGGGGATCGGGGCCTTGTCGGCGTCCTTGATGCCACGCTGCTTGAGGTCGGCGCGGGCGCCTTCCACCAGCCGGTCGACTTCGGATTGCACCACCGACTTGGGCAGGTCCAGCTCGGCCTTGGCCACCAGGGCGTCCATCACGGCCTGCTTGTTGCGGGCCTGGACGCGGAACTTGACTTCGCGCTCCAGGTTCTTCTTGATGTCGGAGCGCAGGGCTTCGACCGTGCCGTCGGCGATGCCCAGCGACTTGGCCAGTGCCTCGTCCACCTCGGGCAGGTGAGCGGCTTCGATCTTGTTGACTGTCACGAGGAAGTCCGCCGTCTTGCCGGCCACGTCCTTGCCGTGGTAGTCGGCCGGGAACGGCAGCGGGAAGGTCTTGGACTCGCCCGACTTCATGCCGCGCACGGCGTCTTCGAATTCCTTGAGCATCTGGCCGTCGCCAACGATGAACTGGAAGCCTTCGGCCTTGCCACCTTCGAAGGGTTCGCCATCGATCTTGCCGGCGAAGTCGATGGTCACGCGGTCGCCGTCGGCGGCCGCCTGGTCGGCTGCGCGCTGGGCGAAGGTGCGGCGCTGCTTGCGCAGGATGTCCAGGGTGCGGTCGATGGCCGCGTCGCTCACTTCCGTGCTGACCTTTTCAATCTCGGCGGTCGACAGGTCGCCGATCTTCACGTCGGGATACACCTCAAACACCGCGTCGAAGGTCAGCTGGCCTTCGGGCGCGCCTTCCTTCTCGGTGATCTGGGGCTGGCCGGCCACGCGCAGCTTGGCCTCGCCAGCGGCATTGGCGAAGGCCTCGCCGACCTTGTCGTTCATGACCTCGTAGTGCACCGAATAGCCGTAGCGCTGGGCCACGACGTTCATGGGCACCTTGCCCGGACGGAAACCGTCCATCTTCACATCGCGGGCCAGGCGCTTGAGGCGCTTGGCCACTTCGTTCTGGATCACGTCGGCCGGCAGCGTCAGGGTGATCTTGCGCTCCAGCTTCTCCAGGGTTTCAACGGTCACGGTCATGGTTATCTCCAATCAGGAAGGCGGTCGACCAGCGGGGCCGGCCGGTGAGGATCTGTCTGTCGGTGCTGTGGTGCGCGGGGGGGGACTCGAACCCCCACACCATTGCTGGCGTCAGGACCTAAACCTGGTGCGTCTACCAATTTCGCCACCCGCGCGCCTGACACGCGGCGCCCACAGGCGTCGCAGGCGACCACCTGGATGCACGGGCGCCGCCGACGGCAACCTTCTATTGTATCCGTGCTCAGGCGTCCTTCCGGACCCGGAACCAGGCGGCGTACATCGCCGGCAATGCCAGCAGCGTGAGCACGGTCGCGACGATCAGTCCGCCCATGATGGCCACCGCCATCGGCCCCCAGAACACACTGCGCGAGAGCGGGATCATGGCCAGCACCGCCGCCGCGGCGGTGAGCACGATGGGCCGCATGCGGCGCACCGCGGCTTCGACGATGGCGTCCCAGGCCGGCACGCCGCGGGCGCGGTCCTGCTCGATCTGGTCGATCAGGATCACCGAGTTGCGCTGGATCATGCCCATGAGGGCGATCACGCCCAGCAGCGCGACGAAGCCGAACGGGCGGTTGAGCAGCAGCAGCGCGCCCGCCACCCCGGCCAAGCCCAGCGGCCCGGTCAGGAACACCAGCAGCGAACGGCTGAAGCTCTGCAGCTGCAGCATCAACAATGTGAAGGTGATGAACAGCATGACGGGCAGGCCGGCGGCGATCGACGAGGAGCCCTTGCTGCTCTCCTCCACCGCACCGGCCACCTGCACGTGGTAGCCAGTCAGCCCTTTAGCCAGCCAGCCGGCCTCGGCCTGGCGCAGCGCCGGCAGCAGCTCGGCGGTCACGGTGGCGCCCTGCAGACCCTCGACCACGTCGCCCTGCACCGTGATCGCGTAGTCGCGGTTCTCGCGCCACATCACGCCCGGCTCCCAGCCGAACACCGGCTTCGCGATCTGTGACAGCGGGATGCTCCTGCCGCTGGCGGTCGGGATGTAGGCATTCTCCAGACTGGTGATCGCATCGCGCTCGGACAGCGGCTGGCGCAGCACGATGTCGATCAGCTTGTCGCCGTCGCGGTACTGGCCGACGGTGCTGCCGCTCAGGATGGTGCGTGTGGCATTGGCGATCGACTGGCTGGACACGCCCAGCGCGCGCGCCTTGGTCTGGTCCACCTCCAGACGCAGCGCCTTCACCGACTCGTTCCAGTTGTCGTTGACGCCACGCATGCTGGGGCTGGCCCGCATCAGGCCCTTGATCTCGTCGGCCAGCCCGCGCAGCACCACCGGGTCGGTACCCACCACGCGGAATTGAACCGGGTACGGTACCGGCGGGCCGTTGGGCAGCAGCTTCACCCGCCCGCGCACCTCGGGAAACTCGGTGGCCAGCAGCTCGGGCAGCGCCTTGCGGATGCGCTCACGGGCCGCGAGGTCCTCCGGCAGCAGGATCATCTGGGAGACGTTGGTCTGCGGGAAGATCTGGTCCAGTGGCAGGTAGAAGCGCGGTACGCCCGACCCCACCCAGGTGCTGACGCTCAGCACGCCGGGCTCGCGGGCCAGCCGGGTCTCGACACGCCGCGCCACCTCGTCCATCGCGGTCATGCTGGCACCCTCGGGCAGCCAGATGTCGACCAGCACCTCGGGCCGGGCCGAGTCGGGGAAGAACTGCTGCTGCACCTTGCCCATGCCGGCCATGCCCAGCACGAAGGTGGCGATGGTCAGGCCAATGGTGATCCAGCGGTGCTCGACGCACCAGTTCACCAGTGCCCGGAATTTCACGTAGAACGGGCCGTCGAACACCTCGTGCGCCGGCCCGGTGTGGACCTTGACCTTGAGCAGCCGAACGCCCAGGTACGGCACGAACATCACGGCAACCACCCACGAAATGACCAGCGCGATCACGGTGACCGCGAAGATCGCGAAGGTGTATTCGCCAACGGTCGAGTTGGCCAGCCCGATCGGCAGGAAGCCTGCCGCCGTGATCAGCGTGCCGGTGAGCATGGGCATCGCGGTCGCGTCCCAGGTGAAGGTGGCCGCCTTCATCATGGAATAACCCTCCTCCAGCTTGCGCACCATCATCTCGACCGCGATGATCGCGTCGTCCACCAGCAGCCCCAGCGCGATGATCAGCGAACCCAGCGAGATCTTGTGCAGGCCGATGTTCCAGTAGCGCATGGCCAGGAAGGTGATCGCCAGCACCAGCGGGATGGTGATCAGCACCACCAGACCGGGCCGCACGTCCAGCACATAGCGGCGCAGGCCGGTGCCGCCCTCGCGGCGGTGCAGACCCAGACTCACGAAGCTGACCGCCAGCACGATCAGCACCGCTTCGATCAGCACCTTGACGAACTCGTTGACCGAGCGACTGACGGCACTGGGCTGGTCTTGCACCTGCACCAGTTCCATGCCCGCCGGCAGATGCCCGCGGATGTCGGCCAGCGCAGTCTCCAGCGCCTTCCCCAGCGCGATGATGTCGCCGCCCTTGGTCATGGAAATGCCCAAGGCGATGCTGTCCACACCGTTGTGGCGCACCATGACCTGCGGCGGATCGGCATAACCCAGGCGGATCTGCGCGATGTCGCCCAGTCGCAGCTGCGTGCCGTTGGTGGCGCGGATCGGCATGGCCCTCAGTTGCTCGACCGATCCAAAGGCCCCGGCCACGCGCACCTGCACCACATCGTGCGGCGCCTGCACGGTGCCGGCGGGCTCGACCGCGTTCTGCTGGCCCAGCGCCGCCAGCACCTGCTGCATGTCCAGCCCCAGGGTGGCCAGCCGCTGGTGCGAGATCTCGATGAAGAGCTTCTCGTCCTGCACGCCGAACAGCTCGACCTTGTTCACGTCCTTCACGCGCAGCAGCTTCTGGCGCACCTCGTCGGCCACGCTCTTGCGTTCGGACGGAGAAAAGCCCTCGCCCTGCAGCGCGTAGATGACGCCGAACACGTCGCCGAACTCGTCGTTGAAGAAGGGCCCGACCACGCCCTGCGGCAGGGTCGGCCGCATGTCGCCGACCTTCTTGCGCACCGTGTACCAGATCTGCTGAATCTCGGCCGCCGGTGAGTTGTCGCGCACCTGGAACAGGATCAGGGTCTCACCCGGCTTGGAGTAGCTGCGGATCTTGTCGGCATAGGGCACCTCCTGCAGCGTCTTTTCGATGCGGTCGGCGACCTGTTCAGACACTTCCTGCGCGGTGGCGCCCGGCCAGTAGGCGCGCACCACCATGGCACGGAAGGTGAACGGCGGGTCTTCGTCCTGCCCGAGCTGGAAGTAGGCCGCGATGCCCAGCAGCATCAGCACGATCATGAGGTAGCGGGTGAAGGCCTGATGGTCCAGCGCCCACTGGGACAGGTTCAGGCGCGAGATCCAGGAGTCCTGCGCGTCGGAGGGGTTGGGATGGCTCAGGCTCATCGTCCACCTCAGGGTTTCTGGGCCGCGGCAAAGCGGGTGACCTGCTGGCCGGGCGAGAGCACGTGCACACCGGCCGCGACGATTTCTTCGCCCTCCTTGAGGCCCGACACCACCAGCATCTCGTTGCCCTCGGCGCCCGACACCACCACAGGGCGCATGTTCACCCGGCTGCTGGCGGGGTCGAATACCCAGACCGCCGTGTCCCTGCCCCCTCCGTTCGCCTGGATCAGGGCGCTGGTGGGCAGGCGCACCGGTGCGGACACGGCCGGTGCGGCGGTGGCGTCGTCGGCGAACACCACCGACACGGTGCTGCCCAGCGCCACGCTCGCATCGGCGGTCAGGCCGAGCTTGACCTGGAAGGTCCGCGTCAGCGGGTCGGCGCTGGCGGCGATCTCGCGCACCTGGGCGGCCAGCGGCTCTGGCGACACCTGGCCCGAGGTCCACGGCCGCACCTGGGCCGCCTGGCCGACCTTCAGCCGCGCCACCCGGTCTTCCGGCACCGCGATCACGGCGTCGCGCGCGCCATCGCGCGCCAGCCGGACCACCGGCGATCCGGCGGCCACCACCTGTCCCACCTCGGCCTCCACCGACAGCACCACGCCAGGGCCATCGGCGAGCAGCCGGGCGTAGCCGGCCTGGTTACCCTGCACCGCGCCCTGGGCGCGGGCCTGGCGCAGCGCCGCCTCCGCCGCGTCGAGGGCGGCCTGGCGGCGTTCGATTTCGGCACCGCTCACGAACCCCTGCGCCTTGAGGTCGGAGAAGCGCTTGAGGTCCGCGGCGGCCAGGTCGCGCTGGGTCTGCGCCGCGACGATCTGGGCCTGTGCGGCCTGGGCCACGAGCGCCAGGTCCTGCGCGTCCAGCTGGGCCAGCAACTGCCCCGGCACCACACGCTGCCCCACTTCCACCGGCCGCTGCACGAGCTTGCCGCCGACGCGGAAGCCCAGGCGCGATTCTGTGCGTGCCCGGATCTCGCCCGCGTAGCCGCTCTGGGACTGCACCGCCGCGCGGGACACCGTCATCAGCTTCACCGCCCGCACCGGTTCCTGGGGCGCTTCGGGACGGGAACACGCGCCCAACAGCAGGGCAAGCATCAGGACAGGGACATGCAGCGGTGTCTTCATGGCAAAGGCGGAGTGCGTTGGGAGATGCGAGAAACCGGCGCCATATTAATGACTGACCGGTTAGTAATCAATTCTAGCGTCATCGGCGTTCCAGTGTCGACGCACAATCCGGCGACTGTGCCTGCGGCACAGCCCGGCCCCCACCCGGTCCCCCGTCAACCCCTGCAGCGCCCGCCGCCCATGCCACCGTCCGCCAGCCCAATGACCACCGAGGTCGGTCACTATGAAAATTTTCCGGTGGCGTCCTGGCTCTGCCCGGCGGCGATCCGTCCGGCGGTGGTGGCGATCTACCACTTTGCGCGAACCGCCGACGACATCGCCGACGAGGGCCCGGCCACCGCGTCTGAGCGGCTGGACCAGCTCTCGGCCTACCGCGCAGCGCTGGCGCGCTGCCTGGCGTCGCCCGCTCAGCCCCCGGATGCGGCGCAGTGGCCCCAGGTGTTCGGTCCGCTGGCCCGGGCGGCCGAGCGTCACCGGCTGCCGGGCGATCTGCTGCACGACCTGCTCAGCGCATTCGAACAGGACATCCGCCACACCGACAGCGGCCATGTGTATGCCGACACTGCCGAACTGCTGGCCTACTGCCGCCTCTCGGCCAATCCAGTCGGACGGCTGCTCCTGCATCTCTATGGCATCCACGACGATGAATCACTGCTCCAGAGCGACGCGGTGTGCAGCGCGCTGCAACTGATCAACTTCTGGCAGGACATCTCGGTGGACCACGCCCGGGGGCGGCACTACCTGCCCGCCGATGCGCTGCAGGGCCAGGGTCTGCGGCTGGAGGAGTTCTCGGCCGGCGCGCCGCCCGAGGTGCAGGAGCGCTGCCGACAGGTGGTGCGCCGTTTGTGCGAAGAGGCCCGGGCGCTGATGCTCGAAGGGGCGCCGCTGGCGCGCCGCATTCCCGGACGGGCCGGCTGGGAGCTGCGCCTGGTGGTCCAGGGCGGCCTGCGCATCCTGGACAAGATCGCCGCCATCGACCACCGAAGCTGGCTGCAGCGACCGACCGTCGGCAAGGCCGACCTGCCGCTGATGCTCTGGCGGGCGGTGTCCGGAGCGAACCTCAACCCCCGCCAACCGGCAGGCTGAAACCGAAGCGGGCGCCTTCGCCGGGACGGGCCGTGGCCCAGACCCGGCCCCCGTGGCATTCGACGATGCGCCGCACCAGGGCCAGCCCCACCCCCAGGCTGGGGGCCGGTGCGCCCTGCGCGCGCTGGAACAGCCCGAACAGCTCGGCCGCTTTCTCGGGCTCGAACCCCAGACCGTTGTCGTGCACGAAATAGGCATGGCCTCCCGGCACCGCCTCGCAGCTCACCTCGATGCGGGGCCGATCATGGCTGAGAGCGTGGCGCAGTGCGTTGTCCAGCAGCTCTTCCCAGACCCGGCGCAGCAGCGCCGCGTCGGCAAATGCGGGCGGCAGCCCCGGCGCCAGCACACACGACACGGGATGGCTGCGCTGGCCCAGCTGAAGGTCCCTGAGGACCACCTGCACCATTTGGTCCACGTCCACACGGATCGGGCGGAGATCCGCCGCCTGCAGCCGCGCCAGCGCAGAAACCGATTCCATCAGGTGCTGCAGCCGCCGAGTGGAGTCCATCACCTTGTGTGACAGCCGGGTCACCTGGCCCGGCTGCCCTGCGTATGACGGGTCGCCCAGCAGCTGGGCATAGCTCGCCACGTGTCGCAGCGAGGTCCGCAGGTCGTGGGCCAGCGCATGGGAAATGTCCCGCAGGGTCTGCTCGGCCGATGCCAGCCGTGCGGCGATGGCCGGATCACCCACGGTGCCGGTTCCCGACGGCGACGCCGGGTCCGAACGCAGCGCGAGCGGGTGGTGGGAATCTCTGGGCGAAGTCATGACAGGAAGGCGGCGTCCGGAAGAAGGCGAATACCCTGCATGTGGCAAGCGCCCGACACTAACCGCTGTCGACGTGCAAACCTTTGCGTCCTTGCAGCCAGGACCCAACTCGGATGCATTTATTCATTACGAATGTGACGGCACGCGCAGTTTGTGATGCCGCCATCCGGGCCTCTGTGGCAAACCCGGGGGTTCTCCCGGGCGCGAAATGCAGCAGACCTCAAGCCCGGGAGGGACGCGCCGATGGATCAGGAACGGTCCGTCACAACCAAGCTCCCCGCCGGCTGCGGCGAACCGCACGATCATGTCGCCCTCAGAACCACCTTTCACCGATCCGCCGCTGCCCTGCCTGGACTGCGCGGCGCGCATCAGCTGCCTGATCGGCCAGATGCCGCGCCCGCAGCAGGACCGCCTGGGCCCGCTGATCCGGGAACAGCGGTTCCGCAAAGGCGAGGTCTTGCAGGCCGAAGGCGCGGAGGTTGAAATGGTGCGCACCATCAAGCTGGGCACGGTGATGCTCACCCGCTCGGGGCCAGACCATGTGGCGCGTCCGGTGGCGCTGGTCGGGCGCGGGCATCTCATGGGGCTGATGGGCCTGCTCGGCCAGACCACGCAGGTCGGGGCGCAGGCCCTGTCGCCCGGACGGATCTGCGACGTGCCGGTCGCGGCCATGCTCGGCGCCTTGGTCAAGGACCCGGTGCTCCAGGACGCCCTGCACGAGCAGATCTGCCGGACGGTCGCCCGCCTGGCCGACTGGGGGCAGACGATGCGGCTGCGGGGCCTGCACCGCCAGCTGGTGGCTTCGCTGATGCTGCTGGCACACGAACAGGGCACCCGCATGGTCCGCATCCCCAGCCACGTGGCCTTATCCGAACTGCTGCGGACCACACGCGAGTCGGTGGCGCGTACGCTGCGGCAGCTGGAAGACCAGGGCCACCTGCAGCGCAACGACCGCTGGCACGTGACCCTGGCGCCGGGTCACGAGCGCGTGTTTGCCGAGGGGTAGCGGGCGCCGCTCAGGCCTTCTTGGCGTAGGCGCTGCACCAGCCGCCCGCGGCCACCGCCTTGCCCGGAAAGATGCCGCAGGGGCCCGAGGGCGCATCGGGCTTGCCGGTGTAGAGCGTGCAGTTGCCGCACTTCTGGGTGGCGGCGTGCTTGGGAAACTTCTTGCCGTCGGCCTTGTTGGTGTCGGCAACGTAGCCCAGGGCCATGGGCTGGGCGTCCTTCTCGTTGACCATGGGCAAGGTCTGTGCCTGTGCCGCGACAGCAGACAGCAGGGCTGAACCGGCGGCCACCTGGAACATGAACACGCGACGACTGGAATTCTTCATGGGTACCTCGTGGGGTTGTGTGCGAAATCGCGTTCGCAGCCTAAACACGAGGACTGAAGAAGCACTTAAGCAGGGCCGCATCGGCTGCGTACACTTGGCGTCCACCACCATGCCCATGAACCCGCAAGACTACGCCCAGCAGAAGGCCGCAGCCTCCGGCAGCAGCTTCTATTACGCCTTCCTGTTCCTGCCGCCCGAGCGCCGCGCCGCCATCACGGCCTTCTACGCCTTCTGCCGCGAGGTCGACGACGTCGTCGACGAGGTCAGCGACCTCGGTGTGGCTCAGGCCAAGCTGGGCTGGTGGCGCCAGCAGGTCGCCCAGGCCTTCGGGGGCCGGGCGGACCACCCGGCGCTGCAGGCGCTGATGCCGCACACAGCCACCTTCGGCATCGAGGCGCGGCACCTGCTGGCCGTGATCGACGGCTGCCAGATGGACCTGGACCAGAGCCGCTACCTCGACTTCGCCAACCTGCAGCAGTACTGCCACCTGGTGGCTGGCATCGTGGGCGAGGTGGCGGCGCGCATCTTCGGCCAGACCGACCCGCGCACCACCGACTACGCCCACCGGCTGGGTCTGGCCTTCCAGCTGACCAACATCATCCGTGACGTGGGCGAAGACGCGGCGCGGGGCCGCATCTACCTGCCGGTCAACGAGCTGCAGCGCTTCGACGTCAAGGCGCACGAGCTGATCAAGCGCGGCGCCGCCCCCGGAATGGACACCGCCGACTTCCACCGGCGCTTTTGCGAGCTGATGCGCTTCCAGTGCGAGCGCGCGCTCAAGACCTACGACGAGGCGCTGGCCCTGCTGCCCGAAACCGACCGCCGCGCCCAGAAGCCGGGCCTGATGATGGCCAGCATCTACCGCACCCTGCTGCAGGAGATCGCCGCCGACCCCGTGCTGGTGCTGACGCAGCGCGTGAGCCTGACGCCACTGCGCAAGTTCTGGCTGGCGTGGAAGGTGCAAGCCTTGGGACGGTTGTGAAGCTGGCGGTTGTTGGTGCCGGCTGGGCAGGCCTGGCCGCCGCCGTGGAGGCGATGGACCTCGGCGCAGACGTCACCCTGTTCGAAGCCACTCGCACGCCCGGCGGCCGCGCCCGCGCCTTGCCCGCCACGCGGCCCGACGGCGTACCACTGCGGCTGGACAACGGCCAGCACATCCTGATCGGTGCCTACCGCTATACGCTGGGCCTGATGCAGCGCCTGGGCATCGAGCCGGAACAGGTCCTGCTCGGCACTCCGTTGTCCC
Source organism: Hydrogenophaga sp. H7 (assembly GCF_002025745.1). Lineage (NCBI taxonomy): Bacteria > Pseudomonadati > Pseudomonadota > Betaproteobacteria > Burkholderiales > Comamonadaceae > Hydrogenophaga > Hydrogenophaga sp. H7. Next base: position 76,400 of record NZ_MCIC01000014.1, on the reverse strand, counting down.
TGCCCTACCCCGACGGCGGCGGCCTGCAGACGCCCGCCTGGGCCGCGCGCTGGCCGGCGCCGCTGGACGCCGTGGCCGCGATCCTGACCGCGAGCGGCTGGTCGTGGGGCGAGCGGCTTGCGCTGGTGCGCGCCTCGCTGGCGTGGCAGCGCTCGGGTTTTGTCTGCCCGCCTTCGCTCACGGTGGGCGAGCTGTGCCGCGCCCTGCCCGCCCGTGCGATGGACGAGCTGATCGAGCCGCTGTGCGTCTCGGCGCTGAACCTGCCCGCGGCCCAGGCCAGCGCGCAGGTGTTCCTGGCGGTCATGCGCGATGCGCTGTTCGGCCAGGGCTTCGGGCGCTGGTCCGCCTCGGCCCTGCTGCTGCCGCGCGACGACCTCGGCGCGCTGCTGCCCGACGCCGCCTGCCGCCATCTCGGCGCGCGGGTGCGGCTGGGCACGCGGGTCACGGCCCTGCAGGACACTGAATCAGGCTGGACGCTGGCAGGCGACGGCTGGTCGGAAGACTTCGACCGGGTGATCTGGGCCACCGCGGCCAGCCACGCCGCGTCGACCATCGGCGCCGCCACCGGCGAGAGCGCCAGCAGCGCCGCGCGGCGCGACTGGGCGGCTCAAACCCGCCGGCTGGACTTCACCGCCATCACCACGGTCTATGCCTGGGCGCCTGATGCCCGCCTGCCGGCGCCCATGCTCGCGCTGCGCAACAGCCCCGACGCGCCGGCGCAGTTCGCGTTCGACCGCGGCCAGTTGCGCCCGGACGACCCGTCCGCCCAGGGGGTGCTGGCCTTTGTGGTCAGCGCCAGCGAGGGCGAACGCGACGAATTGCAGCAGCGGGTGCTGGCACAGGCTGGCCAACAGCTGGCACTGCCGAATCTGCAAGCCATCCGGACGGTGGTGGAGAAACGCGCCACCTTCGCCTGCACGCCCGCGCTGAAGCGCCCGGCCACCGCCATCGCGCCGGGGCTCTGGGCGGCGGGCGACTACATCGACGGCCCCTACCCGGCCACGATCGAAGGTGCGGTGCGCAGCGGTCTGGCGGCGGTGGCGCTGGTCGGTTGACGCCGGTTTGACGCCCCGGCTTGGCGCGCCCCCCGCAATCCGCGCATCATGGCCACTCCGAACCCGAGAGACCTGCCCATGACCACCACCCGCCTCGCCCCCGAGCAACTGAGCCTGCGCATCGACCCCGCCTCGCTGGGCTTCGACGACACGTCCACGCTGCCCACCGGCGCCCTGCCCTGGATCGGCCAGGAGCGCGCCGAAACGGCCGCGCGCTTTGGCCTGGCGATGGACCAGCCCGACTACAACCTGTTCGTGCTGGGCGAGGTGGGCAGCGGGCGCGCCACGCTGCTGCGGCAGCTGACGCGGGCGGTGGCCGCCGAACGCCCGGTGCCGCCCGACCTGTGTTACCTGCACAACTTCGACGCCCCCGAGCGCCCGCGCGCCCTGCGCATGCCCGCCGGCCAGGGGCGCGAGCTGCGCCAGCTCATGGGCAAACTCTCACGTTTCCTGCAGAGCGAGATCCCGCTGCGCCTGAGCAGCGAAGACTTCAAGGCCGAGAGCGAGCGCATCCAGAACGCCTACCAGGCCGAGGAGGCCAAGGCCTATGGCGAGCTCGTCGCTTTCGCCGAGGCGCGCAGCTTCAATCTGTTTCGCGAATCGGGCCATCTGGTGTTCACCCTCATCGGTGAAAAGGGTGCCGCGCTGACCGAGGCCGAGGCCCGCACGCTCTCCAAAGACCGGCGCGCCGAGATCGACAAGGCCGAGCAGGAGCTGCGCGATGAGATCGCACGCTTCCTGGAAAAGACCCGCCCCATGCTGCGGGTGATGAACGAAGGCCTGGCCGCGCTGCGCCGCCAGACCGTCAAGCCGCTGCTCGACCACGAGTTGCAGACCATCCGCGTGAGCCTGAAGAAGCAGATCAAGGACTCCGTCAAGCTCGGGAGCTACCTCGACCAGGTGCAGCACGACGTGCTCGAACACATCGAGCTCTTCATCGCGCAGGACAGCGACGACGAAGCGCGCCAGGAAGCGCTGGCCCAGCTGCTGCTGGGTTACCGCGTCAACCTGGTGGTGGACAACGCCGACCTGTCGGGCGCGCCGGTGATCGCGGAAGACAACCCGGTGTTCCACACGCTCTTTGGCCGCATCGAGTACCAGGCCGAAGAGGACGTGATGATGACCGACTTCTTCCGCGTGCGCGCGGGCAGCCTGATCCGCGCCCACGGCGGCTTCCTGCTGCTGCACCTGCGCGACCTGCTGGCCGACGAACTCGTGTGGGAAAAGCTGCGCCGCTTCATGCGCTCGGGCCGGGTGCAGATCGAGGAGCCCGGCAGCTCGCTGATGCCCATGGCGGCCGTCTCGCTGCAACCCGAGGCGGTGGACGTGGAGGCCAAGATCGTGCTGATCGGCTCGGTGGACGAGTACTACGCGGTGCAGGAGGCCGACCCCGAGTTCGCGCGCCACTTCATGGTCAAGGTGGATTTCGCCGAGAGCTTTCCGGCCAGCGACGAGACCCGAGCGGCCAGCGCACTGTTCGTGGCCCACACCTGCCGCAAACTGGGCCTGCCCCACCTCTCGGCGCCGGCCGTGGCCCGCCTGATCGAGGACGCCCACCGCCAGGTGGACGACCAGACGCGCCAGAGCGCCATCTTCGCGCGCACTGAGGCCCTGGTGGCCGAGAGCGCCGGCATGTGCCGCGCGCGCGGCGCCAGCCGGGTCGAACTGCAAGACGTGGACGCGGCGCTGGACGCGCGGCGCCAGCGCCACAACTACCCCGAGCAGCGCCTGCGCGAATCCATCGCCGAGGGCGAGCGCCTGATCACGCTGCACGGCGAGCAGGTGGGCCAGATCAACGGTCTGACCCAGATCGACCTGGGCGACTGGCGCTTTGGCCTACCGGTGCGTGTGAGCGCGCGCACCCACGCGGGCACGCAGGGCCTGCTCAACATCGAACGCGAGGTCGAGATGTCGGGCCCCATCCACGACAAGGGCGTGCTGATCCTGCACAGCTACCTCACGGCCCTGTTCGCGCACCTGGCGCCGCTGGCGCTCAACGCCTCCATCGTGTTCGAGCAGGAGTACCACGGCGTGGAGGGCGACTCGGCCTCGTGCGCCGAACTCTTCGCCGTACTCTCGGCGCTCTCGGGTGTGCCGCTCAACCAGGGTATTGCGGTCACGGGCGCGCTCAACCAGCACGGCGAGGTGCTGCCCGTGGGCGGCATCAACGAGAAGATCGAGGGCTGGTTCCGCGTCTGCGAAGCCTCGGGCCTGGACGGCCGCCAGGGCGTGCTGATGCCCGCGCGCAACCTGCGCCACCTGATGCTGGAGCGCCCTGTGGTCGAGGCCGTTGAGCAAGGCCGCTTCCACATCCACACCGCCGCCCACCTCAGCGAAGGGCTGGAGCTGCTGACCGGCCTGCCCTCGGGCCTGCCGGTGGCGCCTGCGGTGGAGGTGGACTACCCGGCCGAGAGCGTGCTCGGGCGCGCGCAGCAGACCCTGCAGGCCTACCGCCGCGCCTGCCAGCGCGCCGGATCGGCGGGGCGCACGAGGCGGCTCCGGACCTGACGGGAAGCTTCGCCTTTGGGTCGCGCGCAGCGCGACAGGGGTGTTTCGTTCAGCCCAGCCCCTTCGCGGCCAGGTGCGCCGGGCGCTCGATGCAGCGCCGGATCCAGTCGTGCGTGAGCGGGTGCGCGGCCATGAGCTCGCGCGCCGGTCTGGCCCAGTTCAGCACGCTGGCCGCGCACAGGTCGGCCACCGTGAAACGGTCCGCCGCCAGATGGCGCTCGCCGCGCGCGTGCTGCTGCTGCAGGTGTTGCTCGATCACACGCAGTGGCACGGCCAGCCGCTTCGCGGCCACCAGCGCCAGCTCGGGTTTGCGTCGCTCGGCGGGCATCACCATGCGGTGCATGAGCACCGTGAGTGCGTCGGCCTCGGCTTCGTTCACGGCCCAGAAGCTCCAGCGCAGCGCCTCGGCGTCTTCGCGCGGCGTGGCCGGTGTGATCGACGCCCCGTCACCCACGCCGTGGTGGCGCGCGATGTAGAGCGCGCAGGCCATGCTCTCCCACAGCACCACCTCGCCCTCCGGCCGCGCGTCCACCACCACCGGGATGTGGCCGTTGGGGTTGAGCGCCAGGAATTCGGGCATGCGGGTCGCGCCGCCCTGGTAGGGCGTGGGCACGTGATTGAAACTGAGGCCCAGCTCGGTGGCGGCCCACAGCGGGCGCAGCGCCCGCGAGGCCGCAATGCCGTGGATGCTCAGCGTCATTCGTCAGCCCTCCAGCGCGCGGCACAGCGCGTGCAGGTCGCCCACCGTGAGGTGCGGCACCAGCGGCGCGTGTTCCCAGGGGTGGCCGGCGCGGTTCAGCCAGGCCAGCTGCATGCCGGCGTTCAGCGCGCCCACACCGTCCAGGTGCGCGTCGTCGCCGATGTGCAGCACCTCGTGCGGCGCCACGCCCGCGGCCTCGGCTGCGGCGTGAAAGATGCGAACGTCGGGCTTGCCGACGCCGAAACCGCCCGCGTGCAACGAAGCGTGGAAATGCGCGCCAATGCCGACGCGGTGCACGTCGGCGTTGCCGTTGGACAGCGCCACCACCGGGAACCGGCTGGCCAGGTATTCGAGCGCAGGCAGCGCGTCTTCAAACAGCTCCACCCGGTGCCGCTCGGCAAAAAAGACCTCGAAGGCCGGCTCGGCCAGCGCCGGGTCCTCGCCCGCGCGCTGCAGCAGCCAGCGGATCGACTCCCGCCGAAGGCCGCTCATGTCTAGTGCAAGGTCGGGCCGCATCGTCACCATCTGGTTGCGGGCCTCGCGCAGGGTGTTGCGGTCACGGCCCAGCGCGGCGGTGGCCGGCGCGTGTGTGTCCAGCCAGTCCTGCAGCACCCGCTCGGCGCGTTCGATGGTGGGCCAGATGGGCCAGAGCGTGTCGTCCAGATCCAGCGTGATGGCGCGGATGCGGGACAGGTGCAGGCCCTGGTCGGGAACATGGGTGCGCAGGGGCTCAGGGGTCTTCATGGCTGCGGGAGAATAGCGCATGCCCTTTCAGACCGAACCCGCTTTCAAACATGGCCAGGCGCCCCGCACGGCCATCGTGCTGTGCAACCTCGGCACCCCCGACGAACCCACGGCACCCGCCCTGCGCCGCTACCTCGCCGAGTTCCTGGGCGACCCGCGCGTGGTCGAGATTCCGCGTGCCGTCTGGATGCTGATCCTGCACGGCATCATCCTGCGTGTGCGGCCCAAGAAGTCGGCCGCCAAGTACGCCAGCATCTGGACGCCCGAGGGCTCGCCGCTCAAGGTCTGGACCGAGAAGCAGGCCACGCTGCTGCGCGGCTACCTGGGCGAACGCGGCCACCAGGTCACGGTGCGCTACGCCATGCGCTATGGCAACCCGTCCATCCCGTCCGTGCTCGACGAACTCAAGGCCCAGGGCGTGACCCGCGTGCTCGTGCTCTCGGCCTACCCGCAATACAGCGGCACCACCACCGCCAGCGTGATCGACGCCGTCTCCACCTGGAGCCAGAAGATCCGCCACATCCCCGAGCTGCGCTTCGTCAACCGCTACCACGACGACCTGGGCTACATCGACGCGCTGCACCGCAAGGTCCGCGCGCACTGGATGCACCACGGCCAAGGCGACCACCTCGTGATGAGCTTCCACGGCGTGCCCGAACGCACCCTGCACCTGGGCGACCCCTACCACTGCGAATGCCTGAAGACCGCGCGCATGCTGGCCGAGAAGCTGGGCCTCGCCAAGGACGACTACACCGTCACCTTCCAGTCGCGCTTCGGCAAGGCCAAGTGGCTGGAGCCCTACACCGAGCCGACCCTGGTCGCGCTGGCGCAGAAAGGCCTCAAGAGCGTCGACGTGGTCTGCCCCGGCTTCACCAGCGACTGCCTGGAAACGCTGGAAGAAATCCGAATGGAGGCACAGGAAGCCTTCAAACACGCGGGCGGCCAGCGCTTTGAGTACATCGAGTGTCTCAACGACAGCCCGGACTGGATTCGCGCGCTGGCCGATCTGGCCGAACGGCATCTGCAGGGCTGGCCGACGAAGCAGGCGGATGACCCGATGCAGCTGGCGGCGAGCCGGGAGCGGGCGTTGGGACGGGGGGCGAAGGATTGAGACAGCTCGGAGCCTCGTTACCGGATTTGTCGCATCTGACATACCTGCTTCTGCCTGCGGCGGAGGTGCTTGATCGCTTGATCTCAAAGGGTTTTCCTGAATCCGATGAGATTTTGCTGAGCGGTAGCGGTTGTGGGCATCCGGCGTTTTTCCGTTCAGATCAAAGATAGACCTAACCACAACCGCGTATGTCAAACACTCAGTTCGCCTTCATCGAAAAATCAGAAGTTCCCGGACAAGAGGCGCTCCAATCAGCTATTGATGAACTCGGATTCGACCTGAGAGTGAGTCCCAAGTTCGCCCCCTTCAAAGACTCCGGCTTCGTTCCCTTCACCCTCAAGGGCGAAACCGGGCCAGGCTTCGAGATCTTCTATGAAGATGCGGCAGAAATTTCCGGCGCAGATGCTGCACTCAAAACACTAGCAGGCGGAAAAGACTACTGCATCAGCATGATCTGGGGTGGAAGCATGAAGGACCTAGCGTGCGTGCTGATCGTCAGCTGCGCTCTAGCCAAGGCCTTCGGCGCTGTCGTTTCGTATGAAGGCGAGGCACCTATGCCATTACCCGCATTGATCGAAGCCACCGAAACCATCCTCAAGCTTGTGGCAAGTGAAGCCTAGTCCCCTCGGTCGATGCGAGGCTCAACGGCAAGGAAGGGTCGCCCTATTTCAGGCCATACAGGGCATCCTCCAATGGAGCTCCCACAATGAATCAAGACCAACTCCTTGCGAACTGGACGCTTCAGAAGACGTCCCACAACCACTACGTGCTTTCTACGGCGCATGAAGTTGAGTTCGAGTTCAAAGGTCGGTACGGTCATCCTTCAAGCTATGCGTTCGTGAAACTTCGCGCAGAGCCGGCGGCGGAACTCAACTTCTCGGTGGCGGTCGAGTGGCCGGAGGAGTTCAACGCAGAGTACGCCCTGCGCATTCAACACACTGTCGCGGAAGCGGTGGTCGACGGACTGATTGCCTCACCCAACACGAATCCATATCGCGGTTGTCATGTCCGGCTCATCGGCTTTCGCTGGGACAGCATTGGTGGTAGCGAGGCTGCCGTCGCACGAGCAACATCAAAGGCCATCGAATTGCTCCGTGAGCAAGCCCATTGGGTCTTTTCTGACGGCCACTACCGCGTGTACGAGAGCAGCGCGGACTAACCTAAACAGGAACACCTATGCAGAAACCCTGGCAACTCGCCGTTGCGGAACTTCGCGTCGCAGGCCGCAAGGCCGAGGCGATGGAGATTCTCAAAGCCGAAATCGAACGTGGAAACCTCGCCGCGCTTGCCTCCTATGCGTGGCGAGCCGCAGGCGAGGAACTGTCGCACGTCGAAGCTGTGCGGCTCGTGGACAGAGTGGAAAAGGAGATGAAGCAGGGAGACGTAGATGCCCACCTCCAACTGGCATTTGCTTACGACATGAAGGTGTGCTCATTGCCTTATGACGAGGCACCCATGCGGCGCCTGCATCACATAGAACAAGCAGCCATGCACGGTGCGGGTGCACACGTAGCGCTCGCTGCTGCGCGCATCTGGTTGGCAGGGTCTCTGGGAATCCAGCCCGACCGAACCAAAGCCGCATATTGGTATGGGGTAGCAGAGCGCGACGGAAGTGATGAAGCGAGAATCGAGAGGCGGAAGCATGGCCTTTAACTGGTCGATCAACACGGACACTCGGCAGCATGGAGCCGCGTGGCGCACGAGCTCACGTGGTGCCGTGAAGCCCATGCCACTGCGCGTCGGTCATCTTTTCGCTAATCGGGACACTCGACACGAACTGTCGCGAGCGGTATTGCCACCTTCCATGTCCCTCTTGGCCGACTCACTTCGTCCAAGCCTCACTGCCCCGCCAAAAACCGGCTGACCAACTGCAACTGCTCCGGCACATTCAGCGCCGGCGCATGCCCACAGCCCGCAATCGTCACCACCAGCGCCCGCGGCCCGCGGTCGCGCATCTGTTCGGCGGTGTCGGCCAGCAGCAGGTCGGACTCGGCGCCGCGCAGGCACAGCACCGGGATGTCGATGCGGTCGTATTCGGGCCAGCGGTCGTAGTCGCCCGGGTGTTCGGTGAACTGCATCACCATGGCCGGGTCGTAGTGCGGCGTGACGCGGCCGTCGGGCAGGCGGCGCACCGAGCTTTCGGTCAGCAGCGTCCACTGCGCGTCGTTGAGCCAGCCGTAGGGTTTGTAGACGGTGCGGAAGTACTGCTCCAGCTCGCTCACCGTCGCGAAGCTGGCCGGGTTGCCGGCGTAGCTGCGGATGCGTTCGATGGCGGCGTCGGCGAGCTTGGGGCCGTTGTCGTTGAGCACCAGGCGCAGGATGCGGCCGCGCAGCAGACCGTCGGCGGCGACCATGCCGATGGCGCCGCCCATGGAGGTGCCGACCCAGTGGAATTGGGTCAGCCCCAGCTGGTCGACCAGCGCGCGCGCGAGCCTGGCGTAGAAGGCCAGGCAGTACTCGGCCTTGGGCTCGGGGCTCCATTGCGAGAGGCCGCGGCCAATCGTGTCGGGGCAGACCACGCGGTAGCCCAGCGCGCTCAGGTGCGCGGCCAGCGGGTCCATGTCGCGGCCGGTGCGGGCCAGGCCGTGCCAGGCGATGACGGTGCCGTGGTCGGTGGTGCCGGGCGCGCGCGCCCAGTCCATGAAGTGGATTTCGCGGCCTTCGCAGGAGAGGTAGCGCGACAGGGGCACCACAACGGATTCGTTCATTTCATGCCTTTCAGCCGTGCGAGCACGGCGCGTTCGCGCAGCTTGCCGACGATGCCGGTGGGGAAGTAGTAGACCGAGAGCACGAACAGCAGGCCCAGCCAGAGCAGCCAGCGGTCGGGCGTGAGCAGCGCGGGCAGCAGCGGCACGCCGGCCGCGGCCTCGCCGGCCGCACGCAGCAGGTCCTGCAGGTAGCTCTGCGCCAGCACGAAGAGCACGCTGCCGATGAGCGCGCCGTAGAGCGTGCCCATGCCGCCGATGACGACGATGAGCAGGATGTCCAGCATGATCTCGAAGGACAGCGAGGTGTCCGGCCCGTTGTAGCGCAGCCAGAGCGCGAGCAGGCAGCCGGCCAGCGTGGCGAACAGAGCCGACAGCACGTTGGACAGCGTGCGGTAGACGACGGTGCGGTAGCCCAGCGCTTCGGCGCGGAAGTCGTTTTCGCGAATCGCCTGCAGCACGCGGCCGAAGGGCGAGTTCACGATGCGCAGCAGCGTGAGGAAGATGGCGCAGACGCTGGCGAAGATGAGGTAGTAGGTGAGCAGCTTGCCGTTGAGGTTGACCTCGCCCCAGGGCAGCGCCAGTGGTTCCTCGCTCAGTTCGAAGCCGGGCGAGAGCAGCTCGGGCACGCTGAAAGTCAGGCCGTCTTCGCCGCCGGTGAAGTCTGACAGCTGCGAGGCCAGTGTGAGGAAGGCCGAGGCCACGGCCAGCGTGATCATGGCGAAGAAGATCGCCCGCACCCGCAGCGAGAACAGGCCGATCAGCAGCGACAGCAGCGTGGACACCAGCAGCGCGCACACCACGCCGAGCCCGATGGTGCCGAACGAGGCATCTTCCACCGAACTGAGCGCGATGGCCACACCGTAGGCGCCGATGCCGAAGAACATGGTGTGCGCAAAGCTGACGATGCCGGTGTAGCCCAGCAGCAGGTCGAAGCTGGCGACCAGCGCGACGAAGATCAGGATCTTGGCCGCCACGTTGAGCGCCTTCACGCCCGGGAACAGGAAGGGCGCGAACGCCAGGCCGAGGAACAGGATGACCAGAAGAGCCGCCAGCCAGGGGCTGCGCGGCAGGTCTTTGGAGAGGAGTCGGTGCAGCATGGTCAGGCTTTCAACGGCTGGTCACCGGATAGACACCCTGCGGGCGCCACAAGAGGATGGCGACCATGAGCGCGATGTTGGAGAACAGCGCCACCTTGGGCACCAGGAAGCCGGTGTAGTTGGCCATCAGGCCCACCAGCAGCGCCCCGATCAGCGCGCCCAGCGTGGAGCCGAGGCCACCGATGATGATGACGATGAAGATCAGCACGTTGACCTGCGCGCCCATCTGCGGCACCACGTTCTGTTGGTACAGGCCCCACATCACGCCGCCCAGACCGGCCAGCGCGCTGCCGGCGACGAACACGCCCACGAACAGGCGCTTGATGCGGTAACCCAGCGACTCGACCATCTCGCGGTCCTGCACGCCGGCGCGGATCAGCAGGCCGACCTTGGTGCGGTTGAGCGTCCAGACCATGGCGGCGAACACCGCAGCGCCGACCAGCACCGCGACGATGCGGTACTTCTCCACGGCGGCGTCGCCGATCAGCAGCGAGCCGCGCAGGCCCTCGGGCAGCGGCAGCGGAATCTGCTCCGGCCCCCAGATGACCTTGATCATTTCCTCGCCGATGATCATGCCGCCCATGGTGATCAGGATCTGCTTGAGGTGCATGCCGTAGACCGGGCGGATGATGAAGCGCTCGAACACCAGGCCCAGCGCGCCGGCCACCGCCATCGCCACCAGCATGGCGGGCAGCAACGCCAGCAGGTTGGTCCACAGGCTGTCGGCGGTGGTGAAGGCGTTCATGCTGCCCAGCACCGTGGTGGCCACGAAGGCGCCCAGCGCGATGAACACGCCATGGCCGAAGTTCAGCACGTCCATCAGGCCGAACACCAGCGTCAGGCCCGAGGCGATGATGAAGACGATCATGCCCATGGCCAGGCCGGCCACGGTCAGCGTGAGCCAGGTCGAGGGGCTGCCGATAGCCGGCAGCGCGGCCAGCGCGAGCAGCGGCACCAGGGCCATGGGCTTCCAGTCCATGTCTTTCAGGAAGTTCATTGGTGCGCTCCCAGGCTCAGACCGAGCAGTTTGCTTTGCAGCGATTCGTCCGCCGCGAGTTCGGCCATGGAACCGCTGTGCACCACACGCCCGTCGTCCATGACGGCCACGCTGTCGCCCAGCTGTTTCGCGAAGTTGAAGTTCTGCTCGACCAGCAGGATGGTGGTCTGCGCGGCCTTGAGTTCGCGGAAGGCCGCGATCATGTTCTGGATGATGGCGGGCGCGAGGCCCTTGCTGGGTTCGTCGATCAGCAGCAGCTGGCGCGGCTCGACGATGGCGCGCGAGACGGCCAGCATCTGTTTCTGCCCGCCGCTGAGCTTGCCGGCCGGGTGGTTCCAGAACTTCTTCATGGCCGGGAACAGGCCGAAGATCCATTCGAGCCGCGTGGTGTCGATGTCGTCCAGCGTGCGCGCGCCGCGCGCGGCCAGCAGCATGTTCTCGCGCACCGACAGGTCGGAAAAGATGCCCATGCTCTCGGGCACGTAGGCCACGCCGCTGGTGGCGATCTCGGGCGTCTGGCGCGCGGTGATGTCCTGCCCCGCCAGCGTGACCTTGCCCTGGCTGGCGTGCCACAGGCCCATGATGGTCCGCAGCGTGGTGGTTTTGCCGGCACCGTTGCGGCCCAGCAGCATGGTGAGTTCGCCCTTGGGCACCACCAGGTCGACGCCGTGGAGGATGTGGTACGCGCCGATGTGCGTGTGCACGCCTTCGAGTTTCAGCAGCGGCGAAGCGCGATCCGGCGCCGGGCCGCCCCAAGCCGGATCAGCCCCCTCGGGGGGCAGCGACCCGCGCAGCGGTGGAGCGTGGGGGCTCATGCTGTCACCTCTTCTTTTTCTTCCGGGTTGATGCCGAGGTAGGCCTGCTGCACCACCGGCGAGGCGATCACGCTCGCAGGTTCGCCGTCGGCCACGAGTTCGCCGTTGTGCAGCACGATGATGCGGTCCGAAAGTTCGCGCACCACGTCCATCTTGTGTTCAACCAGCAGGATGGTCTTGGTCTTGTCGGCCTTGAGCTGGCGGATCAGGTTCAGGATCACCGGCACCTCGTCCACGCTCATGCCGGCCGTGGGTTCGTCGAACATGAACACCTGCGGCTCCAGCGCCATCAGGATGCCCACCTCCAGCTTGCGCTGGTCGCCGTGCGGCAGGCTGGCCGCGAGCTGGTCGCCCTTGTCGGCCAGCGCCACGGTCTCCAGCACCTCGTCGGCCCGCACCACCAGGTCCTTGCGATCGCTCCAGATCTTCCAGAGGTTGAGCCCGGCCCCTGCCCTCGCCTGCACCGCCAGCCGCACGTTCTCGCGCACCGTGAGGTTGGGGAACAGGTTGGTGAGCTGGAAGGCCCGCCCCAACCCGGCCTGCGCGCGCGCCGGGGCGCCCTGGGCCGAGATGTCCACACCGTTGAGCTTCACGCGCCCGGCGGTGGCCTTGATCTGGCCCGAGATCAGGTTGAAGTAGGTGGTCTTGCCGGCGCCGTTGGGGCCGACGATGGCGGTGAGCGTGCCCGGCGCGAACGCGCAGGAGACAGCATTCACCGCCACGTGCCCGCCGAAGCGGACCGTGAGGTCAGTGGTTTCAAGCATCAAGTTCCTCCACGCGCAGCGCGAGTGCGCGAGCAGTTGCGGCGAGTGCCGCAACCTTCCAGAAACGCCGCGGAACCGGCTTTGCCGGGCCGCAGGCGTTGTCCCCTGGGGGAAGCCGCGAAGCGGCGCAGGGGGGTTACTTCTTATTGCGGATGGGAACGTTCATTTCCGAAGGCTTGATCTCGCGCACCAGCTCAGGCACGCCCCAGGCAAAGGCCGGGTCCACCTTGATCTTGAAGTGGTACATGCTCTGCATGGCCTGGTGGTCTTCCTTGCGGAAGGTCATCGTGCCCTTGGGCGTCTCGAAGCTCATGCCTTCCATGGTCTTGATCAGCGTGGCGGCCTTGGCATCGCCGTTGGTCTTCTTGAGCGCGGTGACCACGGCCATGGCCGAGCTGAAACCACCGGCTGTGAAGAAGTCCGGCGGGCTCTTGAACTGGGTGTAGTGCTGGGCCACCATGGCCTCGTTCACCGGGTTCTTGGGGATGCCGAAGTAGTAGTAGGTGGCGCCTTCCATGCCGGGGAAGTTCTTGTACGAGGCCATGGCCGGCAGGATGTTGCCGCCGGTGGCGATCTCGATGCCGTAGCGCTTGAGGTCGAGGTCGGCGATCTTGAACGGGTTGCCCGCGCCGGCCCAGATGATGAAGATCACCTTGCGGCCCGGCTGGTCCTTGAGCTTGTCGATCAGGCGCTGCGCACCGGCGGTGAAGTCGGTGGTGCTGGTCGGCAGGTATTCCTCGTGAACGATCTTGGCGGTCTTGACCGCGTCCTTGAAGGCCTTCACGCCGTCGCGGCCGAAGGCGTAGTCCTGCGCCAGGGTGGCGATGGTGGTGCCGGCCTTGTCCAGCGCCACGGCGTTGGAGATCGCGTCCTGCGAGGAATTGCGGCCGGTGCGGAAGATGTACTTGTTCCACTTGTCGCCGGTGATGGAGTCGGCCACCGCGGGCTCGACCAGCAGGATCTTCTGGTATTCCTCGGCCACCGGCAGCATGGCCAGCGCCACGCCCGAGCTGGTCGGGCCGATGGCCAGGTCGGCCTTGTCGTCGGCGTAGGCCGCGGCCAGCAGGCTCTTGCCCAGGTCGGGCTTGCCCTGGTCGTCCTTCTCGATCACCACGATCTTCTTGCCCGCCACCATCATGGTGCCGCCGGTGGCGTAGTTCAGACCCATCATCAGACCCACCTGGGTCTGTTTGCCGTAGGCCTCCAGCGGACCGGTCTTGCTGTAGACGTGGGCGATGCGGATTTCGCCGCCCGACTGGGCAAAGGCAGCGGCGGCGCCGCAGGCAAGGGCCATCACCGCAACGCGGCGCGTGGTCTGGAACATGTCTTGTCTCCTGGTTGTGGGATCACCGGGCCGGTGAACGTCAGACCACTTTGCACAGTCCGTGCCAGGAAAAAAATCTCTTTTGAATCAATGAACTGCAGCTATTCCGGCGTGCAAATGTCTGAAATTAAGACACATCGCCTCAGATTAATCTGTCTGGTTTTCAGACATATGTCTGATTTTCAGACAGGTGCAGCCGATCGTACAGGCTGGCGCGCGAGATGCCCAGCAGCTTCGCTGCGGCCACCCGGTTGCCGCCGGTGCGGGCCAGCGCGGCGGCAATGGCGCGGCGCTCCAGCTCGGCAATCTGCACCGGCAGCGGCCGCAGGTCGCCTTCCGCGTCCGTCGCCGACACGGGATCGGCCCGCCGCGACAGCGCGGGCTCGATGCGGTCGAGCCCCGAGTCGCGCAGCACCTGTTCCACCTGCGCGGCACCGATCTGCGGCGAGTCGCTGCGCAGCGCCAGCTGCTCCAGCACGTTGCGCAGCTCGCGCGTGTTGCCACGCCAGGGCTGCGCGGCCAGCAAATCGAGCGCGGGCGGCAGCAGCTCCAGGTGAATGTTGGCGCCGCGCGCGGCGATGTCCTCGCACAGCGTCTCGACCAGCAGCGGGATGTCGCCCTGGCGCTCGCGCAGCGGCGGCACACGGATGGGCAGCACGTTGAGCCGGTAGAACAGGTCTTCGCGGAACTGGCCCGCGCGCACCAGCTGCGCCAGGTCGCGCGAGGTGGCGGCCACCACGCGCACGTCGCAGCGGATCAGCTTGTTGGAGCCCAGCGGCTCGATCTCCCCGTCCTGCAGCGCGCGCAGCAGCTTGACCTGCACGGCCATCGGCATGTCGCCCAGCTCGTCGAGGAACAGCGTGCCGCCATCGGCCAGCTTGAACTTGCCGTCGCGCCCCTTCTTGTCGGCGCCGGTGTAGGCCCCGGGCGCGACGCCGAAGAACTCCGCCTCCATCAGCGCCTCGGGCACGGCCGCCATGTTCACACCCACGAATGGCCGGCCGGCGCGCGGCGAGGCGGCGTGGATGGCGTGCGCCAGCAGCTCCTTGCCGGTGCCGGTCTCGCCCAGCAGCAGCACCGGGCTGGCCGACTGCGCCGCACGGCGCGCCTGGCGCTTGACCTCCTGCGCGGCGGCGCTGCTGCCGACGAAGCTGGCAAAGGTGTACTTGGCGCGGCGCTGGCTGGCGAGTTCGCGCCGCGCCTCGTTCAGGTCCTGCTCCAGCCGCGCGAACTTGGCGATCAGCGGCTGCAGCGTGGTCTCGGGGTGGTCGAACAGCACGATGCCCAGCACCCCGATCACCTCGCCCGCCTCGTCCCGCAGCGGGATGCGGCTGACCACGAAGGTGCCGGCCTTGTTGGTCAGCAGGTCGATCAGGATCGGCTTGCCGGTTTCCAGCACCTGGTGCATCTGCGTGTTCTGCACCACGTTTGACACCGGGTGGCCGACGAAGTCTTCCTCGCGCTCGTAGCCCAGCGCCGGCAGGAAGCGGCGGTACTGGTCGTTGATCCACACCACCCGCCCCTTGCGGTCCACCAGCAGCATGCCCTCGCTGGCGTTGGCGAACAGGTCGAACATCGAGCGCGCGGCCAGCTCCAGGATGCTCTGGGCGTCGCGCGGGAGGCGGGTGTCGGGGCTCATGGTCGCTGCATGGTACCCGCGGTACCGGCCGATCCGCCCCTGCCGAGCCGAAGGCCCACGGCCACCAGCGCCGAGGCCACCGCCAGACCGGCCACCGCGTTCCAGCCCCAGCGGGCGAACAGCATGCCGGCCAGCACGGAGCCGGAAGCCATGCCCCCGAACATCACCACAAACAGCAGGGCATTGAGCCGGCTGCGTGCCGACGGATCGGCGCTGTAGACAAGCGACTGGTGCGACACCAGCGCGCCCTGGAACCCGAGGTCGAACACGATCACCGCCAGCGCCAGCGCCGCCACCTGAACGCCCTGCGGCAAGCCACCCACCAGCCCCGTCACCGCATAGCCCGCCAGCGCCAGACAGGCACCCGCCAGGGCGCTGCGGTGCGGGCCATGGCGGTCCGCCAGGCGCCCGAACCAGGGTGCGGCGAGTGCGCCGGCCGCCCCGGCAATGCCGAAGGCACCGGCCGCCGCGCTGCCCATGTGGAACGGTGCGCCGTGCAGCCACATCGCCAGCGTGGACCAGATGGCGCTGAACCCCACCGCCAGCGCGCCCTGGGCCAGCGCGGCCTGCCGCACCGAGGGATGGCGGCGCCACAGCGATCCGAGCGACGCCAGCAGCGCGCCGTAGCCCAGGTTGGTTGTGGGCAGCACATGCGGCAGCCCGCGCGCCAGCGCCAGGGCCACCAGAGCCACCGACACGGCCGCCAGGCCGAAGGTCGAGCGCCAGCCCAGGTGTTCGGCGGCGAAACCGCTGACCACGCGCGACAGCAGGATGCCCAGCAGCAAGCCGGTCATCACCGCACCCACAGCCTGCCCGCGGCGGGCTTCAGGCGCCAGCGTGGCCGCAGCGGGCACGATGTCCTGCGCGGCCGTGGCCGCCAGCCCGATGGCGAAGCTCGCCAGCAGCAGCCAGCCAATGGACGGTGCCAGCGCCGCGCCCGCCAGGGCCGCCACCAGCCAGCCGCACTTGACGAGCACCAGCGTCCGGCGGTCGCAACGGTCGCCCAGGGGCGCGGTCAACAGGATGCCCAGCGCGTAGCCCAGCTGCGTGAGCATGGGCACGAAGCCCAGGGTCTGCGGACCCACCCCCAGCTGTGCGCCCAGCACTCCCAGCATGGGCTGGGCGTAGTACAGCGCGGCCACAGTCAGGCCAGCGCCGACAGCCAGCAGGCGCACCAGGGCGGGCGAAAGCGCCACACCCTGATGGGATGACGCCGCCCCCAATACATTCGACAAGTGAATGGATGACATGACAAACTCCAGAAAACTCGATGGACGCAGTGTCCTTCTCGGTGAATTTCGGCGGAAGACGGCTGTCACACACCACAGATATACGATATGCGAATGAATAAGCCTCCATCACCCGCAGCACCGGCCGACACGCTCCCCATCGGCAGCGGCGACCGGCTGGCCCTGATGCAGACCTTCGTGCGCATCGTCGAAGCCGGCAGCCTCTCGCGCGCGGCGGCGCAGATGCAGACCACCCAGCCCACCATCAGCCGGCGCCTGCTGGCGCTGGAACGCCTGCTCGGCGTGCGCCTGCTGCAACGCTCCACCCGGGCCATGCACCTGACGCCGGACGGCGAGCGCTGCTATGAGCGCGCCAAGCTGCTGATGGAGGACTGGGAGGCGCTCACCGCGGACGCGCACGGCGAGCAGCAGGCGCCCCGCGGCCAGCTGCGCGTGGTGGTGCCGCATGCGTTCGGACAGGAACAGCTGGTGCGGCCCCTGACCCGGTTCCTGCAGGCGCATCCGGACATCCAGGTCGAGTGGCTGCTGCGCGACGATGTGCACAACTTCATCGGCGCCGGCATCGACTGCGCGATTCAGGTCGGCGAGGTGCGCGACCCCTCGGTGGTGGCGATCCGGCTGATGGACGTGCCGCGCATCGTGATCGCGGCGCCAGCACTGCTGGAAAGCGGCGAGCCGCCCGCGACGGTGGACGCACTCGCCAACCTGCCCTGGCTGGCCCTGCGCACCTACTACCGAGACGAGGTGAGCCTCACCCACCAGCAGACGCAGCAGACCCGGCGCTTTGCTATCCGCCCCCGCCTGAGCACCGACAACCTCTATGTGCTGCGCAATGCCGCCGTGCTGGGGCTGGGTGCGGGCATCGTGTCGGCCTGGATGGCGGCTGACGATCTGGCCGCGGGGCGGCTGGTGCATCTGGTACCCCAGTGGCAGGCGCCGGCCCTGCCGGTCTACCTGGTCTATCCGCACGCCCGGTTCTATCCGCTGCGCCTGCGGCGCTTCATCGACGCCATGCGCGCGGCCATGCCGGTGGCCGGCGGCGTGGCCCCCTGAGCGGCGGCTGTGGCGGGTTGAGGGCCCGGGTCGCTCAGCCCAGCAGCCCGAGCGCCCCGAGATCCGCCCGCACCTGTGCCGCAGTCTCGAAGCGCACGCCGCGCCAGCCGATGGCATGGGCTGCGTCGATGTTGCGCGGCGCGTCGTCGATGAACACCGGCGAGGGGTCGCTCACCGCCAGCTGCTCGGTCACCGCATGGAAGATCGCGGGGTCGGGTTTCATCAGCGCCACGCGGGCCGAGAAGATGCCGTCCTCGAACCAGTCGGCGAACGGGTGGTCGTCCTCGATCCAGCGCGCCAGCCCGTGTGGCATGTTCGAGAGGTAGACCAGCCGGTGGCCGCGCGCCTTGAGGTCGTGGATCAGCGCGACGGTGTCGTCCTTCACGCGCATGTGCGGCGCCAGTCCGTCGATCACCGCCATCACCTCCTCCACCGCCAGCCCGGTGCGCCGGGCGATGCGCTGCGCCAGCCCCTCGGGCTCCACGTTGCCGAGGTCGAACTGCGCCCAGTCGCCGTCGGGGTCGAAGGTCTGGAAGATCTCGCGCACCCAGTGCGCCGCCTCGGCCTCGTCGCGCGCCCGCCCGGGCAGCACCTGGCGCAGCAGCACGGTCGGCTGCCAGTTGAACACCACCCCGCCGAGATCGAACACCACCGTCTCTGTCGTCATGCCTGATTTCCGTTTCTCTGTCGTGTGAACACTCATGCAGCGACCACCGTCACGCCGTGGTCCTTGAGGGACAGCCCGAGTTCTTCGCCCAGCCGCCATTCGCGGTCCACCTGCGGGCTGACCACGAAGATCGGGCCCAGTTCGGTCTGCACCGTGAGTTCCTGGAACGAGCCCAGGTAGGCCTGCTTGAGCAGCTCGCCGCCCAGGCCGCCCGCCTCGCGCGGGCCGATGGACCAGGCCTCGGGCCGGATCGCGGCCTTCACCGGGCCGGGCGGCAGGCGGTGGCGCGGCTGCAGCCGGATGGGACCGAAGCGCACCGAACCGTCGGCCTCGCTCACGCCATCGAACAACATGGCCTCGCCCATGAAGCCGGCCACGAAGGCGCTGGCCGGGCGCTCGTACAGGTCCTGCGGCGCGCCGGCCTGGGCGATCTGGCCCGCGTCCATCACGATGATCTGGTCGCTCACGGCCAGCGCCTCGCTCTGGTCGTGCGTCACGTAGGCCACCGTGAGGCCCAGGCGCTGCTGCAGGCTGCGGATCTCCTCTCGCATGCTGCGGCGCAGGCGCGCGTCGAGGTTGGACAGCGGCTCGTCGAACAGCAGCACCGCCGGCTCGATCACCAGCGCGCGCGCCAGCGCCACGCGCTGCTGCTGGCCGCCCGAGAGTTCGCTGGGCAGGCGCGCGTCCATGCCGACCAGGCCCACGGTCGCCATCGCCGCCCTCGCCCGCTCGGCGATTTCCGCCTTGGGCAGGCCGCTCACGCTCAGGCCGTAGCCCACGTTGTCGAGCACGCTCATGTGCGGAAACAGCGCATAGCTCTGGAACACCATGCTGACGTTGCGCTCGCTGGGGCCGAGCGCCGTCACGTCGCGGCCGTCGATCAGGATCTGGCCGCCGGAGGGCGACTCCAGCCCCGCGATCATGCGCAGCGTGGTGGTCTTGCCGCAGCCCGAGGGGCCGAGGATGGTGGTCAGCGTGCCCTTGGGCACCGTGAAGTCGATGCCCTTGACGATCAGGGGCGCGTTCGCGCCGCCGTAGCGCTTGGTCACCTGGCGGAACTGGATGCCGTGTGTGGTCATGTCGGTTTCCCTGGAATCAGTGGCCGCCCGCGCGGCGGCCGAGTTGCCGTTCACCGACCAGGCGCTGCACCAGCGCGGTGATGACGGACATGAAGACGATGAGCACCGTGCAGTAGGCGAGCGCGAGCCCGTACTCGCCGTTGCCCACACGGCCGATGATGTAGGTGGTGGACAGCTCGTACTTGGCCGAGACCAGGAAGATCACGGCCGAGACCGTGGTCATCGAGCGAACGAAGCTGTAGATCAGCGCCGCCGTCAGCGCCGGCTTGAGCAGCGGCAGCACCACGCGCCGCAGCGTGGTCAGCGTGCCGGCGCGCAGCATGAACGAGGCCTCGTCGAGCGAGCGGTCGAGCTGCTTGAACGCCGCCGTGCCCGCGCGCACGCCCACGGGAAGATTGCGGAACACGTAGCACAGCACGATGATCAGCCCGGTGCCGGTCAGCTCCACCGGCGGCACGTTGAAGGCCAGGATGTAGCTCACGCCCAGCACGGTGCCGGGAATGGCGAAGGTCAGCAGCGCCGCGAACTCGAAGGCCGACTTGCCGCGGAACTCGGTGCGCGCCAGCAGCCAGGCGATCAGCAGGCCCAGGAAGGCGCAGACCGGCGCCGCCATCGCCGCCAGCGAGGCGGTGGTGAACAGCGAGTTCCAGGCCGTGCCGGCCCACACCAGGCCGTGCTCACCCCACTGCAGGTCGAAGGCGCCTCGGAAGTGGTCCAGCGTGAGCGTGTAGTCGCGGCCCCAGGTCTTCACGAAGCCGCCCGCGAACGCGAACAGGTAGACCACCACGGTGAACAGCAGCCAGGGCCCGGCCACGCCGAAGCAGAGGCGCCGCACCGCATCGGGCAGCGGCATCGGCAGGCCCGCGTCGCCCTTGCCGGTCACGGTGGTGAAGCTGGTGCGCCCCAGCAGCCCGCGCTGGACGAAGAACACCACCAGGGCGAACAGCGTGAGCACCAGGGCCAGCGCCGCCGCCATGCCCGGGTCCAGCGAGGCGCCGACGATGGCGAAGAAGATTTCGGTGGACAGCACGGCATAGGAGCCGCCCAGGATGATGGGGTTGCCGAAGTCGGCCATGCTCTCGATGAAGCCCACCAGGAAGGCGTTGGCCAGCCCCGGCTTGAGCAGCGGGAGCGTCACCGTGACGAAGGTGCGCAGGCGGTCGGCGCGCAGGGTCTGCGCCGCCTCTTCCAGCGAAGGGCTCACGCCTTGCACCACGCCGCGCATGATCATGAAGGCGATGGGTGTGAAGGCGAACATCTGCGCCAGCCAGACGCCGAACACGCCGTAGAACCAGCGCGAGGGCTGCACGCCGAAGGCCCATTCCATGAACTGGTTGTAAAGGCCCGCGCGGCCGAACAGCAGGATCAGGCCCAGACCGACCACGAAGGGCGGCGTGATGATGGGCAGCATGGCCAGCACGTTCAGCGGCTTCTGCAACCGCGTGCCGCCGCGCTCGGCCCACAGCGCCATCAGCGTGCCCATCACCGTCGTGCCCGCCGCCGTCAGCAGCGCGAGGAACAGCGTGTTCCAGGCCACGCCGCAGCGCGTGTCGGCGATGACGCAGCCCAGGCCCCAGATGCGCTCGGTGGCCAGCCGGTCCACCAGCGCACCCGGCGCCCACAGGCCCATGTCGTCGTACAGCCCCGAGGCCAGCGAGCGCAGCACTGGGTAGACCACGAACAGCGCGAGCAGGCTCACGCAGCCGACCACCGCGCCCGCAACGAACACATCGCCGCGGAAGAAGCCCAGCCGCGCGATGCCCGCCCCCAGCAGCATCACCAGGCAGGCGATGGCAACAAAGCCGCCCCAGCCCATGCCGAACTGGCCGTGCTCCAGCGGACCGAACCAGGCCTCCAGCGCCGGGAAGCTCCAGCCCGGCGCACCGATGGCGAAGCCGCTCGCCAGCAGGCCGGCCAGGCCCAGCAGCGCGCCGGCCACCAGCACCCCGCCCTGCGCCCGCCCCACGGGCAACAGCAGGCCGGCGCCGGCGACCAGCAGGCCGGCCACGCCGGTCCAGAGCCAGGGCCGCCCGTGCAGCGCCGCCTGCACCACGCCGCTGGCGGTGGCGTCACCGCCCCACACGCCGGGCAGCGCCGCCCAGAGCGATTCTTGTTGGAGGAAGTACCAGGGCAGCAGCGCGTAGGCGGCCAGCCCCAGCAACGTCCAGGCGGCCAACGCCCGCCCGGACCGCGAGGTCAAGGTGTTCATGCGGAATTCCGGAGCGGGTGAAGGTCAGCGTGGCAGGCTGTTGACGTCTTTTTCCCAGCGCTGGATCAGGCGGCGGCGCTCGGCAGTCTGGCCGTACTTCGCGTAGTCGTAATTGATCAGCTTGATCTTGCGGAAGTCGGGCACGCGCGGATCGACCTTGGTCTCCTTGTTCGACGGCAGCTGGAACTGCAGCGTGGCCGCTCCCAGGGCCTGGGCCGAGGGCGTGAGCGCCCATTCGTAGAACTTCTTGGCCGCGTCCAGGTTGCGCGAGCCCTTGATGATCGACATCGAGCCGATCTCGGCGCCGGTGCCGTCCGCGGGCGTGATGGTCTCCAGCGGGAAGCCCTGCGCCTTCTCGCCCGGGCCGTCGTGCACGAAGCTGATGGAGATGGTGGCCTCGCCGCGCGCCACCGCCTTGATCGGGCCGGTGCCCGAGCGGGTGTAGGCGCCGATGTTGCCGTGCAGCTTCTTCAGATACTCAAACGCCTGGTCTTCGCCCATGAGCTGCACCAGCGTCGCGATCATGGTATAGGCGGTGCCGCTGGAGGCCGGGTTGGCCGACTGGATCTCGCCCTTGTATTCGGGCTTGAGCAGGTCGGCCCAGGTCTTGGGCACGGCCAGCTTCTTCTTGGCCAGCAGCTCGGTGTTGTAGCCAAAACCGAGCGGGCCGGAATAGATGCCCACCGTCTTGTAGCCCGACTGCTGCGCCTGCTTCTGCGCCCAGTCGTGCAGCTTCGGCAAGCTGGGCGACTTGTATTCCATGGTCAGGCCCTGCTCGGCCGCCTGCAGGTGCGGGTCGCCGGTGCCACCGAACCAGAGGTCGGTCTTGGGGTTGGCGCGCTCGGCCATGATCTGCGCGATCGCCTCGCCCGAGCCCTTGAGCGTCATGTTGACCTTCACGCCCTGGCTCTTCTCGAAGGTGACGGCGAGCATGTTGCACCACGCGGCCTGGGCCGAGCAGATCAGGTTGAACTCGCTGCTCTGGGCCTGCGCGGACAGCGCGGGCAGCATCAGGAAGGGGGCGGCAAGCCAGAGGGTCTTTTTCATGGGTTTTCTCCTGGGATGGACGGGGATCTCGGGTGTGGGAAACGGGTGGGGCGAGCGGTTCAGGGCCCTTCGGGCATGGCGGTGGCACCGGTCATCAGCACGCTGACGCCGGGGCCGTCGAGGAAGACGCTGACCGGCGCGCCGACCTGCAGCGTCTGGCGCTCGTGCTGGCGGTGCACCTGCAGCAGGCCCAGCGCGGTGCGCACGCGGTAGTGCGACTGCCGGCCTTCGTAGGCGTGCGATTCGATGCGCCCGGCCAGGCCCTGCCCGCTGGCCGGCGCCAGGCGCCAGGCCTCGGGCCGCACCACCACGCGGGTGGCGCCGCGGCGCCGGGCGTGGCCGGTGTTCACCATCAAAGGACCGACCTGCAAACCGCCCTGGCCGTCGGCCTCGGCGTCGAACACCGCGGCATCGCCCATGAAGCCGGCGACGAATTCGGAGCGCGGGCGCTCGTAGATGTCGCGCGGGCTGCCGACCTGCTGCACCTGGCCGTCGCGCAGCACCACGATGTGGTCGCTGACCGCCATGGCCTCGTTCTGGTCGTGCGTCACGTAGACCACCGTCAGGCCCAGCGACTGCTGCAGGCCGCGGATCTCCTCGCGGATCTGGCGCCGCAAGCCGGCGTCGAGGTTGGACAGCGGCTCGTCGAGCAGGAGCACCTCGGGCGCCAGGGCCAGCGCGCGCGCCAGGGCCACGCGCTGCTGCTGCCCGCCCGAGAGCGAGGCCGTGCTGCGGGCTGCCAGCGCCCCCAGGCCGACCTGCTCCAGCGCGGCGTGCACCCGCGGGTCGCGCGCGGCGGCGGCGCTGTCCAGCCCCAGGCCGTAGCCCACGTTGCCCTGCACGTCCAGGTGCGGGAACAGCGCGTAGTTCTGGAACACCATGCTGATGGGGCGCTGGTCCGGGCCGGTGCCGGTCACGTCGCGCTCGCCGATGAACACCCGGCCCGCGCTGGGCTGTTCCAGCCCGGCCACCAGGCGCAGCAGCGTCGACTTGCCGCAGCCCGAGGGCCCGAGCAGCGTGGTGAGCTGGCGCCGCGCGAACCGCAGCTGCACGCCGCGCAGCGCGCGCGTGCCGTCGGCAAAGGTCTTTTCCACCGCCTCCAGGCGCACTGCGTCAGGCATGCGAGCCCCCTGCCCCGGCCGGTGCCAGGTTCCAGCGCACCACGGCATCGACACCGACCACGCGGTCGTCCTGCACCCGGTTGAAAAGTTGCACCTGCGCCTGCATCGACTCCGCGATCTGGCGGCAGATCGACAGCCCCAGGCCGATGCCGGTGCCGCCCGCGGCCGACTGGAAGGGCTCGAACAGCCGGTCCATCACCGCGGCATCGATGCCGCCGCCGTTGTCCCAGATCAGCAGCTCGGCCTGGTCCGGCAGCACCCGCACCACCATGCCCAGCGCCGAGCCGCGCGGCGCGTGGTGGATGGCGTTGGACAGCAGGTTGCGCAGCAGCTCGCCCAGCATCCAGGGGTCGGTGGTCAGCCGCACCGGCACCGACTCGAAGGAAAAGTCCAGCCGCTTGCGCGCCAGCAGCGGCCCGAACTCCAGACACACGGCCTGCGCCACGGCTTCGAGGTTCACCTCCTGCCAGTGCGCCTGCGCCACCAGCTGCTCGACCTTGGCCAGAGAGAGCAGCTGCCGCACCAGCTCGCTGGAGCGGTCGACGGTCGCGAGCATCTTGGGCAGCGTGTCCTTCACCTCCAGCTGGCCCGACATCGCGCCCTGCAACTGCGTGCGCAGCACCGCGAACGGCGTGCGCAGCTGGTGCGAGGCATCGGCCAGAAAGCGGCGCTGCTGCTCGGTGGTGGCGCGCTGGCGTTCCAGCACACCGTGCACCGCGCGAGACAGCGGCTGCAGCTCGGCGGGCACCGGGCGCGGGGCGCTGCCGGCCTCGCCCGCATCGAGCTCGTCCTCCAGGTGGCGCAGCGGCGCCAGCGCGCGCACGATGCACCAGGCGAACAGCGGCAACACCGCCACCAGACGCAGCGCGCCACCCCACAGCGGCGCGGCCGCCAGCTCGGGAATGAAGGCCTGCAGGAGCAGCTCGACCAGCAGCAGGCACAGCGCCAGGCCCAGCAGCAGCCGCACCGTGATCGACCAGGGCCGCGCGGCGGGTGCGGACGGTGTCGACGCGGGGCCTGTCATGGTCGGTGGGGTGGATGGAACAGACGACGCCATGTGCCGTTCAGACCGCGACCGGCCCTTCCGTCATCGCCTCGTCGATCAGCAGGTAGCCCACACCGCGCAGCGTCACCAGCTGAGCGCCCGAGCCCTGGATGCGCTTGCGCAGCCGGTGCACCAACACCTCGATGGCGTCGGCGCCCACCGGCTCGTCGCCGAACACGGCGTGGTGCAGGTCTTCCTTGCCGACCGCCTGACCCGGCCGGGCCAGCAGCGCCTTGAGCAGGGCCAGCTCGCGGGTCGATACGTCCAGCGGCGTCGCGCCGCGGAACACGGCGCCGGTGGGCTCGTCGACGCGCAGCAGTGCGCAGCGCAGTTCCGGCGCGCCATGGCTGCGGCGCACCAGCGCCTTGAGGCGGGCCGCGAGTTCCTCGATGTCGAAGGGTTTGGTCAGGTAGTCGTCGGCGCCCTCGTTGAGGCCGAGCACGCGGTCCTGCACCGCGCTGCGGGCGGTCACCACCAGCACCGGCACCTGCGAGCCGCCGTCGCGCATCAGGCGCAGCACCTCCATGCCGTCCATGCCCGGCAGGCTCAGGTCGAGCAGCACCACGTCGGGCCGGCGGCGCCGGAACATGGCCAGCGCCTCCACTCCGTCGGCACAGCGCGTGACCTCGAAGCCCCGGCCCTGCAGCACGCGCCCCAGCGCATCGCCCAGGGCCAGATCGTCTTCCACCATCAGCACTTTCATGCCGACGATGATGCCCGGCGGCCCCGCCGGACCGCATAGAGGAAACCTTAGAGAAACACGAAAGCCGGACGAAATCTTCGTCCGGCTTTCAGGCGCCGCTCAAGGCGGCGGAGCGCGGGGCGCTCCTTTCTTCAGCTGCGTCTGTGCCAGGCCAGCAGGCGCGGCGTCACCAGCACCAGCAGCACGATCACCAGCAGCGTGGCCGACATCGGGCGCTCGAAGAACACGGTGAAGCTGCCCTCGCCGATGGACATGGCGTTGCGGAACTGCGCCTCGGCCAGCGGACCGAGGATCAGGCCCACGATCACCGGCGCGGTCGGGAAGTCGAAGC
Organism: Hydrogenophaga sp. H7; assembly: GCF_002025745.1. Classification (NCBI taxonomy): domain Bacteria; kingdom Pseudomonadati; phylum Pseudomonadota; class Betaproteobacteria; order Burkholderiales; family Comamonadaceae; genus Hydrogenophaga; species Hydrogenophaga sp. H7. The sequence continues at coordinate 50,433 of NZ_MCIC01000014.1, read as the reverse complement.
GGCGCATCGCCACCCCCACCAGCGCCAGGCCGAACATCAGGAACAGGTCGAACGAACTCTGGCGCATACCGTACACGCCCACCGTCGCGAAGATCAGGATGCCGGCGTACAGCGGTGCCTTCGGAATCTTCAGCAGCTTGACCCACAGGCCCACCATCGGCAGGTTCAGCACCAGCAGCATCACGTTGCCGATGTAGAGCGAGGCGATCAGCGCCCAGACCAGGTCGGACGAGGTCTGGAACAGCTGCGGGCCGGCGTTGATGCCGTAGTTCTGCAGCGCAGACAGCAGGATGGCGGCGGTCACCGAGGTCGGGATGCCCAGCGTGAGCAGCGGCACCAGGGTGGCCGTGACAGCCGAGTTGTTGGCGGCTTCGGGGCCGGCCACACCTTCGATGGCGCCGACCGTGCCGAACTCCTTCTTGTGTTCCGGGTCGGCCAGCTTGCGCTCGGTCGCGTAGCTCAGGAAGGTCGGGATCTCAGAGCCGCCGGCGGGGATGGTGCCGAAGGGGAAGCCGATCGCCGTGCCGCGCAGCCAGGCGGGCCAGGAACGGCGCCACTCGGTCCTGGTCATGTGGGCCTTGTTCATCTTGTTCATGTTGGCTTCGCTCTTGCCCTCGTACAGGGCGTTGTAGAGCGCTTCGGTCACCGCGAACAGGCCCACCGCCACCAGCACCACCTCCAGGCCGTCCATCAGCTCGATGACGCCCGCGGTGTAGCGCACCTGGCCGGTGATCTGGTCCATGCCGACCAGGCCCATGGCCAGGCCGACGAACAGCGAGGTCAGGCCGCGCAGCGTGCTCTGGCCGAGCACGGCAGAGACCGTGGTGAAGGCCAACAGCATCAGGCAGAAGTACTCGGGCGGCCCCAGCTTGACGGCGAACTCGGCCAGGATGGGCGCGAACAGCGTGACCAGCACGGTGGCAATGGTGCCCGCGACGAAGGAGCCGATGGCCGAAGTGGCCAGCGCAGCGCCCGCGCGACCGTTCTTGGCCATCTTGAAGCCTTCGAGCGCGGTCACCATGGTGCCGGTCTCGCCCGGGGTGTTGAGCAGGATCGAAGTGGTCGAGCCGCCGTACATGGCACCGTAGTAGATGCCGGCGAAGAAGATCATCGAGGCTGTCGGCTCGACCTGACCGGTGATCGGCAGCAGCATGGCCACGGTCACCGCCGGGCCAAGGCCGGGCAGCACGCCGATGGCGGTGCCCAGCGCACAGCCGGCCAGCGCCCACAGCAGGTTGAGGGGGGTGGCTGCGGTGGCGAAGCCGCCCAGCAGCTGGTTCCAGGTGTCCATCATGCTTGTGCTCCCTGATCAGATCCAGCCGGTGCCGGTCAGGCCCGGCAGGTTGACGGCGAGGAATTTGGTGAACAGCCAGTAGGTCGGTGCGGCAATCACGATGCCGGTGACCGCGTCGCGCAGCACCTGCATGGCGTTGCCGCCGGACTTGCCTTCGCTGATGCGCAGGCCCCGCACCGCGAGGGCGTAGCACAGCGCACAGCTGAGCACAAAACCGATGGTGGTGATCAGCGCCGCGTTGCCCAGGATGCCGGCCGACACCCAGGCCAGCGCGTGCCAGTCGCCGCGCGGGGCGCCCGAAGGCTCCTCCATGTTGCGGTAGCCGCCGGAGCGCACCTCCAGAATCAGCATCACGCCACACAGGCCCAGCGCGGCCGCCACCAGCCAGGGCAGGAAGTCGGGGCCCACGCCCGCATAGCCGGCGTCGGACGGGATGTTGGCTGCACCGTAGGCCAGAACGGCAGCCACCACCACGGCGGCGATGCCCATGGCCAGCTGGCCCGGGCGGTGATCGGGACGCGCCTCCTGCGCGGGGGTGGTGTCGGCATTCATGACGTGCTCCACTCGTAAAAAAATGCGGCCGCGGCGCGAACGCCGTGGCCGCTGGATCGGACAGACCGGGCCGTGTGCTTACACCATGCCGGCGCGGACCATGGTGGCGCGCAGGGTGGAGAAGTCCTTGTCGACGAAGGCGTCGAATTCCTTGCCGGTCAGCAGGGCCGGGGTCCAGTTGTTCTTGACCAGGGCTTCCTGCCAGGCCTTGCTCTTGGTGGCCTTGACGATCATCTCGGTCAGCGCGGCGCGCTGCTCGGGGGTGATGCCGGCGGCGCCGTAGACACCGCGCCAGTTGCCGATCTCGACATCGATGCCCTGCTCCTTGAGCGTGGGGATCTTTTCCAGGCCCTTGACGCGCTGGCCGGAGGTGATGGCGATCGCCTTCATCTTGCCGCTCTCGATGTACTGCTGGAACTCGCTGTAGCCGGAGCCACCGACGGTCACGTTGCCACCCAGGATGGCGGCGACGGCCTCACCGCCCCCACGGAAGGGCACGTAGTTGATCTTGGCGGCGGGCACGCCCACGGCCTGGGCGATCTGCGATGCGGCGATGTGCTCGGTGGAGCCGCGCGAACCGCCGCCCCACTTGACACTGCCGGGGTCCTTCTTGAGCGCCTCGACCACGTCCTTCATGGTGTTGAGGGGCGAGCTGGCGGGCAGCACGAACACGTTGTATTCGGTGGTCAGGCGGGCGATCGGCGTGACCTGGGTGATCGAGACCGGCGGCTTGCCGGTGATGATGCCGCCCAGCATCACGGCGCCCATCACCATCATGGCGTTCGGGTCGCCCTTGGCGGAGTTGTAGAACTGGGCCAGACCGATGGCGCCGGCGGCACCGCCCTTGTTCTCGTAGGTCACGGAAGACGCCACGCCCGCATCGCGCAGGGCCTCGCCCAGGGCACGGCCGGTGCCATCCCAGCCACCACCCGGGTTGGCGGGGATCATCATCTTGACGTTGGCACCCTGGGCCCAGGCGGCATTGGGCAGGGCACCGGCGGCGGCCAGAGCGGCCAGGGACTTGAGGAAGGTATCGCGACGCATGTTTGTCTCCGTGGGAGGTTGATCGACGGTCGTTATGTTCCTGTCGGCCGCTGTCAATCGGCTGTCGTTGCTGTCAGGAAAAACCCTATGAGGGCGCGGGATCTCCCATCACGGGGAGGACCATAATCGCACCAGCCCTCTTCACCACGCAGGGCCTTTGGCCAGGCGCCCTTCGCTCATGAATGCACATGCCCATCCCGTGTTTGACGCTTGCCTGAAAGAGGCATTGGCCTTGTCGGCCGAGTGGGTGCCCCGCTGGCTGGCGGCGCTCGGCAACGCACTGCTGGAGAAGGAGGCCTCCGCCGTCGGCGCCTCCGAACAGCGCAGCGCCGGCCAGGCGCGCGCCACCCTGGCCGCCTACCAGCAGCGGGTGACCGAGCACTTTCTGTCGGCGCTGTCACAGTCGTTGGGCAGCGTCGCCGACGGCGAGGGTGACCTGACCCCCGTCAGCGGCAGGACCCCGCCCCCCCGCCTGGACACGCTCAGCCTGGACGACCTGGAGCTGATGGACCACCAGCAGGTGCAGCACACCGTCGAGCTGGCGCGCATCCAGCAGGTGGTGAAGATGGCGGTGGAAGAAGAGCTGGTGATGCTCGACGCGCGCCTGAGCACCGCCCGGGGACTCACTGTGGTGAGCAGCAAGGCCAACCCGCTGCACCCCGAGGCCATCATCGGTGCGCTGATCCGCGCGCTGTCCAAGCTGCACATCGACGAGGAGGTGCGGGTGCAGTGGCTGCACATCGGCACCCTGCCCCTCGGCCAGGAACTGCGGCGTTTCTACCGCCAGCTGGTCGACCTTCTGGACCGCTGGGGCGTGCAGCCCGCGGGCTACAAGGTCGTGCAGACCCCGGTGGGCAAGCCCGCCGACCGAGGCGCCTCCCGCCCCCGCGGGGACAGCCTGCCCGTGGAGGCGCTGAGCGACGGGAACGAGTTGCTCACCCTTGATCACCTGCACCAGCTGCTGGTGGGCAATGTCGCGCGCGGCGCGGCCGATGCCTCCGATCCGGCACAGGCGCAGGAGGCCGACGGCATGGTGCGGTCCCTGGCGGTGGAGGTGGTCGCACTGATGCTGCGCCGCATCGTCGACGACCCCCGCCTGCTGGCGCCGGTGCGGGACATGATGCTGCGGCTCAAGCCCATGCTGCTGGAGCTGGCGCGCAACGACCCGCGCTTTTTTACCGATCGCAGCAACCCGGCGCGGCGCCTGCTGGATGTGCTCACCGAGCGCGCGCTGGCGTTCAAGAGCGAGCGGGACTCGGGGTTCCAGGCCTACATGCAGCAGCTGCGCAAGGTGGTCCAGGACCTGCAGGTGCCGGCCAGCCAGCTGTCGCAGCGCATCAGCGAACTGCTCGCACGTCTGGTGCGCACCGACCCGGTGACACAGGCACCCGCACGGGGCCTGGCCATGCAGACCTTGATGAAGGTGGAGCAGCGCAACCTGCTGGCCGAACGGGTGGCCACGGAAATCCAGGCCAGAAACGACTTTGCCCGGGCACCCGGTGTGGTGCGCCGCTTCCTCACCGGCCCCTGGGCCCAGGTGGTGGCGCAGGCGCGCATCCAGGCGAAGGCCGCGGACAGCCTGAGCCCGGGCGATGCACCGGCGCTGCGCTACATGGACGCCCTGCCCGACCTGCTGTGGTCGAGCCAGCACGAACTGGCCAGCCTCAACCGGCCCCGGCTGATCAAGGTCATTCCTGGCCTGCTGCGCACGCTGCGCGAAGGGCTGGAGTCCATCGACTACCCGCGTGCCCAGGCCGACTCCTTCTTCCAGGCGCTCATGGAGCTGCAGGAACCAGCCTACGCCGCCAGGCGCGACGACGAGGCGGACATGCGCGGACTGGACATGTCCGATACCTGGGTGCATCCGGCGGAAGCACGCGACTCGGGATTCATGGACGACCTGCAGATCGAGAGCCAGCCTGGCTTCCAGGACACCGAGCCGATGGACCCCGAGTGGCTGCGCCAACGACAGACGGAGACCACCGCAAAGCCCCGCCCGCTGACGGTGGGCACCTGGGTGGACCTTCGAGACGGAGGAGAAGACCTGCGTTGCCAGCTCACCTGGGCCAGCCCGCACGGCACCATGTTCCTCTTCAACGCCGCCAACGGGCGCAGCATCTCGCTGACCCTGCGCGGGCTGGAACGACTGCGCGAACTGGGACGCCTGACGGTGGTGGCCGACCACGGTCTGGTCGACGATGCCCTCGACGAGGTGACGCGCCAGGCTTTCCTCAATTCCGGTCGCCGCTGAGCCCGGGCCTTCTGACCGCATGAAACTGCTTCTGGTCGAAGACAACCCCACCATGCAGGCCACCCTGCAGCGCACGCTGGAGCGGCGCGGCATGCAGGTGATCACCTGCGGCGACGGCGACAAGGCCCTGTCGCTGTGGCGCTCCAGCCTGCCCGACGTGGTGCTGCTGGACCTGAGCCTGCCCGGGCGCGACGGCCTGCAGGTGCTGGGCGATGCGCGCGCCGAGGGCCTGAAGACGCCGGTGATCATCCTCACCGCGCGCGGCACCGTGGGCGATCGCATCATCGGCCTGAACACCGGCGCCGACGACTACCTGCCCAAACCCTTCGACCTCGACGAGCTGGAGGCCCGCGTGCGCGCCCTGGTGCGCCGCTCAGCCGACGCCACCGACAGCCCGGGCAACCTGCCCGCGCGCAGCGCCGGCTGGTGCGGCATGCAGATCGACCGCGACAGCGGCGCGGTCTACCACGACGGTGAGCCGCTGGAGCTCGCCCCGCGCGAGCTGGCCCTGCTGCGCGCCGTGCTGTCCCAGCCCGGCCAGGCGATCACCAAGGAGCGCCTGTTCGAGCTGGTGTTCCCCGGCGAGGCCCATGTGCAGCCCGAGGCCATCGAGGTGGTGGCCTACCGGCTGCGCAAGAAGATCGGCCACACCGGCGCGCAGCTGGTGACGCTGCGCGGGCTGGGCTATCTGCTGAAGGCGGCTGCCTGAGGACATGGCCGTGAGCGCACCGCTGTCGCTGCGCCGCACGCTGCTGCTGGGCATCCTGCTGCCACTGTTCGGCTTTGTGGTCATCAACACCGTGGTGCTCTACCGGCAGGCGCTGGCGGGCGCCGACACCGCCTACGACCGTACCTTGCTGGCCACCGCCAAGTCGCTGGGCGAACAGCTGGAGGTGGTCCGCAACGGCGACCAGGCCAGCGTGCGCTCGTCGCTGCTCTATTCGGCGCTGGAGGCCTTCGAGGCCGACAACCGCAGCCGGCTCTTCTACCGCGTCAGCGGGTTTCACGGCGAAATGGTCTCGGGCTTTGAAAACCTGCCGCCGCCCAGAGCCCGCCTGCCCGACCAGAAGATCTACGCCGCCCTGGTGCACTTCTACGACGACGAGTACCAGGGCGCGCCGGTCCGCATGGCGGTGCTGCTGCAGCCGGTGGCGGGCGAGGCCGGCCAGGGCATGGCCACCATCCAGGTGGCCGAGACGCTGGAGCTGCGCCAGACGCTGGCGCGGCAGATCCTGATCGACACCCTGTGGCGCCAGGCGGCGCTGGTGGTGGTGATCGTGCTGGTGGTGGTGATCGTGGTGCAGCGCGCCACGCGCCCGGTGCGCTCCATCAGCCACGCACTGGCCCACCGCAGCGACAACGACCTCTCGCCGCTGCCCACCAACAGCGCCCCGCGCGAGCTGCTGCCGCTGCTGGAGGCGACCAACCAGCACATGCAGCGGCTGTCGCAGCTGCTGGACCACCAGAAGCGCTTCGTGCGCGACACCTCGCACCAGCTGCGAACCCCGCTGGCCGTGCTAAAGACCCAGGTGCAGTCGGCCCGGCGCGGCGACGTGCCGCCGCTGCAGGCGCTGGACGAGATCGGGCACACCGTCGACCGCGCCACCGAACTGGCCAACCAGATGCTGGCCCTGGCCAAAGTCGAGCAGCTGCGCCAGGACCGGGACGCCCCCGTGGTCGACTGGGGCGAGGTGGTGCGCGCCGTGGCGCTGGACCTGGCCCCGCTGATCGCCGACCGCGGCCTCGACTTTTCGCTGGACGTGGTCAGTGCCCCGGTGCGTTCGCACGAATGGGCGCTGCGCGAGCTGGGGCGCAACCTGCTGCACAACGCCATCAAGCACTGCCCGCCGGAATCGCGCCTGGCGGTGGGCATGGTCTGCGACGACCGCACCGCCGCACTGTCCATCAGCGACAGCGGGCCGGGCATTTCCGACCACTTGCGCGAGCGGCTGTTCCAGCCCTTCGCCACCGACCACGGCGCGCGCCCCTCGGGCGCCGGATCGGGCCTGGGACTGGCCATCTGCCACGGCATCGTGCAGTCGCTCGGCGGCAGCATCGAACTGGACAACCGCATGGTGCGCGGGCGCATCGATGGGCTGGACGCCACCGTGCGGCTGCCCCTGGCGCACCACGAAACGGAGGCCGCTCATGGCCAATAGCACACCCGAAGGCGGCCGGGTCCGGCTGGACAAATGGCTCTGGGCCGCGCGCTTCTACAAGACCCGCTCGCTCAGCGCCGAAGAGATCGACAAGGGTCGCGTGCGGGTCAACGGTGCGCCCGTGAAGCCGGCGCGCGAGGTGCGCATCGGCGACGTGGTCGAGCTGCGCAGCGGCAGCGTGCAGCGCACCCTGGTGGTCAGGGCGCTCAGCGGTGTGCGCGGCCCGGCCACGGCGGCGGCCCTGCTGTACGAAGAGACCGCCGAGTCGGTGGCGCAGCGCCTGGCCGCGGCCGAGCGGCGGCGCCTGGCGCCCGAACCGGCCGACAGCATCACCCAAGGCCGACCCAGCAAACGCGACCGCCGCGAACTCGACGCCTGGCAGAAGCCGCCAGCCGAATGGAACGACCGCTGGAGCGCGTCTCTAGAAAGTGACGACGAGGACTGAATTTCCGCGCTAGCGGCGCCGCAGTCCCAGCCACATCACGGTGGCCACCACCAGCACACCACCCAGCACCTGCACCGGCGCCACCTGCTGCCCGAGCACCGCCCAGGCCAGCAGCAGCGCAAAGATCGGCTCCACATTCATGATCGGCGAGCCGCCCACCACGCCCAGCCTGGGAAGCACGGTGAACATGATGGTGAAGGCGGTGCCGTAGAGCACGGTCAGGCCCAGCAGTCCCCACCAGCCCGCCGGGGCCTGTGGCAGCGACCAGCCACCCTGCCCCGCGACGCCGACCAGGGCCGCCAGCGCCACGATGGCCATGGTGGCCGCCGTGCGCACGCGGCCGTCCAGCCCCACCGTCTCGTGCTGCGTGAACACCAGCGCCAGACCGAACGAGGCCGCGGCCGCCAGCGCGAACGCTACACCGGCCCCGATGCGCCCCCAGTGCGCCGAAGCCCCCAGGCCCGACGCGGCACCCGCCACATCCAGGGCCAGCGCCAGCCCCAGCAGCAGCACCGGCATGGCGCGCAGCAGCGCCGGCTCCACCCGCTCGGCCTTGAGCGTGCGCGCCCACAGCGCCGTCCACAGCGGGTAGGTGTTGAAGGCCAGCAGCGCCAGCGCCACCGGCAGGCGCGCCACCGCCGAATACAGACACAGGCTCTGCACGCTGATCAGCGCGCCGATCTTCAGCAGCGCCCGCTTCTGCCCTGCGGGCAGGTTCAACGGCACCCCCGCCATGCGCACGATCAGCCAGACCACCAGGGCCGTGGCACCACTGCGGAACAGCACCGCGGTGGACACGGAAACCCCGTGATCAAAGGCCAGCCGCGCCGCGACGTGGTTGGCGCCCATCATGAACGCGATGAGCAGCAGGGTGGCAAAAGCGGAACCGGAGAGGGATTTGGTGGAGGGTGCAGACATCGGGCGATTGTGCCGCCCTGCCCAAAAAGCGGGCAATCTCGCCCCAGGCCTTGTGCGGCGCGGACTTGGCGAAGGTGTCCGAGACATATCCACAGGCTTACCCCCTGCGGCTGGGTGCAACTTCGGCATCACCTTCGTGCGAGGAGGACGCGGACCGTCAGCCAATTCCACCAGGTCTGCGTCGAGAATCCTCATCGGCCTACAATCGGCCCCATGACCAATCTTCTGAGCCTCACCATGACCCTCTGCGCTGACGCGCAGGTGGTGGTGTGCGCTCGTCGCGTGCAGGGCCAGGCCACGGCCCCGTGCGGCCACCGCCTTCTGGCCGCACATTCCCCCGCCCGGCGATAACCCTCTCACCCTAGAACGCACACTCTTCATCGCCGGGCCCCAATCAGTGCGGGCATTGCCATCCCCACGAGGGCGCTGGCGATTCGATGGAGTCGTTCTTCATGTATTCCCCCGACTGTGGTGAGCGTGTTCTCACCGAGATGGATCACGCACGTCTGACCGTGCTGCAGGGTGTCTCCGACCACCCCGACCTGTCCTCCCTGTTGTCGCTGGCCGATCTGGTACCGCCGGCGCAAGTCCCCGCCGACGTGATCACCATGCACTCGCGTGCGCTGATCCGCGACCTGGCGGCAGGCGAGCTGCAAGAGCTGACCTTGTGCTACCCCGGCGACGCGGTCGCCGGGAAGGGCTCCACATCCGTCCTCTCGCCAATCGGCGCAGCCTTGCTGGGCCGCCGTGTGGGTGACAGCGTGCACGTTCAACTGCCGGCCGGCAAAGCCCGCGACCTGCGCATCGAGACCGTGCTGTTCCAGCCCGAAGCCGACGCTGCCTGCGCAGCGTAGCCGCGGCCGCCTGATCTTCCGCCTTTCCTGGTGGTGGCTGACCCCACCAGGCCAAACCCTGGACATCTCTTCCATGACTGCTTCCTTGTCTGCGACCTGGGCGCACGTGATCGCGCCACGCGGTGCCTCTGCGGCCACCCCTGCCGTGCCACAGTCGGCGTTCAACGCGTCCCATGCACACGACCCACCCATCCGGCGACGGGTGGTGGTTCTCACCTCGCTGTCCGTCGGTTCGAGCGGCCACCTGCTGCGGGCCGCGCAAGGCGCCGCCGCCATGGGCGCCGAACTGCAGCTGGCCTACCTGCAGCTGGAAGGGGTCGACCCGTGGAGCGATCCGATGGCCCGCCTGTCCCAGCGGGCGCGCTTTCTGCGAAGGCATGTCGCGCTGCCGGTCGAAGTGGTTTCCCAGCCCGTGCACACCAGCGCGGCCCTGTTGCTGGTGTGCCGGGACGCGAGCCTGGTCTGCCTGGTCGATGGCGAGCCCTCGCCATCGAGCATTCAGCGCCTGTCGCCGGTATTGCGGGCGCTGCTCAGCCGCGGCAACCGCCCGGTCTGGTGGGTCCACCGGTCCGACCTGGAGGCATCCACACCTGCGCTGTGCTGCCTCTCCAGCGTCAACGCACCAGAGACCGAATGGACGGCCTGGTCGCCCCTGCTGTGGCACCTGCCCTCGCTGCAGCTGCTGCACGTGCTGCCGGACCTGACCGAGCAAGCCGTCACGGACGACATGGCGGAGTTGCTGTTGCTGGAGCACCAGCTGCGCAAGGCGCGCGTGGGCGCGCTGCAAGCGCTGGAGACCATCACCAACACCTGGCGTGCTTCGGGGCGCCGGATGTCGCTCCAGGTGCTCCTCGGCGGATTTGAGGAGCAGCTGGTGAATCACATGGCGGCCCACAAGCCCTGGCTGGTCGTCATCGGCAGCCGCTGGCACACGCTGTCTTTCAGGACCACACTGCGGCGGTTGGCACTCATCAGGGACCAGGGGGCGGATGCGGTGATCGTTCCGCGGGAACGGCGCTCCTGGCGCTCGTGGCTATACGGCTGGATCCGGGGGGCTGTGGCATGAAGACCGTCGAACTGTCCAAACGCCTGGTCAAGGCCAAGAACCCCTGTGCGAACGGCTTCCGCTGGATGCTGCGGCACCACCCGGACGGCCACGACTACCAGCCGCTGCTCGACGCCCTGGTCGCCGACGGCCGGGTCAACGACGCCCGCTGGCTGCTCGACCAGTTCGGAGCGACGAGCGATGTGCTGCGCCTCGAGACGCTCTCCGCCGAGGTCGTCGTGTTTGCGGGCTCCATCGAGGTGGCGGGCGATATCGATGTCGCGGGCATGGTGCGCGCCGGAGGCGGGGTGCGCGCGGGCGGCTCCATCCGGACGGGGGCGCATCTTGTCGCGGGAACCTCCATCGTCGCCGAGGGCACGATCGACGCGGAGTCGGTGTCGGCCGGTGCCGACGTACATGCCAACTCGATCGTGGTCACAGCCGGGGTGCGTGCCGGCGGTGGCCTGCGCTGTGCACAGAGCCTGTTCTGCCAGACGGATCTGGACGTGGCGGAGCAGTCCGCGATTGGCGGGATGCTGGTCGCCGGTGGACGGGTGCGCGTGGGCAAGAGCCTGCGTGTGCGGGGCGAACTCCGTTCGGGCCTGGAAGTGCGCGCCGGTGACGGCATCCAGGTCGATGGGGCGATCGAATGTGGCTCGCATCTGGAAGCCGGCTGGGGCATCCGGTCCGGCGGCGACATCGTCGCGGCCGGTGCGATCCGCGTCGGCGAGAGCCTGCTGGCCCAGGGGGACCTGCGGGCGGGCGCAGACTACGGCATCTACGCCGGCCTGGAGGTGCAGCGCGCCAACTGGGACACCAGTGCGCGGGTCAGCGCCGCGGTGGAACCCGAGAACCTGCTGAGCGGACACTGGGTGGGCCGCGGAGGCCTGTGATGAGCCTGGCGGGCACCACTGTGGACGCCACCACCCAGGAGGACTTTCATACGCGGATGGTGCTGCTGGGTGCGGGATTTTTGGGTGCCGGCCAGCGCATGGCGCCCGATCTCGGAAAGAATAGGTCATGTCGCGGCGAGCCCTCTACCTGTCTTCGTCTGTCCTGCTGGCCCTGCTCTTGATCGCCTCGCTGGCGTGGTGGAGTCGGCGCCCGCCCGAGGCGTCTTCCATCGTCGCCAGCAAGTCCCCGCTGGTGCGCACCTTGCAGTTTTCCGCCCGTGTGGCCACGTTGTCGCGGGTCGATGTGGGCAGCACCTTGACCGCCCGGGTGCGCGAGGTTCTGGTGAACGAGGGCGCACCGGTGGAGGTCGGCGATGTCCTCGTCCGGCTCGAGAGTGAAGAGCTGAAAGCCGCCCTGGCCCAGGCCGAGGCCAACGAACGGCAGGCGCAGGCTCGACTGAGCGGGCTGCGCAGCACCGGTCGACTGGCGGTGCAGGCCAGCGTGACGCAGGCGGAATCCGTGCTGGTGGCCGCACGCGCCGAACTGCAGCGCACGCAGGACCTGGTGAGCCGGGGCTTCCTGAGCCAATCCCGCCTGGACGAAGCCCGCCGCGCGGTGGACGTGGCGCAGGCCCAGGTGTCCGCCGCCCGCGCACAACGCGATGCCAACGCCGACAGCGGCACCGATGTGGCGCAGGCACAGGCGCAACTGGCGCTCGCGTCCGCGGCCCGGCGGTCGGCGCAGGTGCGCCTGAAGGAGACCGACATCAGCGCACCCGCGAAGGGCAAAGTCCTCTCGCGCTCGGTCGAGCCGGGGCAGATCGTCCAGCCGGGCCGCGCCCTGTTGACGCTGGCGTTGTCCGGCCCCTTGCAGCTGGTGGCGCAAGTGGACGAGCGGTACCTGGAACAGCTCGCCCCCGGCCAGCCGGCCCAGGTGCTGGCCGACGCCTATCCCGCACAGGCCTTTCAGGCCCGGGTGCTGTCGATCGCCCCGGTGGTCGACTCGCAACGCGGGGCCATCGAGGTCAAATTTTCCCTGCCGGCGGCCGCACCCGACTTTCTGCGCGAGGACATGACCGTGTCCATCGAAGTCGAGACCGCGCGTCGCGAACAGGCGCTGGTGGTGCCCGTGAGCGCCCTGCGGAGCGAGGCGAACGCCGAACCGACCGTGTGGGTGGAACGCGATGGACGCGTGGAGGAACGCCGGGTGCGGCTGGGCTTGCGCACCCTGGCATGGGCCGAGGTGCTCGAGGGCCTGAACGAAGGTGACGCGGTGCTGTTCGGACCGGCCCCCGGCCCGGGTGCCCGGGTGCGTGCCGTGGCCGGTGCGCCGGTGGCTTCCGCGCAGGCGCCGGCCCGGGAAGACGCGGGCGCCGTGATGACCAATGCCGTGGGGCGCTGAGGCCGCTGCATGCTGCTCGGATTTGAAAGCCTGGTCGCCATCCGCTTCCTGCGCGAAGGAAGAATGCAGTCCCTGCTCATCATCGTGGGTGTGGCCGCGGGTGTGGCGGTGGTGGCCTACATCTCGGCCCTGATCACCGGCCTGCAGCGCAACACGATCGAGAAGACGCTGGGCGCACAGGCCCATGTCACGGTGAGCCCGCTGGATGAGCGGGTGCTGGTGGCAGCCACGCCGCCCGGTACAGGCGCCAGCAAGCTGGAGCAGACCCAGGCCCGCGCGCAACGCCCGCGTTCCATCGACAACTGGCAACTCCTGCTGGCCGAACTGGAGGCCATGCCGCAGGTCGCCGCGGTGTCGCCCATGGTGTCGGCGGCGGGCCTTGCCGTGCGTGGAGAGGCCTCCAGGGCGATCGCGCTGATGGGTGTCGAACTCGAGCGGTACGACCGCATCGTGAAGCTGCGGTCCAAGGTCGTGGCCGGGACCGCGCGGCTCGAGCCGGGAGAAGGCCTCATCGGGCTCGAACTGGCGCAGGACCTGGGCGTGCAGGTGGGCGACCGGATCGGCATCGTGGCCAACGGCGTCGAGGATGCCTTGCGGATCACCGCCCTGGTGGACCTCGGGGTGAAGGACCTCAACCGGCGCACCGTGATCGTGCCCTTGCGCACGGCGCAGAGCCTGGTGGGACTGCCCGGCAGCGCCACCGGCCTGGATCTTGCGCTGCACGACATCTGGGCGGCCCAGGACCTGGCGGGCGGGTTGTCCGCGCGCTGGCCCTACAAGACCGAGAGCTGGCAGCAGGCGAATGCGCAACTGGTGTCGGCGCTGAACGCGCAATCGGTCAGCACCTCGGTCATTCGCGGTGTCGTGATGATCGTGGTGGTGCTGGGCATCGCCAGCGTGCTGGTCGTGTCGGTCGTGCAGAAGCAGCGGGAGATCGGCATCCTGCGCGCCATGGGCGCCACCAGGGCCCAGGTGCTGCGCGTCTTCCTGCTGCAAGGCCTCATCGTGGGCGCCCTGGGATCGGCGCTGGGCGTGTTGCTGGCAGTGGTCTTGATCTGGCTCTTCACCCATTTCGTTCGCGGATCGGACGGCCTGCCGCTGTTCAACATCACGCTCGATGCCGGGCTGGCGCTGCGCATCGCGGCCCTGGCCACCGTGTGTGGCTTGCTCGCCTCTGTCGCGCCCGCGCGTCGCGCCTCCCGGCTGGACCCGGCGCAGGCCATCCGGCTATGACCGCACCGCCCGCCGCCCCCCGTTCACCTGCGCTGCTGGAACTCACCGCGGTCTGCAAGCGCTACAACGTGGGCCAGCCCAACGAGGCCGAGGTGCTGCACGGGGTGTCGTTCAACATCGCCCCTGGTGAGATGGTCGCCCTCATCGGACCCTCCGGATCGGGCAAGAGCACCTTGCTGAACATCCTGGGCCTGCTCGAGCGCACGACCTCGGGCAGCTACCGGATCGAAGGCCAGGAGATGGTGGGCATCGACGACGAGGCGCTGACGCTGCAACGCCGCACCAAGCTGGGTTTCGTGTTCCAGTTCCACCACCTGCTGCCGGCGTTCACCGCACTGGAGAACGTGACCTTGCCGGCCCTGATGCGGGAGGGGCGGGTCACGTCCCGGCAGCTGGGGCGCGCACGCGCCATGCTGGATGCCGTCGGCCTGGGCCACGCCATGGACAAACGCCCCGGCGAGCTGTCCGGTGGCATGCAGCAACGCGTGGCCATTGCACGGGCCATGGTGCTGGAGCCACCGATGGTGCTGGCCGACGAGCCCACGGGCAACCTGGACACCGCCTCATCGGACGAGGTGTTCGCCCTGATGCGCCGCATGCACGCGGAACGGAACACCTCGTTCCTGGTGGTCACCCACGACCCACGCCTGGCCGCGCGCTGCGATCGCGTACTGGAACTGGTGGACGGCCGGCTGGTGAGGGACCAGGTGTCTGGCGCTGCAGGCGGGTCGTCGGCTGGCTAGCACGCCAGGAGCGCCACCCTGCTGCTGCCGGGCATCGACACCGTGCACGACCTCAAGGCCGCGTACCAGGCCGGCGCGCGCATCGTGCGCGTGGCCACGCACTGCACCGAGGCCGACATCAGCAAGCAGCACATCGAGTACGCGCGCGGGCTGGGCATGGAGGCCGTGGGCTTCCTGATGATGAGCCACATGACCACGCCGCAGCACCTGGCCCAGCAGGCCAGGCTGATGGAAAGCTACGGCGCCACCTGCTGCTACGTGGTGGACTCCGGCGGCGCGCTGAGCATGAACGACGTGCGCGAGCGCTTCCGTGCCTTCAAGGACGTGCTCAAACCCGAAACGCAGACCGGCATGCACGCGCACCACAACCTCAGCCTGGGGGTGGCCAACTCCATCGTGGCGGTGGAAGAAGGCTGCGACCGCGTGGATGCGAGCCTGGCGGGCATGGGCGCCGGGGCGGGCAATGCGCCGCTGGAGGTGTTCATCGCGGCGGCCGAGCGCATGGGCTGGCAGCACGGCACCGACCTGTACAAACTGATGGACGCGGCCGACGACATCGTGCGACCGCTGCAGGACCGGCCGGTGCGGGTGGACCGCGAGACGCTGGCGCTGGGCTACGCCGGCGTGTACTCCAGCTTCCTGCGCCACTCGGAGGCGGCGGCGAAGAAGTACGGTCTCAAGACCGTCGACATTCTGGTCGAGCTGGGCAAGCGCCGCATGGTCGGTGGGCAGGAAGACATGATCGTCGACGTCGCGCTGGATCTTCTGGACCGGTGAGCCGGCCGGCCTCGCACGCGGCCAGGTCAGACACCCCGCCTCAACCGGGAAGGCGTGGACGCGCCGTGCCGAATCGGCCGAGCCCCACCTCTGTCAGACCTTCCCCGCGGCGCAACAGGAACAGCACGTCCAGCCCCATGCGCTGCGCCATGACCGGGCCTTCATCGGGTCCGGCCACCAGCAAGGCCGTGGCCCAGGCGTCGGCGAGCATGCAGGTGCGCGCCAGCACGGTGACCGAGGCCACGGTGTTGTTCACGGGCGCACAGCGGCGCGCGTCCATGGTGTGCGCAATGCGCGCATTTCCCACGTCCAGATAGTGCCGGTAGTCGCCCGAGGTGGCCACGGCCAGGTCCTCCAGCTCAAGAACCCCGTGCACCGCGCGGCGCCCGGTCTCGGGGCGTTCGATCGCCACGGCCCAGGGCGCGCCGCCGGCCTGGCCGCCGATGGCCCGCAACTCGCCATCCAGCGCGGCCAGCGCATGCCGAACGCCGTGCTGTTGCAGCACATGGACCATGCGGTCCACCGCATAGCCCTTCGCAATGCCGCACAGGTCAATCTGCAAGGGCACCTGTTTGCGGACGCGGCCACCGGGCCTGTCCAGTTCCAGGTTGGCGTTCATGGCCTGCGGCATGGACTGGCGTGCGGCGCGAATCGCTTGCGCGTCGGGCGCATCGCGCGCGGCGCCAAATCCCCAGGCATCGACCAGCGCGCCCACGCACGGATCGAAGGCCCCCGCACTCAGGCGCCGGACTTCGAATGCGCAGTCGAGCACTTCCAGTATTTCAGGGGACAGGTCCACCCAGTCGCCCACGGGCGCTCGGTTCAGGCGCATGAGGTCGCTGTCCGGCTTCCAGGGCGACATCTGCCCGTCGACCTGCTCTGCCGCAGCGGCGAGTCCCTGGCGCAGGGCGGCCAAGTCCACCGAGCTGTCGGCATCGACGCTGGCCGACCAGCGGGTGCCCATGGTCGGGCCGTGCAGGGTGGTGCGCGTGAAGGACGCGGCGGACTCAGAAGATGTCTTCGGCATACCGCTCCCTGGCCCTCAGCGCCGACACACTCAGCTGCAGCGGCGCCAGCACGTCGTCCAGCGCCTCGGCCACGCCTTGCGCCATGGCGCGGCTGCCGCACACCCGCACGATGGCGCCTTGCGCCACCAGGCCGCGCACGCGCTCGGCATCCCGGCGCAGGGCGTCCTGGACATAGCCGCCGCCGTCGGGTACGCGCGAGAAAACCGTTTGCATGCTGGACAGGCGTTCTTCGGCGAGCCAGCGCTGAAGCTCGGAGCCAAAGTAGAAGTCGCGGGCCGGGTCGCGCCCACCGAAGTAGAGGTGCATCGGGCGCTGCGAGTCGTTGCGGCGGATGAATCCGGCCAGGGGCGCCACGCCGGTGCCTGCCCCGATCAGCAGCACGGGCCGCCGCGCCCGCGGCAGCGCAAAGCCGGGGTTGGGCCGGATGAACGCATGGATGCGCTCGCCCTGCCGCAGCCCCAGCAAGTGCGTGGAGCACAGGCCGCCGGGCATCTGGCGCACGCAGATCTCCAGAAACCCGTCTTCCAGGCCCGACGCCAGCGAGTAGTAGCGTGGCACGCTCGAACCCGGCGGCACGATGCCCACGAGATCGCCCGCCGCAAACCGCGTCAGGCCGTGCCCACGCAGTCGTGCGCCCGGGCCCTGCTCGGGCCACGCAAAACGCAGGATCGCCGTGCCGGCCTCGGAAGCGTTGGGGTAGTCCTGCCGCGACAGCAGCGTGAGCTCGGTGGTGGGTGGCAGGCGGGGCACATGCTCCAGCACCAGCGGTTGGCCCAGCGCCTGTGCCAGGTCCACGCCCCAGCGCGCAAACTGCTGGCCCGATTGCTGGTGGATGCACTCCAGCGGCAGCAACGCCGGCCACCCCTGCGCGCGCAGGGTCTGGTCCAGCGCCTTGGCAAAGGCACAGAAGGCGGGGAACTGACGGTCGCCAAAGCCCAGCACCGTCACCGGCACGGCACCGGCCTTGAGCCTGGCGATCTGCGCCAGCGCCTGACTGGCGTGGGCGGGCGCCTGGCCTTCGCCATAGGTTGCGGCCAGCACAAACACCTGCCGCGTCGCCGGCGTGGTTCGAAAGTTCTCCAGCGCGCTGGTGTGAACCCGGTGGCCGGCCTGGACAAGAGCGTCCTGGAGCGTCTGGGCAAACCCCCAGGTGCTGCCGCCTTCGCTGGCAACGAAGATGAGCACGTCTGCCTGTGCCACCGGGGTGTTGCCCGTGATGCGTGGTGCCTGCTCACGCGCCTGCCACCAGATGACCACCCCCGACACCCAGAACAGCAGCACGCTGGCGCCGACAAGCCCGAGCACCACGGCCCAGAGCCAGGCGGCCTCCCCCGTGTGCAGCACCACGGCCAGGTCGTACACGCGCTGCGCAAGGGTGGCGTCCTGCCAGGCCAGCATCTGGCCCGAGTACCGGTCGATCCAGCCCTGGCCCTGGGCGGTGGCGACCTTCCAGGTGTCCTCAGGGTCGGTGGCGCCGGGAAAGGTCAGCGTGCGCAGGTCGTTCACCGCCAGGCTTTGCAGCGCGACCAGCTGTGCGCCGGGCAGGTCGGGCTTGCCGGTGGCCACCGAAAGCACCTCTGGCTCGGCCCGGGTGTCCAGTTCCACGAGGCCCAGGGTCGATGCGCTCATGGTCAGCGCGGTGAGCGATGTCAGGCACAGGATGGCGAGCACCACACGGCCCGCGACCACGTGGATGCGCTGCGCCAGCGTGCCACGCACCCGCGCGCCCAGGCGCCGCCAGCCGCCCATGCGCCGCAGCAGCAGCACCAGGGCAGAAACACACAGCACACCCATGGCCAGCGCAGTGGCCGCTGCGCCCCAGCGCCCGGCATCGCCCAGCAACAGCGAGCGGTGCAGGTTCTTCACCCAGCGCGGCAGCGCCGACCGTTGCCACGCCCCCAGCACCTGGCCGTCGGCGGGGTCCACATAGGACGCCTGCGGCTGATCGCCATCGAAGCTGAACACCACGATGGCCCCCGAAGGCAGGCGGCGGATTTCCTCCGCGCTGGGCACGCTGCTTGCCACGCGCTCCACCAGCGTGGCCACTGGCAGAGCACCCGGGGCGGCGGGCGCCTGCCAGGCCTGCTGCACCGGGTCGATCGCCAGGATGGCGCCGCTGATGCCCAGCACCACGGCCAGGGTGCCCAGGGTCAGACCCAGCCAGCGGTGGATGGCTTTCCAGCTCATGCGGGCCCGATCACTTGAGCTGGAAGGTCACGGACTGGATGTACTGCTTGCCGGCCTGCGGCTTGCCCGCGTTGGCGGTGGACAGCGGAATCCGGACTTCCGACGGGCTGTCCCGCATGTCCTCCACCGCGGCGTCGATGCGGATTTCGTAGCCGGCGTCGATCAGTGCATCCGCCAGATCGGCGGTCACATTGAGCGTGCGCCCTGCCCCCACACTGGCGCCGGTCACGCCATTCAGGCGCTTGGCATCCCCGGCCGAGAGACGGCTCCAGTCTGACAGGTGCTTGTGGTACTTGGCCTTGCCGCCGGCCACCCACAGCGTGCGCACATAGGTGCCCTTGGCATCGGTCAGATAGGCCGCCAGGTAGGCGCCGTCGCCACCGTAGTTCTTGAGCTGGGCCGCCAGCGTGAGCTGACGGCTGTGCGCCAGGGAAGGAAGGGCCAGCGCGCAGGCGGTGGCCAGAATGGACATGAGAGGTTTGGACATGGTGATGCTCCTGTAGAGATGGATGGCTTACTGGGTCTGACCGCTCGGCGCGGTGCCGTTGGCTGGCGAAAGCGATGGGTCTGCGGCTCGGTCCGATGGCGGCGGACGGTCCTCGCGTCCTTCGTCACCGCGGCCACGCGCCCCGTCCCGGTCACGCCGGTGGGTGTCCTGCTTCATCTTCAGCACCTTCAAGGTTTCCGGGTCGATCTTGGCCTTGAAGCTGCGCCCCTGGGCGTCGGTGCCACGAATCTCGTAACAACCGTCGTCGATCTTCAGCCTCTGGATCTGCCAACCCTGTGCCGCGGCCATCTGCCGCACGGCCTCACGCGTTTGCCAGCGGTTCAGCGGCGCGTCGCAATCGTCACCGGCCCAGCTGGTCAGGGTGGCCAGCCCCAGGGACACGGCCAGCACGCCATGGCGCAAAGCGAGGGGGTACCTCATGGGACGCTCCTGAAAAGGGATCGGTCAGCATGCGTTCACCGCATCTGCTGTGGATGCATGGCATTGTTGTACCACCCCCCTGAAGCGGCGCTGAATGGCCCATTCAGGATGCGTTCAGCGACCACCACAAGGGGGCGGGCCCGGGTGGCGTCAGACGGGAGCCCGGTCCGGATGCGAACCAGCGAACACGAGGCAGAAGGTCGTGCGGCCATGGCTGGAACGGGCCGTCACGGCACCGCCATGAGCCGCCAT
Organism: Hydrogenophaga sp. H7; assembly: GCF_002025745.1. Taxonomy (NCBI): domain Bacteria; kingdom Pseudomonadati; phylum Pseudomonadota; class Betaproteobacteria; order Burkholderiales; family Comamonadaceae; genus Hydrogenophaga; species Hydrogenophaga sp. H7. The sequence goes on along the minus strand of NZ_MCIC01000014.1, from coordinate 30,428 downwards.
GATGGCCTGGGTGATCGACAGGCCCAGGCCGGCGCCGTCGGACTCCGGGTGGCTGCGCGATTTGTCCACCCGGAAGAAGCGGTCGAACAGCCGCGGCAGCACTTCGGGAGAGATGGTGACCCCCGTGTTGGTGAGGCACAGCGTGGTGTTCGCACCCTGCTGCTCGATCGCCACCGCCACCTCGGCATCGGCCGGTGAATGCCGCAGCGCATTGGACAGCAGGTTGCCGATCGCACGCCGCACCATCAGCCGGTCACCCATCACCACCGCATGGCCGGTGAGCGACAGCCGGATGCACTTTTCATCGGCCACCGCGTCATAGAACTCGAACAGCGCCTGCGTTTCCTGGTCCAGCGATATCGCCTCCCGGTTGGGCAGCTCGATGCCGTGTTCCGTCTTGGCCAGAAACAGCATGTCGGAGACCATGCGGGCCAGCCGCTGGAACTCTTCGGCGTTGGAGGCGAGGATGTCCTGGTAGGCGCTCGCGTCCCTTTTCTGGGCCAGCGACACCTGGGTCTGGGTCAGCAGGTTGTTGATGGGGGTGCGCAGTTCGTGCGCCAGGTCGCTGGAGAACTCCTGCAGCCGCGCGAAGTCGGCCTGCAGGCGCTCCAGCATGGTGTTCAGGCTCTGGGCCAGGTCGGCGAACTCCGCCGGCACCGCGTCCACCGGCATGCGCTGGTCCAGCTTCTGGGCCGTGACCGTCATGGCGCGTTCCTTCATGACCCGCAGGGGCGCCAGGCCCCGGCGGGCCGCCCACCAGCCCAGCAGGCCACTGACCAGGATGGCGCCCAGCAGGTACACCGCCAGTGTCTGGCGCAAGCCCTGCAGAAAGTGCGCGTGGTGGGCCGTGTCCAGGGCGATGCGCAGCTGCAGCGCCGTGTGCGGGGCGTCGACCTCGGACGACAATCCTCTCAGCGTTCGAGCGCCCTCGGACCAGTCGACGGGATCGGCGCCGGAGCTTGCGGTGGGCAGGCTGGCAGGAAAGCCGGGGGCCGTCTGGCCGTACACCAGCCGGTCGCCTTGCCGAAGCTCGATGAAGAGGCCGTGGTGGCTGCCCAGCAGTTCGTCCAGCCGGGTGGACAAAACCACCTGGGAAGGGGACTCCCGGACGATCTTCTGGACCAGACCGATCTTGTCCTTCAGGTAGTCGTGGTCCAGTTCAACGAAGTGCCGCTCGGTGGCCAGCGACACCAGCACGCCCATGCCCAACAGCACCGCGGCCGACACCAGCGTGTAGAACGCGGTCAGCCGCGCGGTGAGCGAGAGCCGTCCCGGCATCAGCGCGCGCCCTCGGGCGCTTCCAGCACGTACCCCATGCCCCGGACGGTCTGGATCAGCCGTGGCTCGAAGGGGTCGTCCACCTTGGCCCGCAGGCGGCGCATGGCGACCTCGATCACATTGGTGTCGCTGTCGAAGTTCATGTCCCACACCTGGGACGCAATCAGGGAGCGCGGCAGCACCTCACCCTGCCGGCGCATCAGCAGCTCCAGCAGGCCGAATTCCTTGGCCGTCAGGTCGATGCGCTTGCCGGACCGGCTCACGCGCCGGCGCAGCAGGTCCAGTTCCAGGTCGGCCACCTGCAGGGTGGTGGCCTCCATGCCGGAGCGGCCCCGCCGCAGGATGGTGCGCACCCGCGCCAGCAGCTCGGCGAACGAAAACGGTTTGACCAGGTAGTCGTCGGCCCCCAGTTCCAGTCCCTTGACGCGGTCCTCGACCTGGTCCCGGGCCGTGAGGAAGAGCACCGGCATCTGGCGCCCCTGGGCGCGCAGGCTGCGCAGCACCTGCCACCCGTCCATGCCGGGCAGCATGACGTCCAGGATCAACAGGTCGTGGTCGCCTTGCAGACCGTGGTGCAGGCCGTCCACGCCGTTGGTGACGAGGTCCACCGCATAGCCCGCCTCGCGCAGGCCTTGCCGGAGGTAGTCACCGGCTTTGGGCTCGTCTTCAACGATCAGAATTTTCACGTGTGTTCTCCAGCCCCCAGTGTGCCTTCATCACGGACAGCCCGGTCGAACATGACAGTTTTGTAATCGGACGGAAAGGCAAGTGTCGCCGTCGCGCCGCCAGAATCCGGCCGCTTGATCTACATCAAACCGGAGCGACTGCTGTGACATCTTCATCTTTCAGACGAGTCAGGCGGCGCCTGCTGGCGCCGCCCCTGCTGCTGGTTCCACTCGCGCTTTCGGCGCAGACCGTAAAGCCGGTGCAAGAGGCCGACTGGCGCAAGGCCAACGATGCCGTGGGCGCCCTGCAGCGGGGCCACGCCGACGTGCTCCGGTGGGAGCAGGCCAACAGGCCGCCGGCCACCGACACGTCCGCCCCCGCAGGCACGCCGATCCCGACCGCCGAGGCGGCGGTGCGCATGGCCTGGCGGGCCCACCGCGATCTGGACCGCCCGCTGGCGCGCCTGGGCGCCCGGAACGCGCAGCTGATCGCTGAGGGACGCTGGACCGAGCTCGACCCCAGCCTGCAGCGCCGCGTCGAAGACGCCGGCGAGGTGCTGGAGGTGGCCCAAAAAGGCCGCAAGGCCTGGATCGAGGCGGTGGCCGCCGAACAGGTATTGAAGCACCAGCGCGAGATGCTGGATGCGGCCCAGGCGGCCCACGAGCTGGGGCAGCGCATGGTGACCGTGGGCAACTGGAGCGCATTGCAACTGGCCCCGGTCCAGCTGGCGGCGACCAGCGCCCGGATGAACCTGCGCCGCGCCGAGTACGCGGCCGCACGGGCGCAGAGCCAGCTGGTGCGGACCCTTGGGCTGGCCGGTCTTCAGGACCGCTTCGCTCTGCCGGCGCAGTTGCCCGCCATTCCGCCACAGGCCATGTCCGACACCGATGCGCGGCGACGGGCCGAGGCCGTCCGCGGGCAGTTGCCCGTGGCCGAGGGCCTGCGCAACCAGGCGCTGTCCCGCGATGCCCTGGCCGCCTACCAATCCGCCCACGCGCTCGCGCTGGACAGCCAGGGCGAGCTGCTCAAGACCCGGGCCTTCATCACCGACGAGACGCTGCTGCACTACAACGGCATGCTCAAGAGCGTGTGGGAGCTGCTGGACGAGGTGCGCAACCAGTCCCAGGCCGCCGTGGACGCCATCGGTGTGCAGCGCGACTTCTGGATCGCCGAGGCCGACCTGCAGTGGGTCCTGCAAGGCGGTGCGCCCGACAGCTTCGTCTCGCTGGGCGGCACGGGCGGCGATGCCCCGGCCGCAGCAGCCCATTGAAAGGTCCCATCCGCATGAACCACACCCATTCCCGACGACAGTTTTTTGCCGGCGCCGCCGCCTCCGTGGCAGGCCTGGCCGTGGCCCGTTCCGCCCTGGCGGGCCTGCCCGATCCGGTCATCCAGACCTCGGTGGACACCGCGCCGCCGCTGGTCCCCTCGACCGGCCGGCCCTACAACCCCGTGGTCACGCTCAACGGCTGGACCCTGCCCTGGCGCATGAACAACGGCGTCAAGGAATTCCACCTGGTGGCCGAGCCGGTGGTGCGCGAGGTGTCGCCCGGCTTCAAGGTCAACATGTGGGGCTACAACGGCCAGAGCCCGGGCCCGACCATCGAAGTGGTCGAGGGCGACCGCGTGCGCATCTTCGTGACCAACAAGCTGCCCGAACACACCACCATCCACTGGCACGGCCAGCGCCTGCCCTGCGGCATGGACGGCGTCGGCGGGCTCACGCAACCAGCCATTCCGGTCGGCAAGACCTTTGTCTACGAGTTTGAGGCGCGGCGCCCTGGCACCTTCATGTACCACCCGCACGCCGACGAGATGGTGCAGATGGCCATGGGCATGATGGGGATGTGGGTGACCCACCCCAAGGCCAAACACCCGCACATCAGCGAGGTGGACCGCGACTTCTGCTTCCTGCTCAATGCGTTCGATGTGGAGCCCGGTAGCAAGACGCCCAAGGTCAACACCATGACCGACTTCAACATCTGGTGCTGGAACAGCCGCGTGTTTCCGGCCATCGACACGCTGAACGTGCGCCTGAACGACCGCGTGCGCATCCGCGTGGGAAACCTCACCATGACCAACCACCCCATCCACCTGCACGGGCACGAGTTCCTGGTGACGGGCACCGATGGCGGACCGACGCCACCGAGCACCCGCTGGTACGAGGTCACAACCGACGTGGCCGTGGGACAGATGCGCCAGATCGAACTGGTGGCCGACGAAGAGGGCGACTGGGCCCTGCACTGCCACAAGAGCCACCACACCATGAACGCCATGGGCCACGATGTGCCGACCATGATCGGCACCGACCACCGCGGCCTGGTCGGCAAGATCCAGAAGGTCGCGCCCGACTACATGCTCATGGGCGAACGCGGCATGGCCGACATGGGCGAGATGCAGATGCCCATCCCGGACAACACCGCACCCATGATGACCGGCACCGGCCAGTTCGGCCCGCTGGAAATGGGCGGCATGTTCACCGTGTTCAAGGTGCGCAAGGACCAGAAGCCCGGCGACTACAAGGACCCTGGTCCCTACCAGTTCCCGGCGGGCACGGTGGCCCATGAATACACGGGCGAGCTGCCCGATCCCGCCCGCTTCCGGTCCGAACTGTCCTCGCCTGCCGCAGCGCCAGCGCAGGCTGAACCATCCAAAGCGTTCAATGCCCGCAAGCCGACTGGGCACGGCAGCCACTGATGTCCCCGACCCTCGTTTCTTTCACTTCCTACAGGAGATAACCATGCAGTTTTCGCGTTCCAAGTCCCGTCAGATCATCGCCATTGCCTCCATGCTGGCATCCGGGCTGGCCATGGCGGGTGGCAACCACGCTGGCGGCCATCACGACTCTCCGATCGGAGAGCCAGGCGTGGCATCGAAAGTCAGCCGAACGATCCAGGTTGACATGATCAATGGCATGCGCTTCATACCCTCGGACATCCAGGTCAAGCAAGGCGAAACGATCCGCTTCGTGCTCAAGAACACCGACAGCGTCAAGCACGAATTCAGCCTGGGTACGAAACAGGAACTGCTGGAGCACTATGAGGTGATGAAAAAATTCCCCGACATGGAGCATGACGAGCCCAACAAGATCTCGCTGGCGCCAGGCAAACAAGGTGAAGTGATCTGGAAATTCACCAAGGCCGGCGCTGTTGATTTTGCGTGCCTGCACGTGGGGCATTTCGACGCAGGCATGAAAGGCCTGGTCAAGGTCGCGGCCCGTTGAACCGGAGGTATCCCATGAACAAGACGCACACCACCCTGCATGCTGCCGCACTGGCCCTGTCCCTGTTGGCGGCCGGACCGACCTGGGCCCAGATGACCATGGACCACGGCAAGATGGGCATGTCGGCCACACCCGACCTGACCGATGGCGAGGTCCGCAAGATCGACATGGACGCGGGCAAGATCACCATCAAGCACGGTGACATCAAGCACATGGACATGCCCGGCATGACCATGGTCTTTGTGGTCAAGGACAAGGCCTTGCTGGACAAGGCCAGTGTGGGCGCCAAGATCCGTTTCATGGCCACGAGCGAGAACGGCCAGATGACGGTGACCGACATCCAGCCCGCGAAATGATCCGCAGGGCCCTGGCGTTCTGGCTGGTTGTCGCCGCCCTTGCGCTGGCTGGGCTGGTGGCGACATGGTCGAGTCGCTTTCCCGCGCAGGCCCCACTGTTGCGCACGGACGACCCGCAGTTGCTGGAGCGCGGCCGGACCCTCTACACGACGCAATGCGCCAGCTGCCACGGCGTGAACCGCCAAGGGCAGGCCAACTGGCGTGAGCGCGGAGCCGATGGCCGGCTGCCGGCACCGCCTCACGACGAAAGCGGGCACACCTGGCACCACCCCGACGAGGTGCTGTTCCGCATCACACGGGACGGTGTCGCCAAGGCAGTTGGCATACCCGACTACGTGTCCAGCATGCCCGCATACGGTGGCACCCTCAGCGATGCCGAGATCGTTGCCGTCCTGTCCTGGATCAAGTCGCAGTGGCCCGTGCACGTGCGGAAGGACCACGACGAGATCAATCGTCAAGCCCGCGAAGCACAACGCGGATCCTGACATTTTTGTCATCCCAACGTCATCTTCAAGACCCTGTCGGGTTCCTACAGTGACCCCATGGCTAGACGGTGCCCAGCCCGTACCGGGTCCGATGACCGTCATGCCCGAGACCGGCACTTTGCCGGATGGATGTCATGAAAGGAAATCGACATGTCCAAGCGGATTTCGACCCTCTTCGGTGTGGCGGCCCTCGGCCTCGCGTTCAGCGCCGGCGCGCAAACGGCAGCTGATCACACCCAGCACCACCCCGCGCCGGCCAACGCTTCGGCGCCTGGTCCGGCAACGGCTGCAGCGCCGGCAATGCCCGCCATGCCGCAGATGCGACAGCGCATGCAGGAGCACATGGCCACCATGCAGGCGCTGCGCAACAAGCTCGCCGCAGCCAAGACCCCAGCCGAGCGCGAGGCGCTGATGGGCGATCACATGAAGGCCATGCAGGAAGGCATGGACATGATGAAAAACATGGGCGGCATGGGCGGTGGACAGGCACCTGCAGGCACCGCGACCATGGACCCTTCTCAGCGAATGCAGGCGATGGAGATGCGCATGGACATGATGCAAAACATGATGGACATGATGATGCAGCGCATGCCCGCCACACCATCCACCAAGTGAGCCCGCAGGCTGCGGCTTGCCGTGGCCCGAAGGCATCTCCCATCTGTTTCGGAAGTTCATGTATGCATGCGTTCACTCGCAGACACTGGCTGGGCAGCATCGGTGCGTTGGGTGCATCGGGGTTGTTCTCCGGTGTTCTTGCCAACCCCTTGGGCAGTGCCGGTGACCCGGCCGAAGGTCTGCTCAAGATAGAGAAGGAGGCTGCGGCCTTTTCCAACCCTTTGCGTTTGCCGGGCAGCAGCGGCCTGTTTGGTGTGTTGCCGGCCACCGACTTCAGGGAAGTCCATGTGGTCCGCAGCGAGATCGAGGTGTTGCCGGGGCGGCGCACGCCCGTCCTGGCCTATGCCGTGGAATCGGGCGGACGGAAGTTCCTCAACCCGGCGCTGCTGGCCCGCAAGGGCGATCAGATGCGCGTGAAACTGATCAACCGCATCGACCAGCCCACGGTGATTCACTGGCATGGTCTGGGTGTGGATTCGCGCAACGACGGCAACGGGCTCCAGGTGGTGGCGCCGGGCCAAAGCATGGGCTATGCGTTCACTGTGCAGGACCGCTCGTCGATGTACTGGTACCACCCCCATGCGCACGGCTTCATTCCCCAGCAGGCCTACCACGGGCTGGCCAGCCTGCTGTTTGTTGAGGATGAGGACGAAGTCGCCCTGCGCAAGGAGCTCGCGCTGGCGCTGGGTGAATCCGAGATTCCGCTGGTGCTGCAGGACAAGGCGTTCGACGCACAGGGGCGACTCCAGTACGCGCCCAGCGCCGCGCAGTCTTTCGGCGGCTGGGTGGGCAGCCGGTTGCTGGTCAACCTGACCGAGCGCCCGGTGCTCAAGGCGGGGCGCCGCATCGTGCGCTTTCGCCTGCTCAACGGCAGCAACGCGCGCAGTTACCGGCTGGCGTTCCTGCAGCAGGGTCAGGCCCTGGGTTTCTATCTGGCCGGCACCGACGGCGGCCTGCTGGCCCGGCCGCAGCGCATCGAGCAGACCTTCCTCTCGCCAGGGCAGCGGCTGGACGTGCTGGTGGATTTCCGGGAAGCCCAGGCCGGGCGGCCGGTGACCCTGGCCTCGCTGCCCTTCGACCCGATGCATCAGGAAGGCGGTCACGACATGGCCGCGATGGACCACAGCCAGCACGGTGCCGGGCACGGCGCCTCGGCGTCCGTAGCCATGGCCATGGAAGGCGATGCACGGGCGCTGATGCGCATCGACCTGACGCCGTCCGGCGCGCCCTACGACCGGCGCCTGCCCACGCGCCTGTCCAGCCTGGCCGCGGTGGACGAACCGGCGGGCACCCCGCGCCGCATGCGGCTGGACCACGATGGGCAAGGCCACTGGACGATCAACGGCGGCGTGTTCGACCACGCGGCGGTCTCGCTGACCGTTCAGCGCGGTGCACGCGAGACCTGGCTGATCGAAAACGCCGAGCGCAGCATGCCGCACCCGATGCACCTGCACGGCTTTTCGTTCCGGGTGCTCGAACGCCTGGGCAGCCCGGCCCAGATCCGCCCCCTGGCCGGCGCGCGCGGCCTGCTGCCGCAGGACCTGGGGGTGGTGGACACCCTGCAGGTCTGGCCGGGCGAGTCGGTGAAGGTCGCCATCGACTTCTCGCACCCCCACGCCGGCGATCAGGACTATGTCTTTCACTGCCACACGCTGGAACACGCCGAAGCGGGAATGATGCTTCGCTACCAGGTCAAGGCTTGAGGAACCCACATGAACATCCGAAACCATCCCATGCGATTCACCCTGTTGTCCGCCTGCCTCGCCCTGGGCGGGATCTCCGCCGCCCTGGCCGCGCCCAAGGTGTACGTCGCGAATGAAACCGACGGCACGGTCAGCGTGATCGCGACCGACACCCGCCAGACCGTGCGCACCGTCACCGTCGGCGCAGGCGCGCACAACGTCCAGGCCACCGCCGACGGGCAGCGGGTCTGGGTGACCAACAACGGAACGCCGCCCGCCGACGCCGGCCATGCGGCCCACCAGGGCATGTCGGGCGCCGCGCACGCCGCCATGGCCGCCTCCGGCGAGGTCTGGGCCATCGACACCGCCACCGACACGGTGGTGGGCAAGGTGCCGGTCGGCAACCATCCCGCCCACGTGGTGGTGTCCCCGGACGGCCACTGGGTCTATGTGACCAACGGCGGCGACAACACCGTCAGCGTGGTGGACGCCGGGGCGATGAAGGTGGTGGCCACCATCGCCACCGGCGCGTTCCCGCACGGCATCCGGCTGAGCCCGGACGGGCAGCTGGCCTATGTGGCCAACCTCAAGGGCGGCACCGTGTCCGTGATCGACACGGCCAGCCGCAAGGAAGTCGAGAGCATTCCCGTGGGCAAGGGGCCGGCCCAGGTGGGGTTCACCGGCGACGGTCGCCTGGCCTTCGTGTCGCTGTCGCAGGAGAACCAGGTGGCCGTCATCGACCCGCGGACGCGCAAAGTGCTGCGCAAGGTTCCTGTCGGCAACGGCCCCATCCAGCTGTTTGCGACCCCGGACAGCCAGCGCCTGCTGGTGGCGAACCAGGGCAACCGCAAGAACCCCGGACGCACGGTGAGCGTGATCGACTTGACCTCCTTCAAGGTCACGGCCAGCATCCGCACCGGACGGGGTGCGCACGGGGTCGTGGTCGATGCGGACGGTCGGCAGGCCTATGTGAGCAACCTGTACGACAACACGGTCACCGTGATCGACCTGGTCGCGCACAAGCCGGTCGCCACCGTGCCGGTAGGGGCCGGCCCCAACGGCATCAGCGTAACCCCATAGGAGCAGCCCGATGCATGCGCCGCACCACCACCATCACCCAGCCGCCCATTCGCAGGCGGCGGCGCCTGCGGCGCCCCTGCCGGCGGGCACGGTCTACACCTGCCCGATGCACCCCGAGATCCGCCAGCCGAACCCGGGCAACTGTCCCAAGTGCGGCATGACGCTGGAGCCGGTGATGCCGGAGGCCGAGGAACAGGACAACCCGGAACTCGCGGACTTCCAGCGCCGGTTCTGGGCCACCTTGCCTCTCACGGTGGTGGTTGCGGTGCTGGCGATGGCGGGGCACCGCCTGGGCTGGTTCGACATGGCGGTGCAGAGCTGGATCGAACTGGTGTTGTCGGTGCCCATCGTCCTGTGGGCGGGCTGGCCCTTCTTCGTGCGGGCCTGGCAGTCGGTGGTGCACCGAAGCCCCAACATGTGGACCCTGATCGGCCTGGGCACCGGGGCCGCGTTCGTCTACAGCGTCGCAGCCACAGTCGCACCGCAGGCCTTCCCTGCCTCGTTCCAGTCCATGGGGCGGGTGGCGGTGTACTTCGAAGCGGCGGCGGTGATCATCTCGCTCACGCTGCTGGGGCAGGTGCTGGAGCTCAAGGCCCGCTCCCAGACCTCGGCCGCCATCCGTTCCCTGCTGGGGCTGGCACCCAAGACCGCGCGCCGCATCGGCGTTGACGGGAGCGAAGAGGACGTGCCGCTGGCGCATGTGCACGTCGGCGACCTGCTGCGGGTGCGCCCGGGCGAAAAGGTGCCGGTGGACGGCGTGGTGGTGGAAGGTCGCAGCGCCCTCGACGAATCCATGCTCACCGGCGAACCGCTGCCGGTCGGCAAACAGGTGGGCGACCCGCTGATCGGCGCCACGCTCAACACCAGCGGGGCGCTGGTGATGCGGTCGGAGCGCGTGGGATCGGCCACCGTGCTGTCCCAGATCGTGCAGATGGTGGCCATGGCCCAGCGCTCCCGGGCGCCCATGCAGCGCATGGCCGACCAGGTGGCGGGCACCTTCGTGGTGGCGGTGGTGGGCATCGCGGTGCTCACCTTCCTGGGCTGGGGCTGGCTGGGCCCGGAGCCGAGCTGGGTCTACGCGCTGATCAATGCGGTGGCGGTGCTCATCATCGCCTGCCCCTGTGCGCTGGGTCTGGCCACACCGATGTCGATCATGGTGGCCACCGGCCGCGGCGCCGGCCACGGCGTGCTGTTCCGCGACGCCGCCGCCATCGAGAACCTGCGCAAGGTCGACACCCTGATCGTGGACAAGACCGGCACCCTGACGGAAGGCAAGCCCAGGTTCGAGCGCGCCTTGGGCGTGGCGGGCCACTCCGACACCGAGGTGTTGCGGCTGGCGGCCAGCCTGGACCAGGGCAGCGAACACCCCCTGGCAGCGGCCATCGTGGCAGCGGCCCGGCAGCAGGGGCTGGTGCTGGAAAAGCCTGCGCAGTTCGACTCGGCGTCGGGCATTGGCGTGCACGGGGTGCTGGGCGGGCGGGTGCTGGCACTGGGCAACACGGTCCTGATGGACCAGCAGGGTGTGGACACCGCAGCGCTGGCTAAAGAGGCCGAATCGCTGCGCAGCCAGGGGGCGAGCGTGATGTACCTGGCCGTGGACCGGCGGCTGGCGGGCCTGCTGGCGGTGTCGGACCCGGTCAAGCCGACCACCGCCGAGGCCCTGGCGTCGCTGCGCCGCGCGCACATCCGCGTGGTGATGGCCACCGGCGATGGCCTGACCACGGCGCACGCAGTGGGCCAGCGCCTGGGCATCGACGAGGTGCACGGCGAGGTGCAGCCGGCCGACAAGCTCCGGCTCGTGGAACGGCTGCAGGCCGAAGGCCGCGTGGTGGCCATGGCGGGCGATGGCATCAACGACGCCCCGGCGCTGGCCCGCGCCGATGTGGGTATCGCCATGGGCACCGGCACCGACGTGGCGATGAACAGCGCCCAGCTCACGCTGGTGAAGGGGGACCTGCGCGGCATCGCCACCGCGCGCGAACTCTCGGTGGCCACCGTGGCCAACATGAAGCAGAACCTGGGCTTTGCCTTCGTCTACAACGCGCTGGGCATTCCGTTGGCCGCCGGGCTGCTGTATCCGTTCACCGGCTGGCTGCTCTCGCCGATGATCGCCGCGCTGGCCATGAGCCTGAGTTCGGTGTCCGTGATCGGCAATGCGCTGCGCCTGCGGAGCCGATAGACACCACGCGGCCCGGGCATCTCACGGTCGGGCCAGGCCCGGGTTGATCCAGGCCGGCGTGTGATGGGAGCTGCGGGCTCTTCCGCCGATCACGCAGCCTCGATGCGCGGGTAGAAGTCACGGTTCTCGCGCTGCATGCGCTCATGCACCATGCGCAGCACGCGGTTGGCGTCGTCGCGGAAGCCCTGCTCGTGGCTGCGAACGCTCTCGGGCCGGTTCCAGCGACGGGCGAAGGCGTCGTAGGCCTGGGCAATCGGGCCCATGTCCTCCTGGTACTGCTGGCCCATGCGCGCCAGCTCGGGGTTGCCACCCCGCCGCAGGGCCGGGTACAGCGCCTGGTCTTCGACGGCCAGGTGCAGCTTGATGGTGGAGCTCATGCTGACGACGAGCCTTGCGATGTCGGCGGCGTTCTGCGCCACCCCCGCCTGCGCGAGCGTCCGAAGGGCCGATATGGCGCCGATGATGTCCTGGTGCTGGTGTTTGAGTTTGTCGATGTTCATGGAAGGCTCCTTGGAAGAACAGGTGTTGCTTTGCCCGTGGGCTTTCGAAGGCTTCGGGGCGCCGCCACCGGCACAGCCGTCGCGGTGCCCCGCGGCGATGCGGGCGCCACAAGGTCGGCCAGGGTCGTGCCATCAAGTTCCCTGAGGTAGGCCCCCAGCGCGGCGTTGAACAAGCCCTTCAGGCGGCAGGTCGGAGACAGCGTGCACTGGTTGGAACCCGGGTCGAAACACTCGACCAGGCGGAAGTCGGTCTCCGAGGCGCGCACCACATCCCCGATGCGCACCGTGGCCGGATCTTTCAGCAGGCGCAGTCCGCCACCGCGACCGCGCGTGGTTTCCAGCACGCCCTGTCGACCGAGGTCGGTGACGATCTTCATCAGGTGGTTTCTGGACACCCTGTGGTGTTCGGCCAGCTCGCTGATGGTCACCATCTGGTGCGGGCGGGCCGCGCAATACATCAGCACGCGCAAGGTGTAGTCGGTGTACTCGGCAAGTCGCATGGAAGCCCCTAAAGAGGTACCAAGTATATTTCTTTAAAGGCTATTTGGGTTTAATATTCATTTCACATGCTTCTTATGAGGTCTTTGCAGCGGCCCGACAGCTTCTGCAACGTCCCCCCACCATGACCACCCTGCCCTTGCACGCCTCCCCGTCCGAACCTTCTGCCGCGCCACAGCCCCGGGGCTGGCCGCTGCTGAGGCTCGGATTCCGGCCCTTCTACCTGGGCGCTGCGGTGTTCGCGCTGCTCGCGATCCCGCTGTGGGTGGCGCTGTTCCTGGGCCAGTGGAACCTCACGATGGCGCTGCCCCCGCTGCTGTGGCACGCGCACGACATGTTGTTCGGCTTTGCGATCGCGGTCATCCTGGGCTTCCTGCTGACCGCGGTCAAAGCCTGGACCGGGCTGGCCACGCCGCGCGGCGCCTTCCTGGGTGCCCTGGCCCTGTTGTGGCTGGCGGCCCGGGTGGCCGCCGTGACCGGGCCCTACACGCTGTATGCCGTGCTGGACCTGGCGCTGCTGCCCCTGGTGGCCGCGGTGCTCACCCGCCTGCTGCTGCGCGCGCGCAACCGGCGCAACCTGCCGCTGGCGGGCATGCTGATGCTGCTCGCGCTGGCCAACGGCGTCTTTCACCTGGGCGTGACCGGTGTCCTGGAGATTTCTCCGCTGGTCCCTCTGCACGCCGCCCTGGCGCTGATCGTGACGATCGAGTGCGTGATCGCGGGCCGGGTGATTCCGGCCTTCACCATGAGCGCGACGCCGGGTCTGAAACTCCAGGTGCGCGCACCGGTGGAGCGCGCCGCGATGGCGCTCACAGCGCTGGGCTTGCTGCTGTGGGTGTTCGCACCCGCCGCCGCAGGCTGGAACCTGGTCGGTGGCCTGGCCCTTCTGCTCGCCGCGCTGGCCCAGGTGGTGCGGCTGCTGCAGTGGCGGCCTGCGATCACAAGGCACCGCCCGATCCTCTGGATCCTGCACCTGTCGCACGCCTGGATTCCCTTCGGGCTGGCCCTGCTGGCAGCGGCCCGGTTCGGCTGGATCGGCGTGTCGGCCGGCGTGCATGCGCTGGCCATCGGAGCCACCGCCGGTCTCATCATCGGCATGATCACCCGCACCGCCCGCGGCCACACCGGGCGCGCGCTGCAGGTGTCGCGCGCGGAGACCACGGCCTATGTGCTCGTCATGCTGGCGGCCGCCGTCCGCGTGCTGCTGCCGCTGGCCCTGCCGACGTGGCTGCCCATGGCCCTGGTGCTGTCTGCCGCCGGCTGGTCGGTGGCGTTTGCGATCTACCTCTTCATCTACACGCCCTGGCTGCTCAAGACGCGCTTCGACGGCAAGGACGGCTGACGCGCTTTCTCAACCCTTCCCTCTTCACCCACTCAAGGATCTGTCCATGAACACCATCACCGCTCCCACCCCCACCGTCGACCTGCGCAGCATTGCGCCGCGCGAACGCCACTCGCTGGTGTTCTCCACCTTCAAGGCCCTGCCACCCGGCGCGGCCATGGAGCTCATCAACGACCACAACCCGCAGCCGCTGCGCGGGCAGTTCGAGAGCGGCCTCTATGGCGCCTTCAGCTGGACCATGCTGGAAAGTGGCCCCGAACAGTGGCGCGTGCAGATCGCCAAACCGGCCGACAGCCAGCCCGTGCACGGTGTGGATTCCTGCTGCGGTTCCTGCGGTGGCTGACCGGGAGCCCACGCCATGACCTTTGTGGTGACCGAATCGTGCATCCGGTGCAAATACACCGACTGCGTCGATGTCTGTCCGGTGGACGCATTCCGGGAAGGACCGAACTTCCTGGTGATCGATCCCGACGACTGCATCGACTGCGCGGTCTGTGTCCCGGAGTGCCCTGTCTCGGCGATCTACGCCGAAGAAGACGTTCCCAACGACCAGCGGGACTTCACACCGCTCAACGCCGAGCTGGCGCGCGTGTGGAAGCCGATCACACGGACCAAGCCGGCGCTGCCCGACGCCGACACCTGGAGCACGGTCCAGGACAAACGCGACCAGCTCGAACGCTGAATCCGCCCGGCCCGGATGGGCGGGCTCTGTGCCTGCGATCCGGGCCGGGCCGTGTCACAACCCCAGTGACAGCATCGCGGCTTCGGACATCCGGGAGCGGTCCCAGGGCGGGTCGAACACGAATTCCAGGTCGACCTCGGCCACCCGGGGCAAGGCCAGCAGCTTTTCGTGGATCTCGTCCACCAGCATGTCGCCCATGCCGCAGCCGGGCGCCGTCAAGGTCATCCTGATCGACACCTTGAACCCGTCGCCGTCCGTTGGCAGCACGTCGCACCCATAGACCAGACCGAGCTCGACGATGTCGACCGGAATCTCCGGGTCGTAGCAGGTCTTGAGCGTCTGCCAGACCTGTGCCCGCACGCCCTCGGGCCCTTCCACGTCCGCCAGCACCGGCGCCACAGGCACCGGCTTGCCGATGGCGTCGGCATCGGCACCGGCCAGGCGCATCAGCTGGCCGTCGACCAGCAGCGTGAACGCCGCGCCCAGCGCCTGGGTGATCTGCACCAGCGTGCCGGCCGGAAGTTCGGCGGGGGTTCCGTCGGGCACGCAGGTCACCGCCACCGTGCGCGTGACCACCGCCCGTTCGCGGGGCGCGCTCATGACGTCGCCTCCGGCGCGTTGCCGGCGCTGCCGGCATCGGCGGCCAGCGCGTGCATCAGTGCGTGCCAGCCCAGCAGGGCGCACTTGATGCGGCCGGGGTAGTGGCGCACACCCGCCAGGCTGACCAGCTTGCCCAGGTGCGCCTCTTCGGGCGCCATCTGGCCTGTCAGCACGGACCGAAAGCGCGCCTGCAGGGCCTGGGCCTGGGCCACCTCCTGCCCCAGAACCGCCTCGGTCATCATGGAAGCGGACGCGATGCAGATCGCGCAGCCCTGGCCCTGGAAGCGGATGTCGCCCACCCGCCCGTTGTCGACCACCAGGGCCACCTGCAGGTCGTCACCACATTGCGGGTTCTGGCCGCGCGCCTGGTGGGTCGGCGCGGCCAGCGGGCCAAAGTGGCGCGGCGCGCGCTTGTGGTCCATCACCACCTCCTGGTAGAGGTCGAGTTCGGCGGCGGTTTCTGAAGTCATTGCAACACCTTCATGGCGTGCGCGACGCCGGCGAGCAGACGCTCCACCTCGGCGTGCGTGTTGTAGAGCGCGAACGAGGCGCGCGTGGTGGGCCCCAGGCCCAGGTGTTCGAGCAGCGGCTGGGCACAGTGGTGGCCGGTGCGCACGGCGATGCCGCGCTGGTCCAGCAAGGTGCCGATGTCGTGAGGGTGCACGCCGTCGGCGACGAACGAGACGATGGCCGATGCGCGGCTGTGGGCCGACAGCACCGTGATGCCGGGCAGCTCGGCCAGACCCGCCACCGCGTGTTCGCGCAGCGCGTTCAGGTGGGCGTCGATGCGATCACGCCCGACCCCGTCGATGAAGCCCGCCGCAGCGGCCATGCCGATCGCTCCCGCCACGTTGGGCGTGCCGCCTTCCAGCCGCGCCGGCAGTTCGGCAAAGCTGGCTTCGGTGGCACTGACCCAGGCCACCATGTCTCCGCCGTAGCGCAGGGGCTCCAGGCGTTCCAGCGCGGCTCGCCGGCCCACCAATGCGCCGGTGCCCATGGGCCCGTACATCTTGTGGCCCGAGAAGGCCATGAAGTCGCAGGCCAGCGACGACAGGTCGGGCCCGCCGTGGGCCACGGCCTGGGCCGCGTCGAGCACGGTCAGCGCGCCCGCGCCGGCGGCGAGCTGGAGCAAGTCCTCGTAGGGCGGCCGCTCACCGGTGGCGTTGGCGCAGGCGGTGAGCGCCAGCACGCGGGTGCGGGGGTTGAGCAGGCGGCGCAGGTCGGCGGCGTGCAGCCGTCCCTGGGCATCGGGCCGCAGCACGCGCAGCGCGGCCCCGGTGCGCCGCGCCGCCTGCTGCCAGGGCACGAGGTTGGCGTGGTGTTCCAGGCCGCTGACCACGATCTCGTCGCCCGCCTGCAGCCAGGCCGGCCGCAGGCCGCGGGTGGAGAGCCCATGGGCCACCATGTTCAGCGCATCGGTGGTGCCCGAGGTGAACACCAGCTCGTGGTCTGCGCCCGCGCCGACGAAGCTTTTGAGCGTGCTGCGCGCGTGCTCGAACGCATCGGTGGCGCGCTGGCTCAGCGCATGCACGCCGCGGTGGATGTTGGCCCGGTCGTGCTGCTCGAAGGCGCGCATCGCGTCCTGCACCGGCAGGGCCATCTGGGTGGTGGCCGCGTTGTCGAGGTAGGTGAGCTCGGCACCATGGACGCGCTGCGCGAGCGCCGGGAACTGCGCGCGCACGGCGTCGGGCGCCAGGGGATCGATCAAAAACGCGTCACCCATGGGCGGCCTCCGGCTGGGTAGTGGGGGCGGCGGGGTCGCCACCCAGGTGCTGGGCCACCACCTCGCGCAGCAGGCCCGCGAGGCCCAGCGAATCGATGAACTGGGCATCGCCAAACGCCCGCGCCAGCAGGGCGCTGGCCATGCCTTCGATGATCAGACCGCGCGCGGCGCGTTCGTCCAGGCCGCGCTGGCGCGCATAGAACAGCGCGTCCTCCGGCAAGGCGCCCCAGGTGGCGCCGTGGGCCGCCTGCACCTGGTCGTGGTGGATCTCCAGGTGCGGCCGCAACACCAGCCGGGGCTGGCCGCCGGTGGGCACGCCCGTCAGCCGCTGCCGCACCTCGGCGTCGGCGGCATGGGGGGCGATGCGGGTGTGGGCGTTGACCACCGCGCGCGCCGCGCCGCTGGCCAGCGCCAGCGTCTCGATGGTGCTGTGGGTGCGCTCGCCGGTGTGCAGCATGCGCACCTGTTGTTCGACGGCGGCGGCCGCCGCCAGCAGCAGGCCCGCGCTGTGGGCCTGGGCACGGCCGCCCGCCAGCTCAACCTCCTGGCGTTGCAGGTGGTAACGGCCGCCGGTGGCGATCAGGCCTTGTTCGTAGCGCGCGCCCCGCCCCAGCTGCAGCTGCAGGTGGTGGGCGACCTGGTCCGCAGCCCCGGGGCGCACGCTGCGCAGGTGCTGCAGCGTGGCGCCCGCGCCCAGGCGGATGTGGGCGTGCAGGTTCTGCACCACCGGCTGTTCGCAGGCCACCGGTTCACGGTGATGGGTTTCCACCAGCACGCAGTGCACGCCCTCCTGCACATCGATCACCAGCATCGGCGCTTCGACCGCGCTGCGTGGCTGGTGCCTCAGCTGTATCCACACCGTCTCGGCCGCACCGCGGCTGTTGGCGTGTTCACCGCCGATGCGCAGCCGCAAGCCGCGACGGCAAAGCGCGCGGTGCACCCAGGTGAACGGCGCGGCATCGTGCTGGGCGATGGTGTCGGGGGCCACCGCGCCATCGGGGTGGGTCGGCAGCGGCAGACCGGCGAACAGCTCCTGGCGCTGCGCCGGGTCGGCGGCGTCGAGCCAGCGGGCATCCACACGGCCTTGCGGCGTGTCGCCCAGCGGGTGCAATGTCCACCCAGCGCCGCTCAGCGGGTGGGCGTCGCAGGGGGTCGATGTGGCTTCGGGCGCCTCGCCCAGCCAGACGGCGGCCGGGGGTGGCGGCAGATGGCGAAACGCATCGGCGTTGCGGGGAACCCAGCCGGCGTCTTCCAGTCGGTGGCGGGCGGCCAGGATGTCGGCGCGTGCGGTGTCCATGCTCAGACCTCCAGCGCGTCGGCCGTGCGTGCGAACCCGGTCCGCTCGATCTGGCGGGCCAGTTCCAGGTCGCCGGTCTCGGCGATGCAGCCCTGGTCCAGCCGCAGCACCGCGTCGGGCTGCAGCGATTCGATCAGGTGCAGGTAGTGCGACACCACCACGAAGGCCGTGCCCTGCGCCCGCAGCGACTGCACCAGCTCCACCACCGCGCGGGTGCCATCCACGTCCATGCCGGAGTCGATCTCGTCGAGCAGTGCCAGGCGCGGGCGCAGCAGGGCCAGCTGCAGCAGTTCGTTGCGCTTGCGCTCGCCGCCCGAAAAACCGTCGTTGACGGGGCGCGCCAGCATCGCCTCGGGCAGGCCCAGACGGGTGGCCGTGGCCCGCGCATCGCCCAGGAAATCGAAGGCATCCAGCGGTGCTTCGCCGCGCGCCTCGCGCACGGCGTTCAGGGCCGTGCGGATGAACAGGTTGTTCTTCACGCCCGGGATCTCGGGGGGCGCCTGGAACGACACAAACAGCCCGGCGCGGGCGCGCGCCTCGGGGCTCATGGCCAGCAGGTCCTGGCCCGCAAAGCGGGCTTCGCCGCCGACCACGCTGTAGCGCGGATGGCCGGCCAGCGTCAGGCCCAGCGTGCTCTTGCCGCTGCCGTTGGCGCCCATGAGCACCACCAGCGCACCGGCGGGGACATCGAGCGAGATCGACTTCAACACGTGGCGGCCGCCAACGTCAACGCGCAGATCGCGCACCTGCAACAAGGGTTCGGCATGGGTCATGGTGGTTCTCTCCTGGGAAATCGGGGGGTGGGGCTCAGCCGACGGCGCCTTCGAGCGAGACGGCCAGCAGCGCCTTGGCTTCGAGCGCGAACTCCATCGGCAGCTCGTCCAGCACCGCCTGGCAGAAGCCGCCCACGATGAGGGCGGTGGCGTCCTGCGGGTGGATGCCGCGCTGCTGGCAATAGAACAGGCGCTCTTCGGAAATGCGGGTGGTGGTCGCTTCGTGTTCCACCATGGCGTCGTCGCGCGCGGCCTCGATGTACGGGAAGGTGTGGGCTCCGCAGTCCGGGCCGATGAGCAGCGAGTCGCACTGCGTGTGGTTGTGGGCACCGCTCGCGGTGGGCGCCACGCGCACCAGGCCGCGGTAGCTGTTCTGGGCGTGCCCCGCGCTGATGCCTTTGGAGACGATGCGGCTCTTGGTGTTGCGGCCCAGATGGATCATCTTGGTGCCGGTGTCGGCCTGCTGGAAATGGTTGCTCACGGCGATCGAATGGAACTCGCCGCGCGAATCGTCGCCGCGCAGCACCACGCTCGGGTACTTCCAGGTGATGGCCGAACCGGTCTCGATCTGTGTCCAGGCGATGTGCGAGCGCTGGCCCGCACACAGGCCGCGCTTGGTGACGAAGTTGTAGATGCCGCCGCGCCCCTGCTCGTCGCCCGGGTACCAGTTCTGCACCGTCGAATACTTGATGTGGGCGTCGTCGTGCGCCACCAGCTCGACCACCGCCGCGTGCAGCTGGTGCTGGTCGCGCTGCGGCGCCGTGCAGCCTTCGAGGTAGCTCACATGGCTGCCCTCTTCGGCAATGATCAGCGTGCGCTCGAACTGGCCGGTGTTGGCGGCGTTGATGCGGAAGTACGACGACAGCTCCATCGGGCAGCGCACGCCCTTGGGGATGTAGACGAAGGAGCCGTCGGAAAACACCGCCGAATTCAGTGCGGCATAGAAGTTGTCGCCCGGTGGCACCACGGTGCCGAGGTAGCGTTCGATCAGTTCGGGGTGGTGTTGCACCGCGTGCGAGAACGAACAGAAGATCACGCCGACTTCGGCCAGCTGTTCGCGGAAGGTGGTGCCCACGGACACCGAGTCGAACACCGCGTCCACCGCCACACCAGCCAGCCGGGCCCGTTCGTGCAGCGGCACACCAAGTTTTTCGTAGGTCTCCAGCAGCTTGGGGTCGACCTCGGCCAGGCTCTTGGGGCCGTCCTTCTGGGACTTTGGCGCCGAGTAGTAGCTCAGCGCTTGAAAGTCCACGGGCTCGATGCGCAGCTGGCCCCAGTGCGGATGCTCCATGGTCTGCCAGCGCTCCAGTGCCGCCAGGCGCCATTGCAGCAGGAACTCGGGCTCGCGCTTGCGGCGCGAGATGGCGCGCACGGTGTCGGCGTCCAGCCCCGGTGGCAGCGAGTCGGTCTCCACGTCGGTGACGAAGCCGTGCTGGTAGGGCTGATGCAACGCCTGGGTCAGCGGCGGTGCCTGTTCAACGGTGGTCATGGTGGGGCTCCTGCGGCGATGGGTGCAGATTCGATGCGCCACCGAAGTGGTTTTGGTGTTGATCTGCAGCCTCTTTTAAAGATTCATATGATATGCATCTTTAATGCCGATGACCACAAAAAGCGGCGTTGACCGCTTGTCTGCCAGGGTCATTGCCGGTGCAGCCGCCACCCTGTCGCGCGCTGCACGCTCCCCTGCCGATGCCTCAGGCCGGCCAGGCCCGCATGCGGAACGCGTCCACCAGGAAGTCGATGAGCGCACGGACCTTGGGGGTCAGTTGCCGGCGGCTCGGGTAGACCGCGTACACACCGAGTTCGGTGGAGCGGAAGCCGGGCATGACCTCCACCAGCGCGCCCGAGTCCAGGTGCGGCCCGACGAGAAACGAGGGTTGCAGCACCAGGCCCATGTGCTGCAGGGCGGCGGCGGTGCAGGTGTCGCCGCTGTTGGTGCGCATGCGGGGCGACACCTTCACCTGGATCGGTTCCCTGGACCCCTGCGACGAAAAGAATTCCCACTGGTCCCCCGCGGCCAGCAACGAATAGGCGATCACCGAGTGCCCGGCCAGCTCGGCCGGATGCCGGGGCGCGCCGTGCCGGCGAAGGTACTCCGGCGAGGCGCACAGGATCAGCCGCGTCGTGGTCAGCTGCCGGCTGATGAGCGAGGACACCTGGAGGCGCGCAATGCGGACCGCCACATCGAAGCCCTCGTCGACCAGATCGACCAGGCGGTCGGACAGCGTCACGTCCAGCGTCACTTTCGGGTGCTGCGCCATGAAGGCCGGCCACAGCGGCGCCAGGTGCAGCACGCCGAAGGTGACCGGCACGTTGACGCGCAACTTGTTGACGCCGACTGAAAACTGACCCACTTACGGGAATCGTACCGATCCAAATTTGACCCAGGTGTTCAACCTACCCTGCCCGAGTTATCCACAGAGGAGCGGGGTGTTAGGAGTGATTACCATGGCCATGATTGGCAAGGTCTTGCGGATGCACCACCGCGAGAAGAAGTCGGTGCGAGAGATCGTCAAGGCGACGAGCCTGTCGCGCAACACGGTGCGCAAGTACCTGCGCAAAGGGGTGGCCGAGGCCCCCAAGTACCGCCGACCGGCGGTGGCGACCAAGCTGACCCCATACGTTGAGCAGGTCAAGCAAGCACTGCTGGCCGACGCGAGGCGGCCGAAGAAGGAGCGCCGCACCGCCAAGGCGCTGTACGCGCAACTTGTGCCGGCGGGCTACGCAGGCGGCTACAGCCGACTGACCGACTACATCCGGCACTGGCGCGCCAGCCAGGGAGGTGCGGCACTGGGGAATGCCTATGTGCCGCTGAGCTTTGAGATGGGCGAAGCCTTCCAGTTCGACTGGAGCGAAGAGCCGCTGGTCATCGGCGGGCAGTACCAGCGTCTGCAGGTCTCGCACATGAAGCTGTGCGCGAGCCGGGCCTTCTGGTTGGTGGCCTACCCGGGCCAGGGCCACGAGATGCTGTTCGATGCCCACACGCGATCCTTCGCGGCGCTGGGCGGTGTGGCACACCGGGGCATCTACGACAACATGAAGACGGCCGTGGACCGGGTCGGCAAAGACAAGGCCCGTGACGTCAACGTGCGCTTCACGACCATGTGCGCGCACTACCTGTTCGACCCCGACTTCTGCAATGTGGCCAGCGGCTGGGAGAAGGGTGTCGTCGAGAAGAACGTGCAGGACAGCCGACGGCGGATCTGGCTGGACGCACGTGAGCAGCGCTTTGCCACCCTGGACGAACTCAACGCCTGGCTGGGCGAACGCTGCAAGGCCCTGTGGTCCGAGCTGCGTCACCCCGAACACAAGGCCTTCAGCGTGGCCGAGATGCTCGATCTCGAGCGCGAGCACCTCATGCCCATGCCCGTGGCCTTCGACGGCTACGTGCAGGAGTTCAGCCGCGTCAGCAGCACCTGCCTGGTAACGGTGGCACGCAACCGCTACTCGGTGCCGTGCGAACTGGCGCGGCACATCGTGAGCGCCCGGCTCTACCCCACGCGGGTGGTGATCGTGAGCGAGGACCGGGTCATTGCCGAGCATGCGCGCCAGAGCGGCAAAGGCAAGACGGTCTACGACTGGCAGCACTACGTGCCGCTGGTGCAGCGCAAGCCCGGGGCGCTGCGCAACGGCGCACCGTTCATGGACCTGCCCGCGCCGCTGGCCAAGCTGCGCCAGGCGCTGCTGCGGCACGCCGGTGGTGACCGGCTGATGGCGCAGGTGCTGGCGATGGTCAGCGTGGCCGGCCTGGATGCGGTGCTGGTGGCGGCCGAGCTGGCGCTAGAGCACACCGGGCTCAGCGGCCGGGTCAGCCCCGAGCACGTGGCCAACGTACTGGCCAGGCTGACGGCGCCGCCGCGCCCGCCCAACGTGGCCACGGCCCTGGTCACCCTGACGCCGCCCAAGGCCGATACGGCACGCTATGACCAGCTGCGCCGCATCGCGGTGGAGGTGGGACAGGAGGAGGTGCCCGATGCGTGACGTCATCACCGAGCTCAAGGCCCTGCGGCTGCATGGCATGGCGGCCACCTGGGCTGAACTGGGGGAGCAGAACAACGGCGAAGTCGACCGGTCACGCTGGCTGGTCGAGCAGATGCTCAAGGCTGAAACCAACGACCGTGCCAAGCGCTCGGTCAGCCACCAGATGAGCACCGCCAAGTTCCCGGTGCACCGTGATCTGGCGGGCTTCGACTTTGAGGTCTCGCAGGTAGACCGCAAGCTGGTGACACAGCTCGCCACTTGCGAGTTCACGGCCGGCGCGCATAACGCTGTGCTGGTGGGTGGACCAGGCACAGGCAAGAGCCACCTGGCCACGGCCATCGGCGTGGCCGGCATCACCGAGTACGGCAAGCGGGTGCGGTTCTATTCCACGGTCGACCTGGTCAACGCGCTGGAGCAGGAGTAGGCCCAGGGCAAGGCGGGGCGCATCGCCGCCAGCTTGCTGCGCATGGACCTGGTCATCCTCGATGAACTGGGTTACCTGCCGTTCAGCCAGGCCGGCGGCGCGCTGCTGTTCCACCTGCTGAGCAAGCTCTACGAGCACACCAGCGTGGTGATTACCACCAACCTGGACTTCGCCGAGTGGTCCAACGTGTTCGTCGACGCCAAGATGACCACCGCACTGCTGGACCGGCTCACCCACCATTGCCACATCGTCGAGACCGGCAACGAGAGCTACCGCGTCACCCAGGCCACGGCCAGCACGAAGCGGCGCATAAAGGCACGAGAACAGGAGCGAAGAGACAAGCCGGTCGATCCCGGCTGACAGCGAGCGCCGCGCCACCCACATCCACCAAACCACCTGAAAGGAGCAAGGAGCTACAGTTGTACACAGCCGGGATCACGCGGTTCCGGCCACCAGCCCTGGGTCAAAGTTCAATCGGCAGGGTGGGTCAAGATTCAGTCGGCGCCGACACACTCGCACATCTTCCAGATGTTCGGGCGCGCGAATCCCGATGCTGCCATCGCAGGCGACGGGATTGGCTTGGTCTTGTGCCAGCGCATCGTGCAGGCACACGGAGGACGTATCTGGGCAGAGTCTGTGCCTGGTGAGGGTTCGACCTTCTACGTCCGTCTGCCACGAAGAATGACAGGATCCAACTTCGGAGATCTCTGACAAGGACAGGACCCAACGGTCTGTCAGCGCGCTCCACAGACGCGTCGCCCGGCTACGCCCCAACAGATGGGGTCAATCGTGCTCGCAATGCACCCATCACCAGATCTTCCAGGGTGCCTTGGTGCTGGCCCAGAGGCTTTCAAGATAGTTCTTGTCGCGCAGCGTATCCATGTTCTGCCAGAAGCCTTCGTGGCGATGTGCCGCCAGCTTGCCTTCGTGCGCCAGTTGCGTGAGAGGCTCCTGTTCCAGAACACATTCGTCGCCCGGGAAATAGTCGAACACCCCGGGCTCCATGACGAAGAAGCCACCATTGATCCACGCCCCGTCCCCTTTGGTCTTTTCGCTGAAGTTGTGGATCTTGCTATCGTCCTCTTTGAGGGCAAAAGCCCCGAAGCGCCCAGGCGGCTGCACGGCGGTCAAGGTCGCCACCGCTTTCTGCTCATGGTGAAAAGCCAGCAGCTTGTTCATGTCCATGTCGCAGACGCCGTCCCCATACGTCAGGCAGAACGTCTCACCTTCCACATAGTCCTTGATTCGCTTGATGCGCCCGCCGGTCATGGTCGTTTCGCCCGTATCGACCAGGGTCACACGCCACGGCTCGGCCTGGGTGTGGTGCACGTCCATCTTGTTGTTCTTGATGTCGAACGTGAAATCAGCCGTGTGAAGGAAATAGTTGGCGAAATACTCTTTGATCACATAGCCCTTGTAGCCGCAGCAGATGATGAAGTCGTTGATTCCCGCCTTGGAATAGATCTTCATGATGTGCCAGAGCATGGGCTTGCCACCAATTTCGATCATGGGTTTGGGCTTGGTGGCACTTTCCTCGCTGATCCGGGTTCCGTAGCCTCCCGCCAAAATGACTGCTTTCATTTCCTTGCGCCCTTGCCTGGGTTGTTCAATCTGTCCGAATGAGAAATATTGAGGGGCTGGCTCAGCCGCTTTCAGCGAACGCCCATTTTCCAGAAATCATGAGGGGACAAATCCTTCATCTTCCTGCCGGAAACAATCACTTTCAGCACCACCCACACCGGCACCACAATGTCGTGAATCATCCTGGCCAACAGGATCGGCACGCACGCCAGCATGAGCAAATACGAATCCGCTCCACGCCGGATATAGGCCAGCGACCGGAAGAACAGGTGGATTTTGCGAATCACATGGCCCAGATAGGTCAGAGCCGGGTGGCGTGCGTGCTGCGGCACGTCATGCGCCGGTTTGCTGGTCATGGTCTTGCGCCACAAGGGCTTGTCCAGTGATGCCAGAACGAAATTGCCCTTGGCCGCCAGGAAATACAGGGATGGGAAAGCAACGTTGTAAACCGTGGTGATTTTCGGAAACAGCCACAGCTTGTATGCAATGTCCTCGGCGCGCTGGCGCCGGATGAGCGCGTGGTTGCTGCGGTCCAGCAACTGTTTGGTCAGCTTGTAGATTCTCACCAGCGCATACCGGTGCCCGTAGTCTTCAATGACCGGTTCGCCTTCGTATTCCTGCGCCTCTCTGTTGAAGAGGCGGTAGGGGCAGAATGCCAATATCGCGTCGGGTTCCGCGAGAAGTTTGTTGAGCAGAACCTCTACAAACTCCGGCTCCCAGTGGTCATCGGCCGCCGCCCACATGAAAAACTCGCCTGTGGCCTGCTCGGCAACAAACGTCCAGTTGCCGGGCAGCCCGAGGTTCTTCTCCTGCCGCACGTATCTGATCCGAGGGTCCTGAGCGCAGTATTTCTGGCAAATCTGCGCTGTGGCGTCGGTGGATGCGTTGTCGGACAAGATCAGTTCGATATTTCGATAGGTTTGCCCCAGGAGGCAATCCAGCGTGCGCGCCAAGGATTTTTCACCGTTGTACACCGGGACACCAATACTGACCAACGGAGCATTGTTCATTTTTTGCCCAGACGCAGATATTCAGATCCACACCGGTTTCAATTGCTGAAATAGGCGTTTTGCTCGGCACGGAGTTGGTCGCTCAAGCGGCCTTCCGGCACCGTGACATCGTCCATGCACAGCACCTGGTCCTTGGGAACGTCGCGCTTGAGGCGGCATCCCTCGGCCAAACCCATCGGCAGCAGACGGCCCTGATTCACCACCTGCGAGTTTTCGGCCAATCCGTAGGTCATGTAGCCGCCAATGCCATCAATCAATTGACCAGCTTTCAGGTCGATTTTTGCGGTGGCCACCACATCCACGCACGGGCCGGCGATGGGCGCAATGGCCGCATCGGAGAACAACACCGCGCGCGCCACCGTATTGGGTACCTCAAAGTGGCACAGGTGGTAAGGCGTATAGAAGCAATACAGCGGCCCTTCGCCCAGCTTGTACAGATTGAGGTAGTGCTTTTGCTGGGGATGGTCATGGGTGCCCAGCACAAAAACGCCCGGGTTGGGAGCGGCCCCCACCACGTAATCCACAATGCCCGGGCCTTGCAGCAGTTCTTCCAGCCGATACCAATTCACCGCCTCGGTAATGGGCGTCCCGGCTTCCACCGTGGGCCCGAACATGCCGCGTTGGGCCACCCGCATGCCGGTGGCGTTGGCCACAATGGCCTGCTCGTAGGAAATCTTGGTGCCATCGGCGAATGAGGTCACCATGGCGGGGTTCTGCCCCCATTTTTTGGCAAATCCTTCCTGTGTGGTCGGATTGCGATAGGGATCGTGCAAACCTTTGATGTTGCCGCAGAGGACGGGCCTCACCCCTATCCCCTTGACAAATCGGTACAGATTCATGATCACGCCGGGCTGGTCGCCATCCACATTGGTGAGCACCACGCCGGCCTTGTCGGCATAGACCTTGAGAATCGGGCCCACCGTGCCGTCCAGCTCGGCATTCATCATGACCACGTGCTTGCCGTGCTGGATGGCCCTGAAAACCACCTGGGCGCTGAATTCCACCGCGCCGGTCACCTCGATGATGGCGTCGATGCCCTGCGCCTCGCAAAGCAGAAACGCGTCGTCGGTGATCGCGTAACGGTCTTGCGCGATCGCATCTTCGAGCTGCGCCACGGTTTCAACCACCGCCACGTCCTGGACATTGGCCTCCTTGTAGGCGCGCCGGGCTTGATCGAGGGTCCGGTTGGACACCGCCACCAGCTTCATGCCCGGGGTGGACTGGATGATTTGCAGCGCCACCCCGCGCCCCATGAATCCCGCGCCCACCATGGCCACCCGCACCGGGTTGTTCTCGGCCTGGCGCTTCTTCAATGCGCTGTCAATGATGATCATGATCTTGAATATTCAATTCGTGAGGCGGCACCCGGGCTGGGCGAGCCGATATGGCGGCTATTGCGCTCAGATGTTCATGTCGGGCCAGCTGGCGTCTTTGTCGGAAATCACTTTGACCTCCTGCGGCCAGATGATTCCCAGCGCCGGGTCGTTGTATCGGAGGCCACGCTCCGAACCCGGGTGGTACACCTGCGAAACCTGGTAGGTGACTTCGCAATCGTCCACCAGGGTGATGAATCCATGCGCGAAATGCTGGGGAACGAACAGCATGCGGTGATTGCTGCTGGTCAACTCCACACCGATCCACTGCCGGTAGGTCGGAGATTCCGGGCGGATGTCCACGATGACATCGTAGATGGCGCCCTGCGTGCATCTCACCAGCTTGGTTTCGGCATAGGGCGATTCCTGGTAGTGCATGCCGCGCAATGTGCCCTGGTGTTTGCTCAGGGACACATTGGTCTGCACCACCTTGCTGATGAGCCCATGCCGCTCGAATTCTTCCTGGCAGAAAGAGCGGGCGAAGAAGCCGCGGGAATCACCGCGTTTTTCCAGATCAATGATGTAGGCGCCCGCCAGTTTGGTTTCGGTGAAGATCATCAAACGCTCCAGAAGAACTTGTCGTCAATCTGGCGCGTGCGGATGAGGTATTCAATCTGCTTGAGGCGGGTGAAGGCCCGGAAGTTGAAGATGTCGGGCGTCATGTCGATGCGTTTGAACACTTCGTAGAGTTGTTCGGCACCAATCCTGGCATTTCGTTTGCATTTGAAGCCCAGCTGGTTGCTGATCTTGTCAAACGACACCCGGTAGCTGCGGTTGTCCGCATCGTGCTGGCCAAAACTGAGCGCGCATCCGGTGAAGGTCTCGGCAACGATTTCGGCGATTTCCTTGACCCGGTAATTGTCGGAGGTGGCGCCCACATTGAAGATCTGGTTGTGCACCTTCTCGCGCGGCGCTTCCAGCACGCAGCCGATGGCATCACAAATGTCCAGCACGTGCACCAGCGGGCGCCAAGGTTGTCCGTCGCTGGTCATCTTGATTTCCTGGGTGGTCCATGCCAATCCGGACAGGTTGTTCAGCACGATGTCAAAGCGCATGCGCGGAGACGGCCCATAGGCCGTGGCATTGCGCAGGAAGGTCGGACTGAAATGCTCGGAGGCCAGCGGCGACACGTCGCGCTCGACTTTCACCTTGCACTTGGCATAGGCGGTTTGTGGATCGGTATCGGATTCTTCGGTCTTGAAATCGTCCCCACCAATGCCATACACGCTGCAGGAAGACGTGTAAACAAAACGGCTCACACCGACGTTCTTGCACTTCTTGGCCAATTCCACCGAGCCCACATGATTGATTTCATAGGTGATGTCGTGGTTGAGCTTGCCCAACGGGTCATTGGACAATTCGGCCAGATGCACCACCGCCTCGAATCCCTCAAGGTCTTTTTCGGTGATGTTGCGAATGTCCTTGCTGATCCATTGCGGCGATCTTTTGACGGCATTGAACAGCCAGCCGTCCCGGTAGAAACCAGTGTCGATGCCGACCACCTCATGCCCCCGCTCCAGCAGGACCGAACCCAGCAAACTCCCAATATAGCCATCGATCCCGGTAACCAGTACTTTCACAGCCATTCCGCCTTTGCAAATATTCAGGTGTTTCGAAAGGTGATTATGGTGCCTGACCCGCTGCACATGATTTCGCCAAACAACATCAACCCCGGAGGGGTATTGTGTTTAGGACGCGCGCAGCACGGCGAAATGCTCACCTTGTTTGCGAGGATAGCCCGGCAAGTGTGAATGGCTCAATACCGGATCGCACGAAGCTTGACCTAGCTCAATTTCGAATTTCAATGCAGGCTCGGTTCAGCGCCGATGTGTGGCGCAATCCACTGCATTTAAGTGAAATTTAAGTCGCACATAACCCGCGCTTAAGCCGCGCTGAAGTCCCCTCGAATTCCTGAGCCAGTCAGAAGTAGAGGTTGGGGAACAGTTTGACACGGTACTCGACCGGTGGGATTCGGCCGAGAGATTCATGGGGGCGCTGGTGGTTGTAGCGGTGCAGCCAGTCGGCCGTCATATCACGCACCTCCTGCAATGACTCGAAGACATAGCAGTCCAGCACCTCGGTTCGGTAGGTCTTGTTGAATCGTTCGACATAGGCGTTTTGCGTGGGCTTTCCTGGCTGGATGTGATTGAGCGCGATGCCCTTGGATTTCGCCCATTCGGACAGAGCGTGAGCGATGAACTCCGGGCCGTTGTCCAGGCGAATCGACAGCGGCGCTCCGCGCACTTCCACCAGCTCATTCAAGGCACGTATGACACGGGCTGCCGGCAGGCTGGTGTCGACCTCGATACGCAGGCCCTCGCGGTTGAACTCATCGATGACGTTGAAGGTCCTGAATCGCCTGCCGGACCACAGTGCATCGGCCATGAAGTCGCAGCTCCAACCCTGATTGGGTTGGCCAGCAGCCTCCAGCGGTTGCTTGATGCGCGCCGGCAAACGCTTCTTGCCGCGCCGTGGCAGGTTCAGCCGCAGCTCGCAGTACACGCGCCAAAGCACCGTCTTGCCCCAG
The DNA here is from genome assembly GCF_002025745.1 of Hydrogenophaga sp. H7. NCBI lineage: Bacteria > Pseudomonadati > Pseudomonadota > Betaproteobacteria > Burkholderiales > Comamonadaceae > Hydrogenophaga > Hydrogenophaga sp. H7. The sequence goes on along the minus strand of NZ_MCIC01000014.1, from coordinate 553 downwards.
GGCTTGCCTTGGTGGCGGGCACTGTCGTAAAGCAGGCCAAAGCCGTGGCGCGGGTTGAGCGCCATGTGCATCTGGATGAAGGTGATGACCCCGGAGTCGTCGCGCGCAATGGGTCGGTAGCGCAGTGTGGAGCGGGCAATGCCGCTGGCCTGGCAGGCTCGGCGCTCGCTCATGCCGTGCTCGGCCATGAGGGCTTGAACGACCATCTCGCGACGCTCCGGGGTCAGAGCTTTCGGTCGACAACGTCCTTGAGCGCGTGGTGCATGAGCGCCAGGTCGGCATACATGCGTTTGAGCTTGGCGTTCTCGTCCTGCAGTTGCCGAAGCTGCGCCAGGTGCGAGACCGTCATGCCAGAGAACTGACTCTTCCACTTGTAGTAGGTCGGCTCGCTCACGCCGTGCTTCCTGCACGTCTCGCCGACCTTGGCACCCATCTCGACCTCCTTGAGGATGCCGACTATCTGCGCTTCGCTGAATCTGGATTTCTTCATGTAGAGACTCCGTCTTGGGGAATTCTCTACTTCCGGGTGGTTCAGGTTTTCAAGGGGACTTCA